>JAFAQY010000018.1 GCA_019261985.1 Bryobacterales bacterium | reverse complement strand
AAGACGCGAGTGGTGGACCTGCGGGAAGCAGGGGCGAGCCTAAACTTTCTGGGTTACACCTTTCGGTATGATCGCGATCTGAAAGGACGCGGTCGCAAATACCTGAATGTGTTCCCGTCGCAGCAGGCGGTCCAACGGGAGCGGGAGAAGCTGCACGACATGACTAATAGTCATCAGTGCTTTAAGCCGATTCCGGTGCTGATTGGAGCCGACGGGGCGGAAGACTACGCCCGGCGCAGTGTTGCTGCGGCAAAGCGCGCTGGCGATCGAGACGCGCCGGGCACTGGCTGGATTCGCCCCGATCCGGATTTCAGCCCAGACAAAGGGGGACGCCATTCATCTGAAGTACGACAAAGCGCCCGGCTTTTTCGGCTTCAGCGCTCCCGCGAAAGACGCGACGGGCGAGTCGATCGGGAACTTACCCTGCGTCAAGCCGCCATGGGAACGTTTGTTCGCCGTAAACGCAAATACCGGCGACATTGCCTGGCAGGCGACTCTCGGAATGACCGGAGCCTCCTCCAGGAAAACAAAACACGGGCGGTTCAGGAGCCTTCGCCGGACCGATCGCGACGGCCGGAGGTCTGGTATTTGTCGGCGCCGACCAGCGACGACCGGTTCCGCGCCTTTGACTCGAAAACTGGACAAGAGTTGGGGGCCGCCAAGCTCGATTACAACGCTACCGCCGTGCCGGTTAGTTTCCAGGGCAAAAGCGGCAAGCAGTACATCGCGGTTGTCGCGGCGGGCGGAAACCAGGGCAACGGAAAGGCGCTGGTGGCCTTCGCGCTCCACTGGCGTCTATTGCTTCTCTCTGACTATCTTTCCGAGCATTGAATTTACAGTTGGGATCGTGGCAGTGTCGCCGACAAAGGAAAGCGACGCTGGACCGAAACAGCCGTGCCGTTTGGTCCCATCCGTAAGCGTCAGCACGACTCTCGGCGCCATCCCGCATTTGGTGTCGAATGGCGGCTTTCGAGCCGTGAACACAGCCTCGCCGATTTTCGCGATCTCGATCGTCTCGGTCGAGCCATCGTATTGATCCATGAAAGAAATGGACCCGCGCGGTCTAAAGTACCCCCGCAGCACCTTCCCATGGTGGTCGGGTGTGAATATGAAGATCGGTTCTTGCGCGAATAGCACGCCCGCGAATGCAAAGCAAAACGCCGTTTTCAAGAGGCGCACGAGTGCAACTCCGTTGGCGAGTGTAGCACGGCCGATTAAAGATCCAACCCATACTTCGGTTGCGACCGGTTTCCCGTGACCTTTATCCGAATGACCGCTCCTGCGCTTTTCTTTTTGAAGAACGGGTCTACGGCTTTTAACAGAAACGATTTGACTCCCGTAGTGGTTTGCGAAAGCTTAGCGTCAAGAGTAGCCGTTCCATGAAAGTCGATGGTCTGATCCATGAGTCCATAAGTGCCGTGGAGAGCAACGTTCACGCCCGGAACGTGGAACGACAGGTTTTGGAATTTCATCGCGCCGTTTCTGAGGGAGAAGCTGCCGGAAAAATTTGAAGCCACGTTGGCGTCGGGCGGCTCTTCGGGTTCGCCCTTGCCGCGGTGACTGAGCTTGTTCACGTTTTCCTGGACACTCGTTTGCGAGAACTGTGCCGACGCTACTTTGAACGCGCCATCTAGCTGCAGCTTCTTGGTGATGTCGATCTCACCCGGAGGGATCACCAGTTTCGTATCGAAGGCGACCGCGCCAGTCATAAACGGATCCGACCCTTGCACGCCGAGACGCAGCATATCCTCGAGACGCCCTTTTTCGACGCTTACATTAAGCGCAATAGTTTTGCCTTTTCCTTTACCGCCGCTTGTCACGCCGCCGCGGGCAATCAACGCGGATTTACTGAATTGGGCGTACACGGGATTAAGAGTAGTGTCGCCGTTCGTGCCGTCGACCACCGCCTGAAATCGGGTCGTAAGATGAGCAGGGTTCCCGCTAATTTTTACCGCGAAATCAGGCGTATCGGTAGCGCCTTCAATCTCAATTCGAGATAAAACGCCTCGGTAAGCGCCTTTGGACGAGAGACGTCCGGATATGCCGCCGAATACAGACAGGTCGGCGTTGGCGAGTGTGTAGCCGCCCTCGATTGGCGTGTCGCCAGGCTCATTGGTTTGCCATGGTCCGAATTTTCCATTCGACTGAATATCGCCGGGCGGTTCTGGGTTCGTGAGCACCGCGTTGAAGGACATTGGCGCGGTGGCCCGAGCGCCGTGCAAGGTCAAGCGGCGAATATCCCACTCCAGTGGTTCTTTGTCAGGTTTGCTGGGGAAGATCTTCAAGATAGATCCATCCGCGACGATTTCATCGAGTGAGAATCCAGCCAGGCCGGCCTTCTTATTTTCGACTCCGGCGCGCTGGGATTTTGGCGGTATTTGAATCTCGAGTCCTTCCAGCCGAGCGCGGGCGATGTGTCCAGCCAACGCGCTGAGCAAGTTGGATTCCGCGGAGAATCTCGCCACGGAAATGAGCGGCGGTAAGTCGCGGCGCCGGTAAAAAAGCGCCAAGCCTTCACCCGTCACTTGCAGGCGTGGAAAAACCCTCACATCTATTTTTTGGATTTCCAGCTCGCTGCCGAAATCGTCTTGAAGGCTACGAATGATTTTCGCGCGCACGAAGCGCGAAAGCGCGGCGTTAGACGCGTATCCCATGGCAACGACAACCGCGCCTAGCGCGCCCACCGCGACAAGCCGTTTCGTGGCCAGCGGATTGAACTTCATGGTCAGCAACCTGCAATCGCTTAGCCACCATGGAAGCAATGCGAGCGAGTGAAATAGCGGGAATCGCGGCGGTTTGAGGAGTGGTGCGCCCGGAGTGATTCGAACACCCGACCTTCTGGTTCGTAGCCAGACGCTCTATCCAACTGAGCTACGGGCGCACGTCGAGGAACGTTTTTAGTCTAACACGATGAGATTCATCGTCCGTATGCTATTCTTTTATTCGGACGTGACGCCTTTCGCGGGGACGTAGTTCAGTTGGTTAGAACGCCGGCCTGTCACGTCGGAGGTCGCGGGTTCGAGCCCCGTCGTCCCCGCCATATTTTCAATCACTTAGCTTTTTGGATTTGGCCTTCGAACCGGCCCGCGTGAAGTAGGTGTGAACTAGAGGCGCCGTTTTTCTGCGCCTCCTTCAGCACCCCCGCAATTAGGTCTACCGTTCTCCGCTTCAGTTCTTCGCGGAGGTGCTGGTATGCGCGCAATTCCCGGCTCTTGTGATCGGTCAGCAAGCTGATGATGTTATGTTCAACGCCGGCGCTCGTGACCGTTGATGCGGTGAAGTGACGTAGGTCGTGGATTCGAAGGTTCTCTGTCCCAGTGTGAAGCGCGGCCACAATTCCTTCTGGAATTGCGTCATCATGCTTTTCGAACTGACGACAAGGATTCGTTTTCCCTTACCGCGCCGGATGAACTCGGCGAGTAGGATAGGATGCCGGCCTCGATCGTCTTACCCAAGCCTGCGGCGTCGCCAAGGAGAATTCGATGCCGGATTCAATGAAATGGCCTAAAAACTGGCCGGGAGAGAGGAGCCGTTTCGGTCGGTGTTAACCCCGTCGAGCTATTGCCCTTCCTGAGCAATCTTCACTTCATACCCATCCCGCAACCGCAAACAGAGTAAGCGTGCTAACGTCTGTTCGCATCGGCAACGGACACCGGCGGCTCCTAAGATTCAGCGCAAGCCAGTGCTTGAGAGTGAAAACCGGCTACAACGCGCCTCCTGCCGCGGCGCGGGTATCTGCGCTGCCTTCCTCAACCGCGCGGCTGTACATGTTTACCAACTGAATCTGCTCGATAGAGGAGCAGGGCGTCCTGACGAGGGCCGGGCTGGCAACGAGTATCGCCAGCGTTTGCGCGCGCGAGGTCGCCACATTGAGGCGGTTGCGGCTGAAGAGAAACTCGATGCCGCGCGGCGACGCTTCGCCGCTGGACGCGCACATCGAAAAGATCACAACAGCGGCCTCCTGGCCCTGGAACTTATCGACGGTTCCAACGCGCACCGGCCGGAGCCGCCGCTCAAGGCGACGCACCTGGAGGTTGTAGGGTGCGACGACGAGGATGTCGTCCGGCACGATCTGGCGAATACCGCCGTTTTCGTTGCGGACCTGCAGCGCCATCAGGTCTTGAACCAGATCTGCAATTCGCTCTTCCTCCTCGGCGCTTTCGTAGACATTTCCCTCGTGCTCCACGGGAATGTAGACCAGACCTGCCGTACGCGTCATCCAGGATGGCGTTTGGTCGTCAGCCACGATAACGCGCTCCCCTGTGTGCGGCTCGCATCCAAGGCGGTTCTCGTACACAGCTCCCGAAATGAAATGGCAGAGGGCCGGGTGGAGGCGCCAGGTCCTAGGCAGGAAAATCCCAAAATCTTCTCGGACCGTCGGCTGCCCTTGTAACAAGTATTCCAGCGCCGAAAGGCCGCTCTCTCCGGGATGCGACCCCTGGATCGGCTGGCCCAACTGCATTTGGTCGCCGAGGAGCACAAGGTTGGTTGCCGCCGGCGCCATGGCAACCAGATTGGCAAGCGAGACTTGGCCCGCTTCGTCCACAAAGAGATAATCAAGCGCGCACTGCGCGTCTTCACAACTGAACGCGAACGCCGTCCCACCGATTAGCTGCGGCACTGCGCTCTCGCCGAATAAATCTCGACCTGATTCGATTTGGCAGATTTCTTCCGGAAGCCCATCGAGATCCTCTTCGTCCCTGCATACTTTGACGGCTTTCTCACGGAACCCCGATTCCCGCGCTTCGCGCCACGCCTCCGCCAGCAGCAGGTTAATGGCGCGATGGCTATTCGATGCGATTCCGACTCGTTTGCCCGCCTTCAACAAGGCAGCGATCATTCTGGCGCCGGTGAATGTTTTTCCCGAGCCGGGCGGTCCTTGAATACAGAGAGTGGTCTCGCGCATATCCAGCGCAGCCGCGACACATCCTTCAAGAGTTCGGACGCCGGGCGGAATGATTGGTCCATTCGGGTTCCGGAGCAACCTGGGCCGCCGGCGAAAGAGGAAGTCTTCGAGAGCGCCGGGAAGCCGACCGGACTCGCGCCAGCAATTGACCACGCGCTCCACGGCGCGCGCAAGCAGTTTTCCTAAAGTCGGTTCATCCGGGGCGATGCTCAGGCGGTTTGGCGGCGTGCCTTGAACGTCGCTGACGACCAGCATGATTCGACGCGCATCGAAATCCAGATGTTCGATTCTTGCGTGCTTCGTCCAGTCATGGGTGTAAAGGCAGTTATCGCCGGCGCGCACTTTGGTTTCCTGGTGGGGATCGAACGAATACTCATAAGCCAAGGATCGCTTCACCCGTTCCGGCTCCCGCGTGGTTCGCTGCAACCCGGCCAGACAATCTGGGTCGTCGATCAGATCGTTCTCGTCCATGTCCATGCGATCGAAGCGGCGCCACCAGATCGGCTTCTCCTCCCGCCGGTAGAATTCGAGCAACCAGGCCAGAAGTTCGGTGACGCGGTATCGCTCGCCCACGTCGCCCGAGGGCCGTGGCTCCGGAAGGCTGCGCAGGATTTCCAGCGCCCGAGCATGCCGCCGCGCATTCTCGCTAGTTGCCTCGGTCTGCTGTACAGTCTCCTCCGGAACCTCCTCTGGCGCTCGCGATAGAATTCCGGAGTGCTGTTGCCGGTCCCGAAGCCAAGCCGCTAATTCAGCTGTAGAGCGGCAATCCTGTTCGTTGTAATCGCGGATCTGCTTTAGGGTCGCCGAGGTCTCCGTGGTGTCCCCATCCTGCGAGATGAGCCAGCGCTGGTGGAAAACCATGGATTCGGCCGCCGAAACGACATCGCCTTCACGCCGCCCCCGATAGAGGCGCTCAACGTACTTTAGTGAATACGAAGGCTCCCCAATCGTCACGGACTGGCGGACGATCCTGTAGAGATCGACGAAAACTCCGCCCCTCAACAGCTCGTCTATTTCCTGCTCGCAGACGCCGTACTTGCCCATAAGCCGGCGCAGTGCGGTCACCTCATAGTGGTTGTAGTGGTAGATGTGCAACTCCGGGTGCTCGCGCCAGCGTGCATGTACCCATTGGACGAAGGATTCGAAGGCGCGCCGCTCCTGGGCGGGGCTGTGAGCCCACCAGTCGCGGAAACGAACTTCGCCGCCATCGTAATAAGAGGCGCCGAAGAGATATTCCCGCCCATCGTCGATTAGCGGAAATCCTTCCATATCGAAGAAGACATCCGCCATTGATTCGAGCGGCAGCAGCGAAAGGCCGCGCGGCCCGTCCGCTTCATCCGGAGTGAGCAGTTCGTAAGCCGGCACGGGCTCGCCGCGGGACGCGATCTGAAGCCGTGCCTGTCGCCTGAGCTTTGCGAGCGTGACGCCGTTCAGGCGCGGGATTTGGACGCCGTCCGCGCCCGCAAGCTGCGCTACCGTTGAAATCCCCGCCGCGCGCAGCTTATGGATTTGGCTTGTGCGAATATCGGCCACCATTGCGAGGTCGTCCCTCTCGCTAAGTTGGCGCTCTGCAAAACCGGACCATTGTCCAAGATCCGCAAGCGGCGGAATCTCCGGCCTGCGGTCCGGATCGAAATTCCGCTGCTGTTCGAGAAACGCCTCTTTGACGGCGCGGTAGTAGTAGAAAAAATCGTCCGTCCGAAAGGCCGCCGTTTCCGAACCATCCGCGCTCCGCGATCCCAACACCACTCGTAATCGTTCTGGCCTCGCGCCCTGCGCTACTTCGAGCATCTCGGCATAACAGCAAAGTTGGATCAGGAAATACGGCTTCGGATGCCGCGCGAGCTTGGTATCCCAGGGTTCGTAGGACCAGGCGCCAAGAAAGGACGGTGTCTCGACGCGCATCAGGAAATCGGGGTAACCGGCAAACTCGCCATTCGCCAGGTATCCCTGGTAGATCATTTCTTCGCCGCGGCGCATGGCGTCTAATGTGGGTGCGGGACGCGCACGAAAACCGCTGAGGTCGCAAACTCGCCAACCAGCGGCACTCAATGCCTCCAGGTAGGAGCGTTCGTGTTCGTTCCCTTTATCCTGGATCATCTTCTGCTCTTCGCTGGGCGGATCGGGTTCGATTTCGCCGGGCCGTTCCCAAGCGAAGCGGTCCATCCACGTAATGAACTCCGAGAGAGTGAAGTTCACCAAATCCGAAGGTGAGTAGATGTATCGGTCACCGGTGCGCTTCACGCCACGGCCTCCGCGGATTCGAGCTTTTCTATGTGCCGCGCCACCGCGCCCGGAAGATCCACATAACGCTCCGGATGGCACGACAGAATCACGAATTGCAATCGGTCCGATTTTTCGTTAATAAGTTCCAGGATCCGCAGCAGGCGATCCGGGTCCGTGTTCACCAGCGGATCATCGAGCACGAGAGTCTGCCGCTCCGCTTCGCTCATGACCTCCGCGAGCGCGAGGCGGGTGGCAAAGTAGATCTGCTCTTTTTCGCCGGCGGACATATCGTCCACCGGCGCCGCTCCTTCGCACCCATTCGGCCGGACCGATTTCACCTCCATCCCATCGCCAAGCTGGATGCGCGCGAACGGCCGCCCGGCAATGCGTTCGAGTATGGCGGCCGCCCTTCTCTCCACGGGCTCCGATATTCCCGCAAGAGCTTTCGCTTTTGCCTCTTCGATAGCGGTCTTCAGCCGGCGTATGGACTCCAGGCGGAGCTTCTCACCGGCTTCATCGTCCTCCAGTTGCTTTACCAGCTCTTCCGCGCTCGCCAGGCTCGTATAAGGACCTTGCTGCAGCAGCGCTCGAGCCGAGGCTTCGTCCTGTTTATAGGCCTCTCGCGCGCTCTGAATCTCGGATTCAAGCTGGTTGATCCTCTTATGAACGGCTTCCAAACGGTCTGGAGCATCGGCAGGCAGCGCCGCCATTTCTGCATCGATGTTTTTCACACTTTCCTCGGCGCTCTCGCATTCGCGCCGCCGGTTGCTCAACTCATCCAGGCGCTCGGTCATGGTCTTTCCGTCCGCTTCGAGCGTTCGAAGGTCCGATACCGCCGCGGCAAGTGAGTTTTCGTTCGCCTCCCGCACGGCGGTGGCGAACCCTGCGGCGCGTTCCGCTTCGCCGCGGCGGCCCTCGGCAGCCTGCCATTTCACCATCGCGTCCGCCTGCGCTTGAGCGCGCCCCGTTTTGGTCTTCGAAAGCTCGTTCTTGAGGCCTTGAAGGTCCGGCGACGCAGCTCCCCATGAAGGTTCAGCCGCGAAAATCTCGCGCTGTTGGGTCTCCAGCGTGTGCGCCTGTTCGCTGAGCTCGGCGGCAGTATCAACACCCAGAGCGGCCCGGTATTCCGCATCCGCCAATGCAATCTCGGCGGAAAGCGCGTCCTGCTGCCGGACGCGCTCTGAGAGTTCCTGCCACGCCGAGATGCCGTATGCAGCCAGCAGTGCATTCAACTCCTCGCGCCTGTTTCCCAGTCGAGCGCGCCATTCGGGTGCGTCCCCGGCCGGGCCGGAAATTGTAAGGGTGGCGATCCCCGGTAGGTGTATTTTGACTTGCCCATCTCCACGCGCGGTCACGGTGTGTCCCGTCGCCACCCGGACTTCACCAGCGGGCTCGCCAGCAATTACGTCGACCGCAAGATCGCGCTCCGCGGCGAGATCAAGCCGCAGCTCGAATGCCTCTACGTTGAGCCGCGCCTCGTCGAACGCCTGGCCCGCCGATTGGATCTCCGCCCATCTCGCCCTATCCGGCGCGTTCAACGCCGCCAATTCGCCCTCCAGAGCGAGCTTGCGTACACTGGCCTCGGAAGCACGGCGCAGGCGACTTTGAATAGCGAGAAGTTCCTTTGCCAAACTTACGAAAACTACGGCGCGCTCCAGCCGGGATTCAGCCGCTTCAAGCTCTGGGTCGTGCCGCGAAGCGGCTTCCCATTCCTGCCGCGCGGCGGCTGCACCCTGAATGGCCAATTCGAGCTCGCCCCGGGCGCTCCGCTCGGCCTCTTCCAATTCCGGGCGGGCGTCTTCGCATGACCGTTTCTTCTTGCCGGCCTCCATGAGCCGGTCGATTTGTACGCGGAGGAGCTTATAATTTGCATCGGCTGCATCCTTCCGGCTTACGGCCGGTACTCTCTGGGCACGCAAATCGACCATCCGCTGAGCGACCGGAGCGAGATCTCCGGCTTCAGTCTGCGCGGCTTGCAGCCGCTTCAGTTTCTCTTGGGATTGCTCACGCCATGTGAGCGCGGCAGTCTCATGCATCGCGATCTTTTGCATGATCTCCCGGCTCTGTTCCCGCTCCAGGCGCGCTTTCGCCAACTGCTCCTGGATTTCAGTCAAATGCCCTTTCTTCGGCTTGCCGCCGGGCGTCCAAAGCGAGAAATATTTCTTGCCGATCGCTTTTTCGAAGGCATCGCCTTGCTTACCGGAAACCTGCGCGCCTAGCATCTCGCGGATATCCGTCAAAGCGTTCCCGCTGAGCTCCGGAAGTTCCTGCTGATTTTGCGAGCCGCACAGAATGGAGAAGGTGCCCAGCCGTTCGCCGGGCTTCTCTTTGGACCGGGCCCCTTGGCTGCGCAACATATCCCGCGCTTGCTCGTCTGCCGCCCTGCCCTTTGCGATGCCATCGAAGGCCCCATCCGGCCGCCTACGCTCCAGCAGTGCTTTGGGCGAGTCCAGAAAGGTTTTGGAGATGCGGTACACAGTTCCGCCCTGTTCGAACACCACCGCGATTGCGGGGGCCAGTGCAGTCTCGCGGGGCCGCATCTGCTCCGCGCTCGCGCCCGCGGTGTTGTGGTTTTCGATGAGCGCACACTGGATTGCCTCCACAAGCGTGGATTTGCCGGCGCCGTTAGGCCCTTCCAGCAGGTTGGGCAAGTGTGGATTGAAGCTCACCTCGAGCGGCCCACGAATTCCTTTATAGTTTTCCACCCGCGCCGAATGTAGGATCATTGATTCACCTCCCTCCATAACCGCGAGTACTCCCTCAATGCCGCGGTGGCCGCCGGGTCTGGCGGATTCGCGGACGCGGCGGCAAGCAGATCCTGTGCGGCGTTTCGCAGGTATCCCTCGGGCAGGCGGTCGATCCACTCTGGCCCGCTTTGGTCTGGCACAAGACGGCTGGTATCCGAGCGTCCGAACAGGAAGCGCTTCTCAACGACTTCCAGCAGTTGCGCCAGAGCATCGTGGTCTCCGCCGACAAGCGTGCCCTCTAGAACACAATCCACCAGCGTCCGCTCAGGATCGCTCAGCTCATCCAGTTCGGTCGCGAGGGCGGCGATTTGGCCGGGCTCCTCAATCTTTCGACGGTAGGCAAGCCATTCGAGGATGCCCGTCCGCGCCGCTTGAATCCGCGGTGGGGCGCCGCGACGCGCGATTTCGACGATCAGCGCGTTGCCGCTGGCTTGCTCGCCGAAGGCCGTCTGCTCATGCGTCCCGCAATACGCCATGCGCACTACGCCGTCGCTGCCCGGATACAGCGCTTTCGAATGGAAGTGTCCTAAGGCCAAATAATCCAAACCGCGGATTTCCGCCGCCTGCCGAGCCACTGGCGCCGCCTGCTGATACGCGGGGCTCTCCACGCTCCCGTGGGCGATTCCAATGGCGATGCTGCCGTTGATCGGATGTATCCAGCCCGTGGGATCGTCACTCGAATCCCTGGCCGACACCGGGCAGGGATAAAGTGTCGCGCCAGGCGCTTCCACCGGCGCTTCATTCATCAGCAAATGAATATTGGGCCATTCACGCCACATCGGCTCCTCCCAAACCGATCCCGGCATGATTGGGTCGTGGTTCCCAGAGGTCACATACACGGGACGATCCGCGCCGCCTAGGATTTTCGCCACCTCGCGCACCTTGATTCGGTCGACCCCGTTGTGTTCGAACGTATCGCCGGCAACGACGATGAAATCCACGGCCTCGCCGCGCGCCAATTCGATCACGCGGCGCGCGGATTCCAAGCGCGCCATCCGCGCGCGTTCGCCTTTCTCGCCCAGCATCGTGGCGCGCATCCCAACCTGCCAATCGGCTGTGTGCAGGAATTTCATAATTTGCTCTCCAAAAGAGTATGCCGGTGGCGATGGCTCATAGAGAGAGCCTGGAACCGGAATTCTGGGGATGAGTGTTGCGGGTTGCCTTCAGCGAACCCGCGCCGTCCGCGCGGCTTCGATAGATTGCGCGGAACCGGCCGACCGTTTCGGTTGGTCATATTTCTCCGCTGCCTGGCGCAGGGTTTCCGCGACAGCGCTGCGGAGCGAGGCCGGTTGGACCACCTCAACGTGCGGTCCGTGCCTCAAAATATCCATAATGATTTCCTGGGGATTGCCATATGGGACTTCCAGTTGCAATCTGCCATCCGGCAGCACGGAAGCCCGCTGCTGCGGATGCCACTCCTCCTCCGCGACCCACCTGGCGGCCTCCGCATCGAAGTGCAGCACGGCGATATGCTCGGCCGGACCAAAGAAAATCCCATACCCCTCCTGCCCCGTCTCGGCCTCGATTTCGCAGGCGGGCTCTTCCAGTACGGAAGCAAGGCGAACCGCATCTACGGCAAACCGTCGCATCGCTTGCTTTTCGTGGCACCAGCCATCCAGGTACCAGTTTCCGCGATAGTAAATCACGCGCTGTGGCGAAACGATGCGGTCGCTCTCGGCGCCGCGCGAGCGCGAGTAATAACGCATCCGCAATTTCTTGCGGCGCAGCGTGGCGTCGCAAATGGCTTGGAAATGCTCACCATCGATTGGACGCTGCGGCGCGATGATAACTTGCATCCGTTCCAGAATGCTCTTAGCGCCCCGTCCAGACTTCCCCAGCAGTGCGCGCAACTTGTCCCTGAAGGGTCCGAGTTGCTCCTGTACAAAACCAGGCTGAAGTTGCTCAAGCAGCGAATGCATGACGAGAAGCGAATAGACCTCACGCTCGGTGAACCACAGCCCAGGAAGATTGAATTCATCCGATGCGTATTTGTACCCGCCTCCCGGATTATCGAAGGTAATGGGGGCGCCCAGGCGGTTCCGCATATACTCCAAGTCTCGCTTGAACTGCGCCGGCGAGATCTCGAACGTATCCAGAATCTCGCGCCTGGACGGTGGCCTTTTCCGCCGAAACAGGCGGTCGAGCTTGTAGATCCGCTCCATCTGGCTCATGCGAAAGTCCTTGTAAGCAGACTTCACAATCTTAAGCTACTTGGAGCCGGCAAGTCGATGCCTATGAATACTATCCCTTACGGGCGTCTAGGGCTCGGGCGGCTGAGAGACGTACGAAATTGCCGGGAACCGCCGTTCTCGTTGACAGTGAACGCGCAAAGGTGAACGCAGCGCCCTTCGGCCCAGAGGCCAGCGCCCGAGAGGCCTTCTCCGGTAAGCCGGAGATCCTCGCCCATGCCGATCGCTGCCCGCGCTACGCAGTTAGTTTTTCCGATGCGCGTCAGAAAACTCGTCATTTCGCTGGCGCTAATCGCAGCGGAATTCGGCGCTCCCAACGCATCCAACGCATAGCTGCGGATCAGCTTCGGAAACATTGTGCGGAACGCGTGCGGATGATCCATCAGATCCAATCCCATCATGTCGCCGGCCGCGAATGCCACGCCGGCCTGGCCTTCGGCGCACGCGAAGGTATCCAAATAAGCATCGAGCGATGTGGCCATGGAATCATAGATTGCGTTCATGGCTTGCGTCGGCGAGCGCGCATTCATTGATTCCAGTTTAAGCGCGATCTCGTCCCAGATTGCCGATTGATCCGCACGGCGGCTGGCGCTTCTTGCCATCGAAAAGGAAACCTGAGCCGTCTTGGCCGCCCGAGCCCGCGAATACATGACGTGCTCGGCTGGCCGGAAGGCGTCCGATTCCGCGTGCCAGCGGCCGGCCTCTACGCACGAGACCGGGATTGTGATCGCTTTCTTCGGCGGCGCGAGGATCGTCAAATTCAGAACCCGATTTTGCTTGGCGCCCACGAGTTCTTCGCCGTCCAACAACAGCACGGGCGTCTGGCTGAGATTTTCGAAGCGCAATTCGGGTACCGACCCACCATCGCCCAGTTCCGCTACGCGTGCGACGCCGGTGAGGAGGGCATCCTCAAGTAGCGCATACTGCGGTTGCGCGGGTATCGGGCCGCTTCTGAATAACGGGAAAATGGTGAGGCCTCCGAAGTGGGCTGGAGCGCCAAGGTTAATCGATTCGAGTTCGTCGGCGACGGTTTTCATCTAGTTGATTTCTCCGGGCAATTCGATTGTGCGGCAGTTGCTGGCTCACAGGACGAGCCTGGGTGGGTCGCGGATCAGAACAGAACCTTATTCTTGGGTCGAGAACGTCGGGGAAGGCATTGATTGCCCGGGAAAAACGTTTCGGGTGCGCGGCGCGAGAATAGCTGATCCTCCGCCCCTCGACAGTGAACCTGTCACATCGGAGGTCGCAGGTTAGAGTCCCGTCGTCCCCGCCATTTCTGTCAATAGCTTCGACCTCGGCCCCAGCCTATACTAAAGCGAGGAGACAGGGCGTGACCACGACGTTCGCAACACAGATTGAACTCGACGATCGCCGCATGGCCTGGATTGCTGGGACGAAAGTGAAGGTCACCGAAGTTGTTCTGGACAAGATCGCCTCCGGATCGAGTCCGGAGGAGATCCATTTTCAACACCCAAATCTCTCATTGGCTCAAATCCATGGCGCGCTAACCTACTATTACGAAAACCAGGATAAAGTGGATGAGCAGATCAGGCGCGGACTTGCAGAATCGGACGAACTTGCCGCGCGTGTTAGTGACGCGGAGTTTCGGCGCAAGTTGGTCGGTGTGAAGGATCCATTTGAGCGTAGCGCGGTACATGGATGTGCACGTATTAAGTGCTGGCACGACCGCGGCGCAAAAAAAACGCCGCAGACGAATTCGACCATGCTCGACAATTGCGGCGCGCGACAGACACTTGGTCGGGTCGCAAGATGAGGATCTCCAACGTGAGGGAGCACGGCTTCTGACCCAGCGCCTGCACCTCGTTTTGCTCAAGATTAAAGTCACCCTCGACCCACGCGCACGCGCCGGATCGAGGCTTAGATGATGGCGAACCGGTGTTCGATCGCGCCGCCGGCCTGTTCCCAGCCGTAGAGCACCAGCGCCGAGACCGCATCCCAGTCCAGCGACGGATACGCGCGGGCCAGTTGCTGCTTCAACTCCGGTTCGGTTTTCTCGAATGTCGTGTGGCGCTCATGCAGGTCCTGCGCCCTATCGAACCCCAGGCGGTACAAGGGCGCGAAGTCTTCAAATGCGCCGAGGTCACGATGAAACGATTCAAAGTTTTTTCTAAAATCCGCTTCGTGTTCCGCCGCCGACTCTCGCTTCGGCCGGGGGCGCTCGCTCATATCGTATTCCGCTTCGGCTTCACTCGTGCGCGAAATGTCGGTCGCGCCGCTTTGTCGGAGTACCTGTTCCGCCTTATCGGCCCATTCGGAATTGTCGCAATGCACGGATAGAACCACGTGACCCTGGTGAATGCGGCCGGCATAGCGGCGGGCTTCGAACTCGGGAATGCCGCTTCCGATTAAGGCGCCAGTGAGGCCGCCTACGGTCCCGCCAACACCCATGCCGCTTAACACGCCCAACAGCGGTCCGGCTGCGAGCAAAGGCGCCGCGCCGGGAATCATCAATATTCCGGCGCCCGTCAGCCATCCGATCGCGCCGCCCAGAATAACGCCGGCCGTTGCCCCAGCCGCGGAACCTTCCGGAGCCTTCGTGGATTTTTCAACGGCCAGATCCTTGTTTCCCACGTTTTGAGAGCACAGAACAGATACATCCACGTCCCGAAAACCCGCCGCGCGCATTGCCTCGATGCCGCGGCCCGCGTCTTCGGCGGTCTCATACAGGCCGAATACCGCTCGATTTTTTGCCATCGACGTCCCTCCTCATCGCGCCGTGGCCGGTTCACGGAATACTTCTCCGGCGTTGGAACTGGCTATCGATCCCGCGGCCGCAGTGTATTTGCTGTACAGTTCGTCTTCCGTAAAATCCTCGTGAATCAGACCAAGCGCGGTAGCGTTCACCTGCATCGTGAAATGTTTCGGCAACCAAACGGTCGCAGAGACCGGCTCCTGTTCCAGCGTAAAGCGCGTGCCCGGGCTCACTTTGGCGAGGCCATAAAGGGTGACCGGTTGAGTTACTTCCGCCTCCAGGCGAATCCATTGGTAGCTCGCCTTATCGATCCAAATCTTCATGTTCATGTTGGAGAGCACCTTGGCATCGCGGTTCGGCGGGATGTAACCCGGTTTTGTTCGCCCCTCCAACACCCACACTCCGCCGGACGGGGATTGTGAACCATCCGCGAATGTGTAGTCGAACGCCTCGGACACGGCCGTCAAAAGGTTGTGATCGCGCGCGCGTTCCTCGGTGTATTTGCGCATTCTCTGGGCCCGTTCGTGAGGCGATTCCTTGCTTCGGCGGTATATCTCCTTTTGAAGCTTCTGCTCCTCTTCTTTAGCCGCCGCCGGAGACAGCGGCTGGCCGTCCTCTGCGATGAGCTTTTGATAGGGGGAGCCCTCAATCATGAGTACTTGATGGGTCGCTATCGCGGGAGGATGGCCGGGCTTACTTTTTGATGTGATCCGTATAAAGGAGTAATTCGGCGCCGCGAGCCAATTCGCCTCGGTTTGACGGATGGACAGCCGTATGATCTCGGTCGGATTCTCGGAAGACGAAGCTAGGGCAACAGTGGTGGCTAAGCTCAGTATTATCAATATCGTCTGCCGCATTGCCGGCGTTTTTAGCTGCAATTTATACGCCAGACGCCGCGCGCCGATAATCTCCTTTTTTCACGTTACTTGGCTAAAACCCTATCCCCGGCTCCGCCATTCCATCGCGAACATTTTTACATGGCCCTGTGAAATTCGATACCCGGAGCAGCCCGTTTGTTGCAACGGCGTGCAGCATCCCAGCGGCCGTTCTAGTTGTCGGTCGGCTTTTCATCGATGTGATCGATGACCAAAACCTGCATCGGGCGCTTCTTTAGGTCGAGCTTCAGCCCAAGTTGCTTGCCGATGGCGTCCGGCAAGGATACAGCGCCGTTCGGATCCGACGGAGAGTTCCCGTCGGCGGCGGCCGGGGGACGGCCGGGGATGCCGCCGTTTCGAAACAGATTGATTCCGCTAAAGCTCAAAGTAAAGTCGTATGCGTCGGTCAATCCAGTGGCGTCCAGGACGTCCACATGGGCATAGCCGTTCGCCATGTTCGGAAGCTGCGCGGCGAATTGCGCCATCGTCATGTTCTGGCAGTTGACCAGCCTGTTGAGCACAGGATTCGCGATCCGGGGATCTTTTCCGTCCGGGCCCGGACCTTCTTTGCAACCGGTACGATTTGAGGGATCCGCCTTCTGCATTTTGGGCTTGTTCCCGGAAAGAACGTATCCGTCCACGGGCCGCTCCTCCATATGAGCTTTGAGATGAAAACGATCAGCGAGCAGAGCGCGGACCATTAAACGCAGGACTTCATCATCCACTTCATTTAGCGCCATGCCGGCCGGTGCTTGCGCTGTAATGTCAAAATGCGCGGAGTCCAAAAACTTCGGCGCTCCTGCGAGCAACTCGTCGGCATTCAAGTCCCAGGCGAACATAATGATGTTCTTCAGCGGCATGTTTTCCGCATCCACCCGGCCATGTTCCAATCTGGCCCTTGAGTTCGTAGCGTCGGGCCTGCTCGGCCTGATCGTCGCCACCTCAAACTCGGCCGGCGGGCGCGGGGGCAGCGCCGCACTCACGCCGGGCGGATTATCCGTCGGCCTTTGATTGACGCTATCGACGACGATCACCGGCGTAGCAATTCTTTGCGGCTCCAATTTCAGCCCGAGTTGCTTATCCACTGCGTCGAAGATGCTGATGCCGTCGGCGCCGGCCAGCGCCAGTTGCCCGCGTCCGGTCCATTTGATTTCAAAATCCCAGGCTCCCTTTAATCCGGTCTGGTCCACGACGGGATTCGTCACATAACCTCCCGCCATATCGCGCAAACCTTGCGCCAGTTGTTCCATAGTCTGGTTGTGGCAGGCGACAACAATGTAGGGGACGGCGCCGGGCGCGGGGGTCTGAGGCTCGCCTCGACAACCGCTGGGGGAAGACCCGTCCCACTCCTTGAGTTTCGGCTTGCCTTTTCCAACCGAGAGCACGAAAACCGGCATCGGTTTCGTATCCATATGGACCTTCAGCGCGAAGCGCTCCGCCAGGAGGGTTTGCAGCATCTGCTTCACGCTCTCCGGCGGCGTATTGACGGGAGCTTTAGCCGCAATGTCGAAGCGATCCGTATCCAGCCAGCTCGGGCCGCCCTGCACCTTGGCGGCATCCACCGAGTAGGCCGCCGAGATCAGATCGAGCATGCTGGCCGTGCGAACGTCATAACGGCCGCCGCGAAGAGCGCCGCCCCGCATATACGGATTTGTTACATGAGGGCTAACGTGAACATCCGCAATATCAAACGCGGGAGGTGTTGGCGCCTGCGCATACGCAGTCACCGAAAGAACAGCGAAAACGCCAACAGTCGTTACTGCCCGGGTCATAGGGATCTCCTTTGAGAACGCCGACTTCCAATCAGACGCGGCTGACGGAAAAATGTTCAATGTTTGTTCAGGAGCCCAGTGCCCCAATTAATTACGAAGCTCCGGCGAGAGCCGGTGCTTTTTATTGCTCACACCACTATCCATGCATGGTACCCTGGCCAGTCTACGGCGGGAAACGGCTCGGGCGGTGCCGGTCGCGAGAGCGCAGTCAATAACGCGGTGAGCGAATCCGCACGGTAAAAGCCAGCCTCTGTATTGACGACAAAAGTCACCGGCCTACCGCTTTGATCCCGCAGGAGCCAACAAATTCCGGGCTGGGGCTCTCGAGACAAACTGCTATCCGCGCAGCGGGCGAGCGCGCCGAAGAGCTGCCCCCCTGGTGAGAAAAACTCGTGGTTGTCGCTGGACTCCTCGAACACATCGGCCGACGTGGTTACGCGGATCGGCTCCGGCAGACCCGGCAGCCGCGCGGCATAGGTTCGCGCATCGAGTGGACGCCACTCAAGATCCATCGGGCGGCTCGCGTCCAGGATCATCGCTTGATCCAGGACGGGTAAATCATATGCCGGCGCCGGCGCGTCCACTGGCTCCAGGTCACCGCGGCCGACCTCGTCCAAATCGAGCGGGACTTCGCCGGGGTGCGCAACCTCTTCTTCGATCTCCGCAAGAAAGCGCTGGCGCGCGGCTCCGCGCGTCTCGCGACTCGCAAGCGTGACCTCCTCGAATCGCCGTGGCAACCTCGATAGAATCGGCTGAAGCCGTCCCACAATTCCCTGGAATAACTGAATGCGCTCGCCTACCGCGAAGAAAACGTCCGCTTCGACCGTATCTTTATACGCGAAGTTCAGAATCCGAACCTTCGGCCGGACCTGCCCCAGCCGGTCGATGCGACCAATACGTTGCTCCACTTTCATCGGGTTCCACGGGAGATCGTAGTTAGCCAGTACCCCGGCGGTTTGCAGGTTAAGACCTTCGCCGGCGGCATCGGAACACACGAGCAGGCGAACTCGTCCGATCTTCAACCTCCTTTTAATCTCCTCTTTGCTGCACGTGATCCATCGGCCAGAGCCCTCGCGCCCGGACTTTTCCCGAAAAGCCCCGCCCGCTCCGCTATAGCTCGCGACCGGCACATCCGGGAGCTCGCGGGCAAGGAACTCACGAAGGTACTCCATCGTGTCCGTGTATTGGGTGAAAACGATGGCCGACTCTCCGTCGTTCGCGAACACGCTGACCAATTCCGCGTGCAGTTTCTGCGCCTTCGTATCCGTGTTGAGCTTAGCGATGCCGCGCAGCAGTTCGAGAATGCGATCCCGCTCTTCCAGTTCAGCCGCGGACGCGCCGAGTTCCATCGCGTCCTCTGGCGCCATGATTTCATCTGCAGCTTCGTCCTGGGAAACGTCTTCTTCGTTCAATCCTAACCTCTGAAGGCGGCCATTCAGGGTTCGCTTCAGGGCTTCGAAACTGCTCGCCAGCCGGCGGCGGTATACCGTCATCACGAAACCGATCGCGGTCCGCCTGTCGGCCGTGGCTTTGGAATAAGTTTCGGAAATATAATCCTCCACCTGGCTGTACAATGCGCTCTCCGCGGGAGTCATCTCAACCGGAATGTCTTTCACTTCGCGTTCGGCGATTGGCAAATCCAGCTTGTTGGCGCGTTTATAAGAACGCAGCAGTTCACGGGTGTTGCGGACCATTCTCCAGCGCAGGGGAGAACATGCCTTTAGAACATCCAGCAGGGCGCGACGAGATTCCGGGTCGAGTACGCGGCGAGTAGCCTGCGCAGCGTCCCGAAGCGCGCGCACCACTTTCGTTCGCTTGATCGATGAAACATCCGGCATCACCGCTGCGAATTCACTATCCGATAACGCGCCGAAGTAAGCCTCGCAATCGCGGAACCACGCTGTGAGCAACTCCAGCGTTTCCGGCGACGGATTCCCGGAGGCCCAACTGAAGTACTTGAGAAACGTATGCGAGTCCGCGCCCCATATCGGCGGCAGCCCAAGCAACTCCATCAGGTCCCATATCTCAACGGCGTGGACCTGCATTGGAGTGGCTGTGAGTAGCAGCAGGCTCTGACACTGCCGCGCGAGCCCTCGCATCAGGCCCAGTAACGCGTTTGCCCCCTTTTCCTGCTCGGTGCCCGCACCGCGCCGGCGCGCATGGTGTGCCTCATCGAGCAAAACCAAATCCCAAGGCTCGGCATTGAGGATCTCCGCTGTTCGCTCCCGACGGCGCATCAAGAAGCTTGACGCTAGGACAACGGGTTCGCGCTGCCACTCATCCCTCGCGACGCACTTTTCGAACGGGCCACTGCAGCCGTATGCCTCACGCCAGCGCAGCGAGGCCCCGTCGTAGATGGGCACGTTCAGATTGAACTTTTCGTAAAGCTCGTTCTGCCACTGAATCAGCACGCTCTTCGGGGTGAGCAGAAGAATCCGCTTGGCCTTCCCGGAAAGCAGAGCTTGGCGCAGGATCAACCCCGCCGTGATCGTCTTGCCGAGGCCAACCTCGTCCGCGATCAGTAATCGGCAGGGCCACTGCTCGATAAAGCGGACGTAAGTCCGCGTCTGGTGCGGCCACGGGTCGACGGCGCTGGTGACTTCACCGACGCGTAGACCGTTTGGCAATGCCGGCGCCGTGGTTAGAAATACCCATACGCATCTCCGGAACTCATCGTTCGTCAAACGGAATCCCGGCGCAGCATGCGGCGGCTCCGCACGCGAGATCGGTGGCGTTATAGGACGATCTTCGCGCGGCATGAACTCAAGCAGTTTTTTCCGCGCCGCCTCGGGGAAATCAAACACCTTCGCTCCCGGCGAGCGATCTTCCCACAGCTTCGAAAACGCCTCGAATTCCTCATCCACGTGCGCTTTCTCAGTTTCGCTGAGCCACGCGCAGTGGACATGGAAGCTCTCGCAGTTATTGACCCATCCACCGGCCGTCTCATTAATGCTGCCTGAGAACGCGAGCGTGTTTCCTTCAGCATCCAGAATGATCCCGAATTTGGCGTGATAGATCCCCGGAACACGCGCGGGCCGCCCCTGAGGATCGACTGGTACGGCGACCTTCACGTCAAGGAAGCCATTTGCCACCATCCAAGCCAACAGCCCCAGTCCTTCCCGGGCTTTTTCGTCCGGCGGCGTCAGATCGGCAGCCGCGAGCTGCTCTTCCATGAGCGCCCGGAGATCGTAGCCTTCCGAGATAGCGGCCTGTTCATCGGGGTTGAGTGTGCAGCCAACAACCAGGCGCATGCGCCCTTCATTTGCGAACAGACCGGCCAGTCCACGTGCCCCGAGTGCCAGAGCGTCCGCTGTGAAATAGCCCGTCGTCCGGCAATATTCGACGGCGCACGCCAGCGCGGGGTTGTAGAAGCGCTCGACCAGATCGCCATCTTCATGCGAGTAGCGAAATTTCCACTTCGTCTCGGTCAGCAGCGGCATTGAGCTTATTCGTCTGCGGCGTCTTCCACAGGTGTCAGCTCGAGCTCAATCTGCTCAGCCCACTTCGGCTCGGGGATCTTTTCGGCGAATGCGAGCCTTCGCAGCTTTTCGAGAGCCTCAAAATCGCTGGCCGCGCCCTCGAGATTCGGATCGGGCTTCTTCTTGCCCCGAGGCGCGACCGGAGGGAGGACGTTCAATAACGCTTCCAGCGCCGTGAGGAGCGTCGGATCGTCCACAAGCCGCAACGACTCCAGGCGGTTCCGCGCGGCTTCGGTATTCTGGAACCGCACCGTATAAGCCGCTTCATGTAGCCGGTCAAGCATCGGTGCCTGCGGCCCAGTCACCAGCTTGCTTTTGGTGACCCGGGTATGGCTATCCCAGAGGGTCACATCTTCGCCCGAAACCGCGCAGGCGACATTCTTAATTTCCTGATCAAAATCCAGCCCGACCACGCGCGCGAGCTTCAGGGCTTCGTCCGCCGGAAATTTCGGAGCGCGGAATGCATCCCAGGCGAGAACATACCATTCCGTCAGCGGATCGAGATGATGCTGGCGTTTCACGGTGGCGAGTTGTTCCATACGCCACTGCTTCACTTCACGGCGCGCGGCCTCCAGCGCATCCTCGGGTTTGACACCGTACGGGTCCCATGGACCGAACAGGTCGTCCTGGTAGCCCTTTGGCTTCTGTCGCGCCGTGCCGCGAACCAACGGCCAGCTCTTTGAGAAGATCTCAAGCGCCGGTCCGAAACAGGCGAGATAGAGATCGATGCCCCCCAGTCCGGCCTCCTGGAACTCGCGCACTTTGCCGCGCACAATAGCGCGGACGTTTGGCTCGACCTCTTCCCAGAACTCGGGCTCTTTGTTGTTCCCGACTTCGCGAATCCGGCAAACCAGGAAAATCGTGGATTTCGCCGCCGACTTCTCCCGGATGTGAAGGCTTGCTTCGGCTTCGGTATGCACAGGCCAAGAGGCGGTGATCGTGAATCCAGCGCCGATCAAGCCGGAGGCTAGCGCATCCCAGGCGTCCTTGGCCTTATGGGTGAACATTACCGTCATGACGCCGCTCGGCTTTAGGACCCGTCTCATTTCGGCAAAAATGCGTGCCATCCGTTGTTGATAGTCGAGATGAGCGAGCTTCTTAGCGCCTTTCTGTCCGGAAAACTTGCTAACATTCGCGACGGCCTCCCGATCTTTATCGGTCAGATGTGCGGTGAACAGCTCTGGGTACAGAAGACCGGCAGTACGCTTTAGCCAAACGTAAAAGAAGTCCGACAGCTCTGCATACATCACGTTGTCGTAATAGGGGGGGTCCATCACGATGCATTCAACCGAGGCATCGGTCAGCGAAATCGCGTCGGCGGATGCGCAGAGGACATTTACTTTTCGCTCGGGAGGAGGGGGATGAAAGAGGTCACCGTTCGTTGACGCGTCCGGTGCATGACCAAGAAGTTCGATCAGTTCTCGAAGCGCCTTCCCGGTCTGCTCCAATGCCCAATCGTAGCCGAGACCTTTAATGGTCGAGGCCATTTCGGCGTAGGACCACTTAAAACTGAAATCGTGGCGATCGAAAACCCCTGCCACGACCTCCCTGTTGGCGTGCCAACGCACTTGAATGGCGTTATAGTTGAGAACTTTGTCGAGGCCCAACGCGACATAAGCCATGGCGGCGCGGTCAAGCTCTGTAAGCCGGCCGCCGCCTTGCCTGGCCAAATCGTCCACCATGTCCTGGAAGACCTCGACACTTGTGCAGTGACCATAGAGCTGGCGCGGGGAAAACATGTCTATCTGCTTAATGACGCCGTAGTTCGCGCTGCGGTCCGCGGCTCCGATGTAGCGCCGTTCATCTGGGATGATATTACGTGCCGCCCACTCTGGCATCTTCTGAGCCAGCCGGTCTGATACTAGGTTGCTTAAATCGTCCTCAGGTCGTGGTGCTCGGAAGCCGCGAGCGGGTCTCGTCTTGGGCCTCCCTGATCTCGTCTTTCCGATGACGACTTCTTTCTTATAAACGACACAGTAGAGCTGGTGGCCCATTCGCCCAGCTTGGGCTTGGCGTTTGATCTCATCGCCGTCAATTTCGCGACCGCAGCCCGGAAAAGGGCACTTTCCGGTCCCGTCTTTAATTGTGCTGGGCGAGTGCTCGCTGGCCTTATAGACAATTTCAAAACGCATCTGCTTGCCGTCCGCGACCAACCGTACCCCCGCCCCCTCTCCGTTCAGCCTCCAGTTAGGAGAAAGTGGCACCAAGCCACCGCAATATGGGCAGCTGACCGTGCGCGCCCAGAGGTAACCATCGCAGATCAAGGCATCTGGTTCCTCGGGATAGAGGTGCACAAGCTGTTCGCATACACGCTGTACGAATAGCCGCGCAAGTTCCCTGTACCGCTTAAGCAACTTCTCGCCGAGGCGTGAAGGCAACTCTGCCGTCGCTTTCAGTATCAATGCCGCTACGGAATTAAGATCGCTGCAAATTGCGTTGCACGTGAGGCGCGCGGCTTCGAAAGGAATGCTGCCACCTCCGGCCGTTGGATCGAGAACGGTCGTGCCTTCCGCGGGTTTCAGGTCGCTGCCATTCGGGGTGTAAGTAAACGCTCGGGCATAGCCGTATGCGTCTTTGCCGAGGCGCTCGCCTTCGGCAGTTGCTTGAGCAATTCGAACACGTGCTTTCACAGGATCTCCGTGAATGCCGAGCGTCCAAAGAAACCTGTCCCGGTCAGCGCCTGCTCCCACCAGGCTCCCGAGAATCGCTGCGCGACTTGCTACGAGCGGCCGGCGCGCGAACCACACGTGCAGATAATATGTTGGCGGTAACGCCGTCATTGAACGACGTTCCCGAATACACTCTTCGCTGAGGGCTGCGATGGGCAGCCAATCCTCAATCAGACGGCGTTCTGTCATTAGATTCTCGCTATCGGGATGACAGCAGCATTCTAAGCGCCGCCAGCACGCGCCGTGGATGGGATCGATGCATCGCCATGCTCATCCAGTAACCGGCTTCTTCACGCCCCATAGCTTCCACGCCCTCAGCGACCTCCCGAACGCGATCTGCGCTCCGCATGGGCGCCAGTACGCGAAACAGAAGGCCCAGGTGCAGCGCGGCTTCCTCGTCCAGGAGCCACGTGCGCATCTTTCCGGGCTTTAGGGCGCCGAGCTGAATCCGCTCTCGCATGAGGCGCTTCAACACGCGCATTTCCACCAGGCGAAGCGCTGCTCCGCTCAACGTACCAACGTGCTCCGGCTCCTTCAGGCGAGGCGTAGCAGGTGAGGGCAACTGGTAAATCGACAGAGTCCAGTTCATGGACGAATGCACGCGCAACCGCAGGTCATAAACAGGCTTCGGTGCGTAAGCCATTGCGACAGATCCTCTCATTGGGCCTCCTGGGCTTTTGCTTCTTGTTGAGTGGCGGCTGGCCCGGCCTGAGCTTCCACGAACGCCTCCCCGCCGCCGTAGCGAGTGATGTCTTTGGCGAACCGTTCAGGCGCTTCACCAGAGAGCGCCAGCGGCGGATTAAATTCGAGCGAATAGCTGGCCGTGAAATCCGATTCCTTCGCCGCGCGGAGTTGTGTGTCGAGAAACCCTTTGGTCGCGTTAGCTTTGTCCACGGTACCGACGTAGGATACCTTTAATTCTTCGATACCGTCGGCGGCAAGCATGGCTTCGAGCTGCGCCGAGACTTTCGCGCCGCTGACCGTGGCCATGGCCTGGTGGACCTTCCAAACTGCGCCCGCGTCGAACATTCGGATTGTGAGGCTCTGGATCGTCGCGCATTTCTCTTTACGGGCTTTGTCCCACAGTTCGCTCAATGCAATGGCAAGTGGACCTTGCGCCGTGTAAGCGGCGGGCGGCTTGGGAGGCGGGGGTGGCTCTATGATCACGGGAGTGATTGCGCCGCCTTCTCGCACCGCAACCATCGCGGTAGCTTGCTGGCGGGCGCCGCGGCTGTCGGTCACTTCAATTTGGTACGTTGTCGTCGCCTCGGGCGCCACTTTAGCGGAACGCTGTGTTTCATTTGTCGCCGATGCATTCAAGCGAGGATCGCTCGAGGTGTACGTGTATGGCAGGACGCCGCCGCTCACCGAAACTGCAATTTCCGCAGAGCCGCCCTTGCCGATCGTCGTTGGATGCGCCAGAAAACTCAGGCGCAGCGGCTCTGCACGCGGCCAGATCTTTTTCGACTTGGCATCCTCTGTCGTGTGGAGAAACGTGTTGTCGGAAATCTGAATCGCGGGCCGTGGATCGCCCGGCCCCCAAACCTGAGTCCCCTCACGGTAAATGAAACGGCTTTGTTCAATTCCCGACCGGATGCACTCGAGCAGCGGCGTGTCGTGCAGGAGGATCGATAACTTCGGCGCTTTCCGATATTCCAGGCGGACCTGTTGAAGTGACATTTCGCCGCGCCCCGAAAGGCCTGTTTCCTTGGCGACGAAGGCGGGGGAATCGGGTGCGTCACGGGCCGTAAGCAGTTTCTTCTGTTCATATAGAACGCGCTCGACGTGCATCTGCCCGTTGCCCGGATTATCGGGGTTCGTCAACTCAAGGATTGTGTGGCCCAGGGAAAGCGCGGTTCCCGCCATCGCCGACGCCGAGGGATAAAAGATATGCCGATAACCCTGAAGGATCGCTTGAGCGAGCTTCAGATCGAGGTCGTGATAATTCCGGTTCACCTCTTGGATTTGATAGTCGGCCAGCTCCTGTTGATGGGAGGGTTTGCGCAATTGTTCCAAGGCCAGTTTGCGGCGAGCGAGCGTTTGCATGTTCGAGATGCCATTTTGTGCTGCGGCAGCGAACACGAGATTATTTTTCAGTTCACGCAAATTGCGCTCGGCGCCCTTGTATTGGAAGAGATCCTCGATTTCCGCGGGCGGCTCCCGCAGATCGGACGGGACGGCTGTCGTTTCGTAATTCAAGACGACAAGCAACGGCCGAGCGTCGGCGAGGTCGTCAGGAACTTCGTAAGGACCCGCGGGGAAAAGAATGGCGTTGAATTCGCCGCGCGGTAAGTTAAAGAGTTTGTCGATGCGGTCCCGAAGGAACGCCCGTACCTCGCCGGCGTCCACGTCTCGCATATAACGCCCGATCACCTGGTTCAGGTTGGCTTCGGCCATGAACCGGAGCGGTGCACCCGGGCGGTCATCGAGAAACAGAGCTTCGGATTGGAAAGCGGTCCTCGCTTGCTCAATGAACGCCGGCTCGAGTGCCGGCGAGCAAATGGCGAGGCGAAGCTGCTCCGGCGAAATCCCGCGTGCGGTGTCGCCGTATGCGAGTGTGTGCCAGAAGATCGTACGGGCAACATAACTCGCGGCCGGTGAAAGGCCGGGAAATTTTGCAGCATCGATTTGCTGCGCGAGTGCGGGCTCGTCTGCAGCAACCGCGGCCACATCGGCCTTAATCGCGCTGGCGTACTGCTTCATGCCCATCTTCTCGTTCACCTCGGTCCTTATCGGCTCAAAGCCCGGGTCCATGTGGTGAATGTGAATCGAGTAGGCATCGGAGGGCTGGTTTCGCCACAGGAGATGAACCGTGCGGGCCAATAATCGCAGCATGCCGCGCGTGCGCTGAAATGTTGAGAGCGACGCGGTCTTCTCCGTAAGCATTTCGAGCAGCTTCGGATGCAACGGGTACGTTCGCGCGAATTGCTCTTTGAATTCCGGCGAACTGACTTCCGCCGGGAGTGCGTCCTTGTTGGTAGACCAGACGTGAGCATAAGCCTCAAGTACTCCAGGAGCCGCGGAACGATCGACTTTCTCGAATAGACGAACTCGGAGTACGTCGGCGGTTTCATCTTCGGCCGTGGGATTAAGGGCAGTCGAGGACCGAACCGCAACGCTTTCGGCTTCCGCGAGTGCGGCCGCGGCGCGTTCATTCTCCTCCTTGTAAGCATCCTGCGCTTTATCGTCCTTACCCACAGCGAGCGTGTAAACCAGTGCGACTTGCGGCGTGGAGGCGACGGCCTTGAACAATGCATGAATGAAAGCCGTGAATTGCCGGCTGGCATCGGGAAAGGCGCGCTCGACTTTTCGAAGGTAGACGGAAACTTCATCGAGCATGATGAGCGTTGGCTGCTTGCCGAAAAGCTCACGCAGAACTTCCGCACCAGGTGCAATATGCTTCTCGTCGGAATTGCGGACGAGTTCGTAGCCGGCGCGGCCTCCGAGCTCATAGGCGAGTTCACCCCACAAGCTGAACGCTCGAAGACCAGCTTCAAGCTGACGCCCGTTGGCGGGGTCGGTATTCTCGCCATCGAGCGCTGCGATCCGCACTGTGCCCGCCGGGAGAAGGGCCGGATCGACGAAATCCGACGTGTTGGCGACCCCCTTCATACCGCGCGCGGCGTGAGTGATGGCAATCAGTCCATGGGTTTTGCCGCCGCCATACTGTGTGCCCAGGCGGATGATCGGCGAGACTTCGCCGCCTTTACCCGAAAGCCGCAGGCAAACGGCCTTCATGAGTTCACGAACACCGCGCGTTGGGAAAGTATTTCGGAAGAAAAGGGCGGGATCGAGGTAGTCCGGCAGGGCGGTGCCGTTCACGACTTGCGACAGGTCGGCCATGAACTGCTCATCGCGCGTCGCGCCGCTCAAGACATCGGGGCGGGGCGTGCACGTGGTAAAGATCGTCGGGGCGGTCAAGAGTACACTCCTTGGGAATCCTCTAGTTTAGTCAATCCACGCAGCTTACGCCTCCTCCTAATCCGCGCGGCGGCCTATACACACCCGCGGACTGCCTTATATGTGGAATTCCTCCGCTGCCAGGAAATCCACTCCAGCCGACCGTTTCGCGCGGGGATCATGAGGTTCCCCTGTTTACAAGATCCTCAGCCCACTTCACGGTAGCCTCGGCCACCATCAAAGCATCCCGGTATTCGGCCTCGTCAACCGGCTCGGCCGTACCCGGGTACCGGGCCTGCCAAGCGAAGTCGCTCAACACTGCCGATTCCAGAACGCTCTGCGGTACTTGGATTCCCTCGCGCTCAAGACCGGCCAGCAGTTCGGCGATATCGTGGATATACGCGAACTTGAGCTTGCGGGCGCGATAAACGGCTTTGACCGCCTTCTCCGCCGCTTGCTGGGCGTGGAAACACAAGTCCTCATAGTGGGCGCCCTCGGGCAGGGCAATGCGCGCCATCGCGAGGTCCCCTTTGGCACGGACCAGCCATTCTTGCGGCGATCCAGGAATCTCGCTATGCCGCGGCATGATAGATCTCGCGCCCTTCACGCAGCGCGGGATACAGAATCAGCGATGGCTCATCCCCTAATTCGCGCACGTCGGACTCGGTGACCACAACGATGTCCTTGGCGATGCCCACTCCAGCAAGAGCCTTATACAGGGTTTGCGCCGTGTGTCTTCGGTGGACTCCGTCCGGCATCAGCACCAGCAAGTCGATATCGCTGTTTGGTCCCATCTGCCCTCGGGCGGCGGAGCCGAATAAGAGGATGCGGCGCGGGTGGGCGGTTTGGACGATACGGCGGACGACTTCTTCGAGGATTGCCTGGTCAACTACCGGCGACAATGCTTTGCCCTTCCTTCATTGGATAACTGCTGTTTTCCATATCGTCCCCGACCTCACCACTCTAATGCATTTCTCGTACAGCCACTTCTCGAACTGGCCCCGGTCGCTGGCTCGTAGCCCATGCGCCTCCCGCCCAACCGCCCACAAAGCGCCCGCATGAAAAACATGCTTTTTTTTGCGTTCTTTGCGTCTTCGCGAGAAATATTTTAGATCCCGAGCGGCTCCACATCGTCAAACGCCCGCAAGACCATGTCCCGGTCAAACATACTCGCTCCGCTATCCACGAACTCGCACATATATTCCTGCCGGAACCAAATCTCTCCCATCTGCCTCCGCTCTTCGTCCAAGAATTTCTCCGAAATCCTCGAGCACTCCGTTGCCGGCACAGCCATCCGCTCCCATTCACCGCCGCCGTGCTCCCAGTTTTCATAAAAGAACCCGCTCTTCCCCGCGGGAGTGCTCAACATCCACAAATCCCCATCCGCCACCGCCAGCATCGGCCGCAACGCCTTGTACACCGCATCCGGCACGCGAGCCGCCTCATCGATCACCAGCAGCGACACAGCCGAAAACCCCCGAATCGTCCCTTCCCTTCCTGGCAGCCCGATAATGCGCGACCCATTCGGCAGCAGCAAACTCGTCGAGTTTTTCCCATCCCCTCGCGGCCGCACCCCAAGCCGCAAGACGAATTCACTGGCTTTCCTCAAGAATTCCGCGCTCTGTCTCTCTGTCGGAGAAGCAACAATTACCAGACTCCCGGCCGCCGAAAACGCCCGGTGCAGCGCCTTAATCGCCGCCACCGTCGATTTCCCCCACTGCCGCGTACAGTTCAGAATCCCGCGTTTAGCCGCGCTACCCAGCACCTCCGCCTGCCGCAAATCCGGCTCAAACCCGAGCCTCTCGCGCGCAAACTCCACCGCAGTAGGACAAGCTTCAGCTTGTCCTGTAGTCTGCCCAACCCCACCGTCGTCCTCCATAGTGCACCACACGCCCAATGAATAGCCCATCGACGATCATCCCAACCCAACTCAACTCTCAACCCAAACAAATGACGTTCAAAATTTGTCTTTTTAATTTGTCTTTCCACATCAATAACATCCCGAAGCAGGCCAAATGATCGGTTCGTCTGATCCGCCAATGTAGCAGTGCAGGGTTGCCAAGTGGGGCAGGTTGCCAAACCTGCGGCCGGTTGCCAACCGGCCAATAAATCCGTATGACAACCAACCTAAAATCCGAAACCGCCCGCCAAAACGGCGCGCGCTCAAAAGGCCCAGTTACTCCAGAAGGTAAGGCTATCGCGTCCCAAAACGCCCTCCGCCACGGCATGCTCTCCCAAACCGTCGTCCTGGAAGGCGAATCGAAGGATCTCTTCGAGCAGCTCCTCACGTCCATTACCGCGGAAATCCAGCCCCGCACGCCCATAGAAACCGGACTCGTCGAACGCATGGCCACCGCCCACTGGCGTCAAATGCGGACCTGGGCAGTTCAAAAAGCGAGCCTCGATCTCGAAATGGCCCGACCCGAAAACGCCTCTGGCTCCAAACCCGCCCGCTTCGCCACAGTCTTCAAAAATCTGTGCGATAACTCAAATCTACTCAACCTGGTCAACCGGTACGAATCCTCCTTCGAGCGCAGCTACTACCGCGCCCTCTCGTACGTAATAAAACTCCGCGAGAGCGCTGTCAGCCAACCCCCGAACCCCGGCCTCCTCCCGCCGCTAACCTCCGCCCACGCCACCTGGACTCCCGACGAACCAAACGAACCCACCAGCGAACAACCGACGTGATTTCTATAAATTATCTGACAGCAATTGTGGGGCAGGATGCCATCCTGCGCGCGGTTGCCAACCGCGCTGGTGAGGTCAAGCCAAGTGCCCATTAGAGCGGAAGAGCATCGACATCGACCGGCAAACGCGTTATCCTGTAACGCAGCACTACAAACCCCGATGGAGGCATCCTCATGAAGATCAAGCTCAGTACGCTAGCAGCCGGCCTCGGACTGCTGGCCCCGGCCGTTCCGCTGCTCGCGCACCATTCCTTCGCGGCCGAGTATGACGCGAACAAGCCCATCAAGATCACCGGCGTCGTGACGAAAATGGAATGGATGAATCCGCACGCGCGGTTCTATGTCGACGTGAAAGACGCGGACGGCAAGGTCACCAATTGGAACTTCGAGCTGGGAGCGATTCCCGTGCTGCTGAAGCAAGGCTGGCGCAAGGAATCCTTGAAGGTCGGTGACCAGGTGACAGTCGAAGGTTCCATGGCCAAGGATGGCTCTAAATCGGCGAACGCCCGCAGCGTGATGCTGCCGGACGGCCGCCGTGTTTTTGCCGGTTCCTCGGGTGGCGACCGCGCGCCCAACCAAGATTGATTTAAGCTGGGCTTCTGCCTCGTTAGCATTATCCGCGTAGGAGATACAAGTGCGTAAATTCCCCATCGCATGGCTCATCGTAGCCGGGGCCGGCGCTGTAGGCTTGACCATCGCCACAGCCGCGCCGCCTCAAGACCAGCCCCTCGCTCCTCAAGGTGGCCCGCCGCAAGCAAAGCAAAAAGGTTTTGGACGCGGCGCCCGCAAAGGACCCGCGGGTCCTCTCCCACGCTTGTCGGACGGCCACCCCGATCTGACGGGCATCTGGAACGGCTTTGGGGGAAGCGGACAGGACGCCCCCGACATGCAACCATGGGCGGCAAAGATCGTCGCCGATCACCGCGCGCACGGTGGCGCGGAAGATTTCGAAGCGCGCTGCTTGCCTGGCGGGCCTCCGCGCGCAGCCCCTTATCATACGTCGCTGTTCGCCACGCCCAAGCTGGTGTTGATCCTGTTTGAAGGCAACACGCACATGTACCGTCAATTCTTTGTGGATGGAAGCGGGCATCCCAAGGACTTGAAGCCGACCTTCTATGGCGACTCGCGCGGGCATTGGGAAGGCGACACACTGGTGGTGGACACGGTCAGCTTTTTCACGAAGTCATGGTTTGATTTCGCCGGAACTCCCCACACGCCTGCAATGCACTTGATCGAAACCTGGCATCGCACCGATTACGGCAACATGGAGATGAAGGTCACGATCGACGATCCCGGCGTCTTTACCAGGCCATACGTCATTAACCGCACCACTACGCTCGAACCGGATTTCGAGATGACCGAGTACGTCTGCAACGAGAACAATCAGGACCCGGGCCATCTGGATGCAACGCTTCCCGACGGATCCGCCGCGGCCGCAACCGCTAAGGTGGACAGATCCAAAGGTGTGCCTCCTCCACAACCGAAAAAAGCTCCGGCGCCGCCGTCCGGCCCAACTCCGCGAGCCGAGGACGGCAAGGTTGATTTGTCCGGTGTCTGGGTTCCGGCCAGCACGAACCTGCCTGGCGATCCTTCTTATCAGCCGTGGGCGAAAAAGATCTATGACGAGCGGAAGGCGAATAAGCAGAAAGATGACCCCGAACGCTTCTGCCTGCCCGATGGCGCGGTTCGCATCAACCCGCTTCCGTACAAAATTGTGCAGCGATCTAACATGATCGCGTTGCTTTGGGAAGGCAACACGCACAGCTACCGCCGATTCTTCCTGGACGGCCGCCAGCATAATCTGGACATCGAGCCGGAGAGCTGGACGGGGCAGTCGATCGGCAAGTGGGATGGCGACTCGCTGGTTGTGGATACCATCGGCTTTAACGACAAAACATGGCTGGATGCCACGGGCAAACCGCATAGCGAGCAGATGCACCTGACCGAGCGCTACCGCCGGCCCGATCTCGGCCATCTGAACGTGGATCTCACAATTGAAGATCCGAAGGCGTTCACGAAGCCGTATACTTTCACTCGCACGTTTACGCTCGCGCCCACCTGGGAATTGCAAGAGTACGTCTGCCAAGCCATCCTTGACGGAATAGAGTGAACACTTTGTGGGGCAGGATGCTATCCTGCGGCGGGTTGCTAACCCGCCAAGCCGCCGCTTGCAACAGGTCGCCCAGCGCGATTGGCAATCGCGCGCAGGTTGGCAACCGCCGTAGGTGGCTTTCAAGGGAGTAGGAACAAGCTTATGAATCGAACGATCACGGCGACGTTGGCCGTCGCCGCCTCTGCAGTTGTATGGACGCTGACGCCCGCCCCTGCCCAGCAGGGCACACCTGCAACCGACGAATGGCGAGTAAACGGAGGGGATTCGGGCAGTACACGTTATTCGCCGCTCGACCAGATCAACGCGGATAACGTAAACAGCTTGCAGATCGCATGGCGCTGGAAAGCACAGAACATGGGGCCGTCGCCGCAGCCTGCGTGGGAAGTGACTCCGCTGATGGTTAGTGGAAAGTTGTACTTCACCGCGGGGACGGGGCGGACCGTAGTGGCCGCGGACGCGGGAACCGGCGAAACCCTGTGGCTGTACCGCGGCGACGATACGGCGGAACGCGGGGCCGTGCGCGCCAACAATCGCGGGCTTTCCTATTGGAGCGATGGCAGGGGCGACGACCGGATTCTGTTTGTCACGCCAGGCTATCAGTTGATCGCGCTGAATGCGAAAACCGGCGTTCCGATTTCGAGCTTCGGCGCCGATGCCCACGTCGATCTTTGGAAAGGTCTGGACCGGCCGAGTGTTGAAAAGGGCACCATTGGCGCGACATCGCCGCCCATCATCGTTCGGGATGTTGCCATCGTCGGCGCGGCCCTGCGCGTCGGCGTAGCGCTGCCGACAAAGCTGAACACTCCTGGGTACATTCGCGGTTACGACGTCCGCACGGGTAAACTTTTGTGGACCTTCCATACCGTGCCGCAGGCGGGCGAACCCGGCGTTGAAACGTGGTTCAAAGATCCTCAAACCGGCGTGGAATCGTGGAAATTCACAGGCAACACCGGCGCATGGGGACCGCTGACCGGGGACGAAGAGCTGGGCTATGTTTACATCCCGGTGGAAGCGCCGAGCGGCGATACGTACGGAGGCCAGCGTCCGGGCGCGAATTTATATTCCGACAGCATTGTTTGTCTCGACGCCAAAACCGGTAAGCGCATCTGGCATTACCAGCTTATTCACCATGAGATGTGGGATTACGATATTCCCGCCGCGCCAATCCTGACGGATTTAACCGTTAACGGAAGAAAGATTAAGGCTGTCGCGGTGGTGAATAAATCGGCATTTACTTTTGTCTTCGACCGCACGAACGGTCAGCCGGTGTTCCCCATAGAGGAGCGGCCGGTTCCGCAAGGTAAGGTCCCAGGCGAGTGGTATTCACCGACGCAACCTTTCCCAACGAAGCCCGCGCCGTTCGATCGCCAGGGCGTGACCGAGGCGGATCTCGCGGATTACACGCCGGAGATCAAAGCCGAAGCGTTGAAGGTCGCGTCACAATACGTGCTGGGTCCGATCTACACGCCTCCGATCGTGAAGGACGACGGCGGCAAGCTCGGTACGATTCAGCTTCCGGGCGCGGGCGGCGGAGCCAACTGGATGGGCGGCTCGGTCGATGCTGAGACAGGGATTCTTTATGTGCCCTCCGTAACTACGCCTTACATCTCGGGACTACAACCGGGTGGAAGCCGTTCGGAGATGCCATACATCGCATCCGGAGGACTGGGTGGCCCAACCGTTATGGGCTTGCCGCTGATTAAAGGTCCGTACGGCCGCATTACCGCGATCAATCTTAATACCGGCGAGCACGTGTGGATGGTTCCCAACGGCAAGCCCGCCGATACGATCGTGAATAACCCGGCTCTTAAATCGTCCAGTATTGACGCGAGCAATTGGGGAGGCGGGCAACGCTCGCCCATTCTTGTGACAAAAACACTGCTATTCGAAGGCAGCGATACTCTTCGCGTGATCGATAAGAAAACCGGCCGGCAGATTCATTCGATGAACTTCGGCGCGCAGCTCACCGGCGGCACGATGACGTATTTACTGAACGGACGGCAGTTCATCGTCGCCGTTGTGGGCGGCCAGCAAGGCGGCGGAGCGGAACTGGTCGGGCTTGCGTTGCCTACTCCCGGCGGCGGAGGTCGCGGCGGCCGTGGAGGTGGACGAGGCGGCCGAGGTCCGGCGCCGGACGAGAATTAGCGTCAGAGTCCTGCCCAAATAGGATGAAGATCGAGAACAAATCCAGCAACGGGGCCTTCGCCCGCGACCTCTTGAATGTGTTGGCGCGCTATGGAACGGTGGCCTTTTCGATAGACGTAAACAGTTTCAGCATCGCCGTCGATCAGCCAGCCGAGCTCAACACCGTTCGCGATCCATTGATCCATTTTTGCTTTGGCCTGCTTGAGACTATCCGTCGAGGAGAGAACTTCGATCACAAACTCGGGCGTAAGCCGCAAGTATTTCGTGCGTTCTTGTTTGGTCAGCCGTTGGAGGGATTCGTTCGAGACCCAGGCTGCATCCGGCGATAGGCCAGAGCCGTCCGGGAGGAAGAACTGCACCGAGGAATCAAACGTCCTTCCGCGTCCATCTCGACGTGCCCAGTTTCTCAACTCACCTATAATTTCGGCTCCTCGATACCCCCATTCGCCTCCCGCAGGCGGTATTATGACGATCTCTCCTTTGGCGGTCCGCTCAATGTGAAGATCCCGATTGGCTTCGCAGAAAGCCCAATATTCGTCGTCGGATAATTTCTCCGGCCCTGGATCCCAAATCGCCGAACCGGAGATCGATTCGGGAAACGTGACGACCTGTGCCATGCCCGTATTAATCGCAATTACTCATGGCTTGGGAATCTGCAAATCAGTGCAAATCTTTCGCGCCAGAAAATCGTTTACCTCGCGATGGCGCGGAACCGACGAGGACTTACGGTCGGCGCGACTAATATAGACCGTGTGGTTGTGCCCTTCGCGAAGGAAACTCACACCCGTGCCGTTCCAGGTGGCGGATGATCGACTCGCTTCATGCTGCCGGAAGTATGAAGTCCTCACGGATCACGGCAACTCCCACTAGAGATTCTTCCGCTAGCGTTCGGTTAGCTTCCAGGACTAAAGCGACAGCTTCAACCAGGTTCTTGCGGGCTTCTTGAAGAGTTGTGCCCTGAGAATTTGCCCCAGGCAGTTCCTCCACGAACGCTACATAGCCCTCAGGCACCTTCATATAAATGGCGGTTAGCTTCATCTGAGGCTATCTTAGCCTATGGGTGCTTTTCTCCCGGCTTCAGCCCGATCAAGTGATTGAGGTCGGCGTTGTTCTCCTGGCAGACGTACTCCAGCGGCTCCATCCCCGCTTGCCACGCGACCTGCCAGCCGACGGTCCAGGGCGCAGTGTAGGCGCCGGGGTCGTCGATGGTCGCTTCGTAGTGCAGCACGTCTTGGTTGATACGCGTGTAGCGCTCGATGACGTGCAATTGCTCGGTATGCGGATGGCCGGCGGCGTCGAGCCAAGTGCGGTCGTTGAACCCAACGACATCCACCACGAGCGTGTCGCCGTCCCAGTGGCCGACCGCGTGCCCTAAATACGTCGGATTCAACTGTTCGCCTTTCGGATGCGCGCGGCCGTCCATGTAAATCACGCGCCACATGTGCGCGCCGCCTTCATACACCTGGAGAATACGGTCAGGGAGCTGGTACATCTGCATTGGGAAGGGAGTGTTCATCATGCGTGGAATACCCGGAGGCAGGCACTTGCCCTCGGGGTCTTCCTTTGAAAGATTTGCGTCGCGCTTTTCGTAGAGTTCTTTCGCCCAGGGCTGGAATGGCACGTCAACTCGCTTGTCCACCCACGTCTTTTGGCGCGCGCGCGTTTTCTCGTCCTTCTCACCGCCTCCGTTGCCGGAGATGTCGTCCACAATGCGCGGAAACCAAGAACCGCCGGCATTGCCGAGGTCCGGTCGCCCATCCGCGAGCCGCGGCGTGGGCTTCGATGCGCCCTGGGAAGGCGGAGGACCGATTTGCGCACACAGGGGCACCGAAACCACAACAATGCATGCGAACCACGAGGACCGTTTTCGCACCGTGAGAACCTCCTGGGTATTTAGAATATCTTTTAATTTTTACGCGCGTTGAACCTGGCGAGTTCTGTGGTATTCTTCCCTCAAAGGCAGAAGTTAGATCACACCGTCCGGAAGTTGTCCCTGTGTCACTCGCATCCCTTAACATAATCGAACCGCAAACATCAGCGCAGCCAGTCTACGAACTCGAGTCAATTCCGCGTCCTGAGTATCCTCGCCCGCAATTTGTGCGCGAAGACTGGCTCAACCTGAACGGCGTCTGGGAATTCACCCTGGATGAGGGTAACGTCGGCCTGGAACAATCATGGTTCTCCTCGACCGGGTTCTCCGGCCGCATCGTCGTGCCGTTCTCTATCGAGTCGAAACTGAGCGGGATCGGCGACCGCTCGTTTCATCACTGTGTCTGGTACCGGCGCGCTTTCCGAGTCCCGGCTGCTTGGGCGGGCAAGCGAGTGCTGCTGCATTTCGGCGCTGTCGATTACAAAGCGACCGTGTGGGTAAACAGTATTCCCGTGGCGTGGCATGAAGGCGGACACACGCCTTTTCACGCCGACATCACAGGCGCGATGCGCGAGGGAGAAAACGTCGTAATCGTGCGCGCGGAAGACCCTCCCACCGATCGCTATATCCCGCGCGGAAAACAGCATTGGGAGGAAGAGCCGGTCAGTATCTTCTATGCCCGCACCACCGGCATTTGGCAAACAGTCTGGCTGGAACCGGTGGCCGAATCGCACCTGGAGAGCGTGCGCATTACGCCCCATCAAGACGGCACCGTGGGGTTTTCGGTAAAGATCGTAAACGGCGCGCCTTCTCAATTCGTCACGGTGAAAGTTCATCGCGATGGCATAACGTGCGCAACCGGGATGAGCCTGGCGGAAGGACCGCGAGCTTCCATCGCGGTTCGCGTAGGCCATCCGAAGCTGTGGTCGCCCGACAGCCCCAACCTGTACGATGTCCGCATCGAGTTGCACGGTCCGGGGGGATTCATCGACGGCGTGGACAGCTATCTTGGTTTCCGCTGCATTTCCGCGCAGGGCGGCAAGGTGCTTCTAAACGGCGCGCCCATCTATCTGAAGACGGTGTTGGACCAGGGGTACTGGCCCGAGTCGAATCTCACCCCGCCCTCGGATGAAGCCATTATTCAGGACATCCGCCGCACGAAAGAATTTGGCTTTAATGGCGTTCGCAAGCACCAAAAGGTCGAAGATCCGCGGTATCTCTATTGGGCGGACCGCATGGGCTTGCTGGTCTCAGCGGAAATGGCGAACGCCTATCTGTTCAACGAAGACGCTGTTGAGCGGATGACGCGCGAATGGATCGAAGTCCTCAAGCGCGATTACAACCACCCGTCTATCGTTATCTGGGTTCCGGTGAACGAAAGTTGGGGTGTTCCGAATCTCACCGATCCCAAACAGCAGGCGCACCTACGGGCGTTGTACTACTTGACAAAATCGCTGGACGATACACGGCTGGTGATCGATAACGACGGTTGGGAACACACGGAAGCCACCGACCTGTTCGCAATCCACGACTACACCCGCTCCGGCAAGGAATTCTTTCGCCGCTATCAAAACATTGCCACCGAGGGACTGCCGCTTCCGCTGCACGGCAACCTGTATTTGGCGCCGGGGCAGAAGTATAACAATTCGCCCATCTTCCTTTCCGAATTCGGAGGAATCGGCTACGTCGCGGATGAAGATCGCGCCAAAGTACCCGAAAACGCCTGGGGCTACTCAGGCGTCGAAGCCACCGCGGAGGCGGCGCTGGAACGAATGCGGGGCCTGTATCAAGCCGTGGCAAAGATCGGCAAAATCGCGGGGATATGCTATACCCAACTCTATGACGTCGAGCAGGAAGTGAATGGCTTGATGACTTACGACCGTCGCCCGAAATTCGACGTTCAACGGATCCGCGAGATCAATTCGCTATTGATGTGATAGCAACCCGCCGTCGAAAGGCGGGTTAGCAACCCGCCGCAGGTTTGGCAACCTGCCCCACAGCGGGGGGCTTGCGGACCAATTCGCCGCGCGTGGCTCCCGAGAGCTTCGCACATAATGTTAGGGCCTGCGCGACTACCTGATCCATGTTGTAGTACTTATAGGTCGCGAGCCGGCCTACAAAGTGTACATCCGGACGCGTGGCCGCGAGCGCTTCATATTTTTTATACAACGCAGCGTTTTCCGGGCGCGGCACCGGATAGTATGGCTCGAGGTTATTGCATGGAAACTCGTAGACCACGCTGGTACGATGATGCGCCTGCCCGGTTAAATGCTTGAACTCGGTTACACGCGTGTAAGCGTGGTCGTTGGGGTAATTGATCACTGCCACGGGCTGGAGCTGAGGAACATCGTGGGTTTCGTGTTTGAACTCTAATGAGCGGTACGGAAGCTTTCCGTAGCGGTAATCGAAGAACTCATCGATAGGACCTGTATATACAAGCTGGCGGTGAGGCACGGAGCGAATCACGTCGCGGTAACAAGTGTTCAAAACAATCCCGATGTTCTTGTGATCGAGCATATTTTCGAACAACCGCGTATAGCCGTGCTTGGGCATTACCTGGTAGGTATCGGTGAAGTAGCGGTCGTCCCGGTTGGTGCGGACAGGGATGCGCGCGGTAACCGACGCATCAAGCTCCGAGGGATCGAGGCCCCACTGTTTGCGGGTATAGCCGCGAAACATCTTTTCGTATAGATCGCGACCCACGCGGCTCACCACGACATCTTCCGACGTGCGAATCGCCGCGGGTTTTTCTGCCACCGATTCGAGGTACTTTTCGAGTCCCTCGACGGTTAGATTCAGAGAGTAGAGACGGTTGACAGTATCGAGATTGATGGGCACCGGAACGAGTTTGTCGCCGACTTTCGCCAGAACCCGGTGCTCATACGGCCGCCATTCGGTGAACTTGGACAGATACTCAAAAACGTCGCGCGAATTGGTGTGAAAAATATGCGGACCGTATTTGTGGACTAATACACCGGCGTGGTCATAGTGATCGTACGCATTTCCGCCAATATGGTTCCGGCGGTCGATGAGTAAGACTTTGCGGTCAAAATTCCGCGCCATCTGCGCGGCTACTACGGATCCTGCAAAACCCGCTCCTACGATTACATAATCAAACACGCGCGACCTCCGTGACGGAGGCTAGGGGAGCCAGTTCGCTCTCGGCATCGCGACCTTCGAGCTGTTGATAGATCAGGCGATTCATATCTTGCCAGACGGAATCCCACGAAAGCGTTTGAAGGAATGCATCGGCGCGCTCGCGCCACTTTAGCGACATTCCAAACTGCATTGAGTGCTCCGCGGCTGTAACGAATTGTTGTGGGTCGCTGACGATACGCGCGAGGCCTAGCTCCCCGTAGGGCCGGACGACATCACGGATTGCGGTAGAGACAACCGGCAGGCCCGCGGCAAGGTATTCAGGCGTTTTGGTGGGACTGATGAACCGCGTGGCATCATTGAGCGCGAAGGGCATCATCGCCACATCCCACCCGGCGAAATACGATGGAAGGTCGCGGTAGTCCTTCATTCCGAGCCAGTGAATATTGGGGCGCTGCGGCAGGGAAGCGGGATCTATTTTGACTACCGGCCCGAGCATAACGAAGCGCCATTCCGGCCGCAGCTCCGCGGCTCCCCGGATCAGATCCAAATCGATCCGCTCATCGATTACGCCCGCATATCCGATCCGCGGACGCGGCATGCCGACGTGTTCCTCATAATCTTCCTGGCGGGCGCGCGCCTGCGCGAAATGTTGCACGTCCACGCCGCTCGGAAAGGGATGCACGCGGGGATGATGCGTGCGCTTGTGCTCAAACAGGCTAATACCACCGGTGAAGACCAGGTCCGCGATGCGCATCAGCCTTTTCTCGTTCTTCTGAAGGTTGGCGGGCGCGTTTTTAAACAGAGAGAGCTCATCCATGCAGTCATACACCACGAGCGCGGGGGTGATGTTGCCGGGGAAATATTCCAGCGCCATTGGCGTGTAAAACCAAACGACTGGGTTCCGCACGCCCTGCTTATCGAGATGCGCGGTTAACAATTCACAGGCGATGGCATGGTGCGCCGTACTGAACCGTTCCGGCAGATGCGGAGTAATCACTTCAACCCCAGTACGCGGGCAGGCGCGAACGTGTAATTTGATAGCTTCTCCAGGTTCAAAAATCGCCTCCTCGACAAAATGCACGCGCTGCCGGCGCGCGAAGCGGCTCATTAAATGCTGCGGCCGTTGAAACACGAATTCCCAGCGCAGATGGGACAAGCACAACAGGTCAGGTTGATCGTAGTTTGGATTCATAGCAAATACTTCTTTCTTTAGAGGTTCGTCTTCGGATTTCTTCGGCCAATGGGTCGTAAACTTTTCTGTTGCCGTCCGGCTCTGCGTAGTCCCACAAGCCGTTGTAGCAATGCCTGTCGTCTTCCCATCCGGGATGATTGAGGATCGGATAAAGGCACACACCGTGTACCGGAATACCAGCCGCAATTGCCGCTTGGACTTCATCCCAGACGTAGGCAAACCAATCCGGCCTGTCTGCGTTCTCGGTGCCCGTTTCGGCGACAAACAGCGGCCGGCGATAACGGCAGTATACTTCGCGCAAAATTTCGCGGAACGGCCTGTATTCCGGTTCGCCGCGATGAATGGTCTGGCCAAAATTCCACCACTGATTGCGGTCGTAGAAATTCACGCCGATGATGTCGAGGATCGATTCATCGCCGCCCAGTTCCGGATGCAGCCTGCCTGTGAGCATGTCCCATGCTTCAAACATCGAGGTGCGATACGCTTCGGCGGAGCGGACGTCGTCAGGCCGCGCGGGATCGCCGACAATATGAATCACGGGCTCGGGCGAAACCAGTTGAACATCGGGCAATTCGCTCCGTAGAGCGCGGCTCGCGCGGACCGATGAGCGCACAAGTTGCCGCTTTAGCTCATGGCCGCGGCCTTTGCAGAACGGATTAATGAACGCGTCGTCGCCGCCCCCCCACGCCACGAAAGAAATTTCATTGACCGCCGCCACAAACCGCTTTCCGGATGATTCCGCGCGGAGGAGACGACCGAATTCGCCCGCTAAATCGGTTAAGGCATTCGCCCACTCCGCGCTGAAGATATCCAGGAAATCCGGCCAGCCGAAGTGAAAAACGTCCCAGATGATCTCGATTCCATGCCTCTGCGCGGCGCGCAGAATTGTCAGTGCGGAAGAGAAGTCGTAACGGCCGCGCTCGCGCTCAATGAGGTGCCATCGCAAGCCTTCGCGCACCGTCTGTATGCCGAAGTCACGCAGGCGCGAGTAGTCCAGATCGACGAAACGGTCGTGCTGCGTTGACGCGACCAGATCCAGCCGCTTTCCGTTTTTCAGCTTGTGTGTGGAGCATTCGAATCCGGCTTGAAGGAAACTGGCGAAAATTGGAGTGTTCGTCACCTGTGCCGCCTTGGAAAACTTTCGAGGCCGTCGGGTGCGGCCTCTTTCTCGAAGATGTCCGGCTACATTCGTTGTTTCGGGCGACATAACCTGCGCCTCGGAAACGCCACGATCCAGTTTTTGTCGCCATGCCGCCAACATGCCGTAAATGCACCACTGCGCGGATTGCCCAGTGAAATTTACGCGCACATGTTTAAGTGCAGCGGTTTGGCGGAACTGGCGAATCGCTAAGGATCTCATGAATAACGAACAAGCCGAACCGAGCTTAGTGGATGCGGGTTTCGCTTCCCTTGGCTACTTTGTAGATTGCAATTCATCGTCCAGCGCGAATCCGCAACAATTTCGCGCGGCTTTGTCGCGGCAGGCTCACCGATGTTGAGGGGAAGGGGCGCAGGGCGGATGCGCGGTTATGCGCGAGCGCTGCGTAGAAGCTCGGCCGCCACCTCGGGCGTTACATCCCGCTGAGGATTCGCGAGCAGCTCATAGCCGACCATAAATTTCCGGATGGTAGCCGAGCGCAACAGAGGAGGATAGAAATGAGCATGGAAATGCCAAGCCGCATCGCGGGAATGGCGCGCGGGGGCGGGATGGAATCCCATGCTGTATGGGAATGGCGCCGCAAACAGAGCATCGTATTGGCGCGTTACGGCGCGGAGCAGCGCCGCCAAATGGTTGCGCTCCACGCCGCTTAATTCCTGGAGGCTGGACATGTGGCGCGTAGAAACGATCAGAATTTCAAACGGCCATATGGCCCAAAAAGGGACCAAGGCTGTAAACGAGCTGTTCGAGCATACGATCCTATCACGGCCGCGCTCGGCGCTTGAGTAAGCGCACAGCAGGCAGGCACCTTTTTCGCGGAGATAGCGCTGCTGGCCTTCGAGTTCTTTTGCGATTTCGTTGGGGATGTGCTCGCTGGCCCAAATCTGACAATGGGGATGGGGATTACTCGCGCCCATCAGGGCGCCACGGTTCTCGAAAATCTGAACGTAGCGGATCCAGTCCATTTGTTCCAGATCGCTTGCCTGCTGCCGCCACGTCTCGACCACGCACTCGAGGGCGGGTTCATCCATTTGCGACACGGTAAGATCGTGACGCGGCGAAAAACAGACGACGCGGCAGATGCCCCGCTCGGCTTGCGCGACAAAAAGACCTTGTTCGTCGCGCGCGCGTTCGGGGCCTTGTGGGACGAGCGCGGGGAAATCGTTATCGAAAACAAATGTCGAATTATAGGCGGGGTTCCGCATGCCGCCCGCGCGCGCATTTCCCGGGCACAGGTAGCAGGTCGGGTCATACGGAAGAGCTTGTTCCTGGGCCGGAGCCTCAACCAGCCCTTGCCAAGGCCGGGTTGCGCGTTGCGGAGAAACCAGCACCCATTCGCCCGTCAGCGGATTCAAGCGGCGATGCGGGCGCTGCAGCCAATCGTCCATTTAAAACAACTCCTCGGACGCCCCATCGGCCGCCGAACAAATATAGATCTCGGGCCGCATTCCCGTTTGCTTCTCGTATCCTTGCGCCATGGCTCGCGAAAAGCTGTCCACCCATTCAGCCTTGACCAGCGAAATGGTGCAACCTCCGAAACCTCCTCCCGTCATTCGCGAACCATAGACGCCTTCCAGACCCAAAGCGAGCTCGACCATAACGTCCAACTCCGGGCAGCTTACTTCGTAGTCGTCGCGCAAGCTGAGGTGAGAACATCGCATAAGCTCGCCGAACTCCTCCAGGTCGCCTCGGGAAAGCGCTTGCGCGGCGGCCTGCACGCGCGCGTTCTCGCTAACGACATGGCGGCACCGGCGCAGGATTGTGGGGTGGAGGGTGGAGCCGAATTCTTGTAGCTGCTCCATCGTGATGTCCCGCAGAGCGCGAATGCCCGGGATGAACTCCGACAGCACGCGGACGCCCTCCTCGCATTGCTGGCGCCTGCGGTTGTATTCCCCGGAGGCGAGCTCATGCTTGACCATCGTGTTACAAACGGCCAAGCGGAGATCGCGGGGAATTTCAAAATGCGCTGCGTCCAGGGACCGGCAATCCAGCATCAGCGCGTGATTCGCACGGGCGTTGCAGGCAGTGAACTGGTCCATAATACCGCAGCGCGCGCCTACAAATTCGTCCTCTGCGCGCTGGCACAGCAGGGCGACTTGCGTCGGATCCATCGTTACTCCGGAGTCCGCCAGCAAGGCGACCGCCACGGCCACCTCGAGCGAAGCCGACGAACTCAGTCCCGCGCCGAGCGGTATGTTGCCGTGGATGAGAAGGTTCGCGCCGGAGATGGGGCGCCCTGAGCGTCCAATGGTTATCGCGACTCCCCGGACGTAATCGCTCCAGTCGCCCCTGGGCCGCGGGCCGGGTTCGTCCAACTCGAAGGCGACCGTCTCGCCGAGATTTTCGGAGCGCAGCGTGAGGCGTCGCGATTGCGCCGGCGCGATCGCAACGTGGGTGGCAACCTGAATCGCCGCCGGCATGACGAATCCATCGTTATAATCGGTGTGCTCGCCAATCAGGTTTACGCGGCCGGGAGCGCGGAAAATTCGGGGCGCGCCGCCGAACAACTCTGCGAATCGCGATGCCAGGCCCGCTGCGGCGTTCATCCGCTCTCAGTGTAAACCGCGCTCGCTCATAACTTCAGGCGAAACGTTGCACAAACGCCGGGCTTCATGGTTGTAGAGGAAATCGTAACGCGCGTGGCCACCGAATCATGTTTCAGTCAATGCACCGAAACCCAGCTCAAGACTTACCGGGGGGTCCTTGAAGAAGCGACTTCGCGGCGAATACCATTCGCGGTCGGCGGCTCGGCGGCCTTAGCGCTCTACTGCAAAATCGTTCGACCGATCAAAGACCTCGATTTATATATCAAGCCGGAACATGCGCCCGCCATGATCGATGTCGTCAAACAGATTGGTTTGAGGGACTACTACGACCAGCTCCCTTACGACCGTGGCTGGATTTATCGCGCGTCGAGCGACGATGTCATTGTGGATGTGATCTGGCAAATGGCGAACCGGCGGACGCAGGTGGATGATGAATGGCTGACGCATGGGCAGGAGATTCAAATCGCCGGCCAAACCGCCCGCCTGATGCCGCTGGAGGAGTTGATCTGGAGTAAGATTTATGTACTCCAACGGGACCGCTCCGATTGGCCGGACATCCTGAATATTATCGATATGACCGCGGATCAGATCGACTGGCGCCGCTTGGTTTCGAGGGTGGGGGACGATACGCCGCTACTGTTTGCATTGCTGCAAATCTACGCCTGGCTGTGTCCCGAGACGGCGGGTCGTTTTCCGGAGTGGCTCCAGCGGGAAATGCGCCTTCATAATATCCGGCGGCGGGATGGAATCGAACTGACTCGCCAGAGGGCGGCGCTGCTCGACTCCCGGAACTGGCTGACCTCTTTATCCCGGGAGCAGCGATGCTCGTAGGAGCGATGAATCACCCGGCGGCGGAGGTGATTTCCGAGATTCGCTGGATGGCCGAGATGGGGTTGGATTTTATCGACCTGACACTGGAGCCCCCCGCGGCGGCAGCCTGCAAAGTGAACCCGGCGCAACTCCGGAACGAAATCGAGAAACACGGACTTAAGGTGGTGGGCCATACGGCGTTTTATTTGCCGTTCGCGAGCGCCTTTGAAAGTATTCGCGAAGCCGCGCTCGGGGAGCTGAAACTTTGCCTGGAAGTGTTCGCCGAAGTAGGGGCTCACTGGATGAATCTCCACCCCGATCACAACACGCCCATGCACCCGCGCAGCTATTTTGTGCAACGCAACATCGTTTCCATCACGGAGCTGATGGAACCCGCGCGGAAATGCGGCGTGGGATTGATGATCGAGAATCTTCCCGGGGAGTTCAACACCGCCCAGCAGCTCGGCGAGCTGCTGGATCCGATTCCGGAACTGGGGCTGCATCTGGACATCGGCCACGCAAATTTGTTAGTGCCTCACAATATGACGCAGCCGATTCTAAACGCCTACGGCGACCGGGTCCGCCATGTGCACCTGCACGACAATCGCGGAGGGAGCGCAGATTTGCACTTGGGCCTGGGCTGCGGAAACGTGGATGTGCGAGCGGCTATACGGGAATTGAAAACCTGCGGGTACGACGGCACTATCACTCTCGAGGTGTTTTCTCCGGACCGGGAATATCTTCGATACAGCCGGGATATTCTGCGCCGGCTATGGGGCGAGATCGCTCCGCTGAAGGCGAATGTCGTGTAGATTTTTTGTTTGCCTATGCCGAAAGTGTGATATAGTTTAAATTCATGTTCGCCGCGAGCACCCATCGCCATCATCCCCATCACGGGCACTTCACGCGACGGGCTCACGGCTAACTGCCAAACCGGAATAGACGAAAGCGAGCCCGCCGGAAACGGTGGGCTTTTTTATTGGGAAATTATGCAACTGGATTTCAGCAAACTCGATGGATTGTTGCCCGCGGTGATTCAAGATGCCTCCTCCGGCCGGGTGCTTATGGTCGGCTTCATGAATGAGGAAGCCTTTCGAAAGACGCTTGAAAGCGGATGCGCGGTATTTTACAGCCGCTCGCGAAACAAGCTGTGGCTGAAGGGCGAGACGTCCGGGCACAAGCTGATGGTGAAAGAGATCGCAACGGATTGCGATAGCGACGCGGTTTTGTTAAAGGTGGACGCGATCGGTCCGGGCGTGTGCCACGAAGGCTATCAAAGCTGTTTCTTCCGCAAGTACGATGAGGGCGAGTGGAAGACGAATGAACCGCGCGCATACGATCCCGCGGCGGTTTACGGAAATTAAGCGATGAAGCTTAAACTGGGCATTCCCAAGGGCAGCCTCGAAAATGCCACCGTCGATCTCTTCCGCCGCGCGGGGTTTCAGATAAGCATTTCCAGCCGCTCCTATTTCCCCGGCATCGACGATCCTGAGATCGAGTGCATGCTGATTCGCGCGCAAGAGATGGCGCGATATGTGGAAGATGGCGTCCTGGACGCCGGCTTAACGGGCCGCGATTGGGTTGAGGAGAGCGAGGCGAGGGTTCAAACCGTCGCTGACCTCATCTATGCCAAGCAGAGCTTCGGCAAAGTGCGTTGGGTGCTTGCGGTTCCGGAGGCATCGCGGTTTCAATCCGTAAGGGATCTGGAAGGAAAGGTGATCGCGACGGAACTGGTTTCGGCGACACGCCGGTATCTGGCGTCGAATGGAGTGAATGCGAAAGTCGAATTCAGTTGGGGAGCAACCGAAGTCAAGCCTCCCGTGCTGGCCGATGCCATTGTCGAAGTGACAGAGACCGGGTCTTCGCTGCGCGCGAACAAGCTGCGAATCGTCGAGACGGTTCTGGAATCCAACACGCAATTGATCGCCAACGTCGAGTCGTGGCGGGACGCGTGGAAGCGGCGCAAACTGGAAGACATCACCATGTTGCTTGAGGGCGCGATCAATGCGCTCGGCAAGGTTGGGTTAATGCTGAACGTAGAGAAGCCACAGCTCGAGGCGGTTCTGGCAGTGTTGCCCGCATTGAAAAAGCCGACCATTTCTCCCCTGAGCGACGGAAACTGGCTGGCGGTGAACACGATCCTGGATGAGTCTACCGTGCGGTCGATTATTCCGCGATTGAAGGAGGCGGGGGCGCAGGGGATTGTGGAGTATCCGCTTAACAAGATCGTAATGTAATGATTTGCATGAGCACGAAGATCTGCCTTATTTTGAAATTTTGCCGCATTATACCCGCATCCTCATTGCCGAATGCGTAGATCCGCGGCTTTGAGTGGGCATGCGGCTGCGGTGCACAAAGAGCATGAAAGTGGGGCAGGCTTCAGCCGGGCTTCAGCCTGCGGCGGACTTGAGTCCGCCAATCAGGCATGGCGGGCTGAAGCCTCGCCGCAGGCTGAAGCCTGCCCCGCTTTTCAGTTGCTAGCGGAGGTGTCCTGCACGTGAACTATTCAAAATGATTCGGATACTAGATCACAAGGATGCTGCGCCGCTGCTTGCCCGCAAGGCTCAGCGCCTGGAAGAAGCCGAGCGGGTCGTGGCGCCGATTCTCGACGACGTGCGGCGGCGTGGCGACGCGGCTTTGCTCGAATATGCTCGTCAGTTCGACGGCTTTCAGGGCCGTAGCGTTCGGGAAGAGCCTGTGGGCGGCGGCCTTGATCCCGCCTTTGAGCGAGCGGTTTGTCAAGCGGCGGAAAACATCCGCGAATATGCTCGTTTGCAATTGCCGGAAGAGCGGTTTGTAGATTATCCGGATGGCCGGCGGCTGGGGCAAATCGTACGGCCTCTGGAATCCATGGGCGCTTACACTCCGGCGGGGCGGTATCCGCTGCCGTCGACGCTTTTGATGAACATCATCCCGGCGGAGGTTGCGGGGGTGAAGACAACCTGCGTGGCTTGCCCTCGCCCGAGCCGCGAGATTCTGGGCTTAGCGAAGTGGCTCGGTGTGACGCATTTTTTCCGAATGGGCGGCGCGCAGGCCATCGCGGCGCTTGCGTTCGGGACCGAAACCGTGCCTCGGGTGGACCGGATCGTCGGGCCAGGAAATATCTATGTCGCGGCGGCGAAGAAGCTGATCGCGGGCGAGACCGGGATCGATTTTGTCGCCGGACCGACCGAAATCGTAATTATTGCCGCCGAGGGCAATCCGAAATGGATCGCCGCTGACATGCTGGCGCAGGCCGAGCATGACGTGGATGCTTCGGCGATCCTACTGACCACATCGCGTCCGCTCGCCGGCGAAGTCGCCGAGGAATTGGAACGGCAACTCGGAACGCTGCCGACGGCGGCGGTGGCGCGTCCGTCTATTGAAAACAACGGCGCGATCGTCATCGTCGATGACCTTGAGCGCGCCATGGAGTTTTCGAACGCGCTTGCCCCGGAACACTTGGCTCTGCATGACGCGTCTCTCCTGGACTCGGTTCAAAATGCGGGGTCGGTGTTTTTGGGGCCAATGAGCCCGGAGGCTGCCGGAGATTACGCTTCCGGTCCGAATCACGTGCTGCCGACCGCAGGGGCGGCGCGGCTACGGGGAGGATTATCTTCGGCCGATTTTGTAAAGGTGATTTCGGTGCAGGAATTGCAGCCGCGGGCGCTGGCGGGACTGCGTGCTTCGGTTACGACTCTGGCGAGAGCTGAAGGCTTGGAGGCGCATGCGCGTTCGGTTGAGGTGAGGAGTGAGTAGGGGATTGTGGGTTAGGGTGCTCACCTGCAGCGGCGCGTCGCCGACGCGAGTTTTAGACGAAGACCGGCCAGCGCCGGTTGGCAACCGGCGCGCAGGATGGCATCCTGCCCCACATGCCCGGCGAGAGCGGAAGGCTTGGAGGCGCATGCGCGTGGCTTGGAGGCGCATGCGCCTTCTGGTGAGGTGAGGAGTGAGTAGGGGATTGTGGGTTAGGTTGCTCACTCGCGGCGGCGCGTCGCCGACGCGAGTTTTAGACGAAGACCGACCAGCGCCGGTTGGCAACCGGCGCGCAGGATGGCATCCTGCCCCACATCCGGGGTTGGAGGCGCATGCGCGTTCGATTGAGGTGAGAAATGTGTAAGACAAGCTTCAGCTTGTCTGGCTGTGAGGGACAAGCTAAAGCTTGTCCTACTCCGCGTGAAGCTGTGCGCCGGATGGCTCCTTATTCTCCTCCTAGCGCCGGGCGCGAGGGTAAGCTGCGGCTCGATTTCAACGAAAACACGGTCGGCTGCTCGCCGGCGGTTATCGAATTTCTGCGGGAGAGGCTCACCGCCGACAGGCTATCGATCTACCCGGAGTACGTAGAAGCGGTTGAGGAACTCGCCGGCTTCTTTGGGATCTCGAAACGCGAGTTTACGCTGACCAACGGCACCGATGAAGCGATTCAATTGCTCGTGAATACATATATCGATGACGGTGGCGATGTCATCGTGCTCAAACCGTCGTATGCGATGTACCGGTTCTATGCGGATCTAGCCGGCGCAGCGGTTCGGGAAATCGAGTTCCGGCGTGAAACGCTCGCGTTTCCGCTAGAGGAAATTCTCACGGCAATAAGTCCGTCGACGCGGGCGATTCTCGTCGCAAATCCAAACAATCCGACCGGCACGGGTATCGATGCCGAAGACGTTCGCCGAATTCTCGAAGCTGCGCCAGGGGCAGTCGTCCTGATCGACGAAGCTTATTTCGAGTTCTCGGGTGTTACGGTTCTGCCATGCATCCGGGCTTATCCGAATCTTTTCGTCAGCCGCACCTTTTCGAAGGTTTATGGAATGGCCGCAATGCGATGCGGCTGCTTGTTTTCATCCTCGGAGAACGTGCAATGGCTTAAGAAGGCACAATCGCCCTACAGCGTGAATTCACTGGCGGCGCTGGCCGCGCGGGCTGCAATTCGCGATCAGGATTACATCACGCAATATGTCGCGGAAGCTTTGGAAGCGCGCGCGCTGTTGTGCGACGGATTCGATCGCCTCGGAATTCGATATTATCCGAGCCGCGCCAACTTCGTCCTGTTTCAAGCGGCGGATCGTTCCATCGAAATCCGTGACACCCTACGCGAGCGCGGCGTGCTGGTCCGCGATCGCAGCTATGAAGTCCCCGGTTGTGTCCGCGTAACGGCGGGAACGCGCCAGCAGGCGCAGCTTTTCTTGACCGAACTGGAGAAGCTGTGGAATCGATAATCGTCTTCGACATGGACGGCGTGCTCGCGGAAGTGACGGAGTCCTATAGGCAGGCAATAGTTCAGACGGTAGAGTATTTCACCGGTCAGCGCGTGGAGCGCGAACTGGTGCAGAAATACAAGAACGCAGGAGGATGGAATAACGACTGGGCCTTATCCCAAAGAATCTGTGCCGATCTTGGAACCGAAGTCGACTATGGGACCGTGGTGGATTATTTCAACCGGATCTTCCTCGGCACCAATGGCGACGGTTTGATTCGCAGGGAAAGCTGGATTCCTCAGGCCGGACTGCTTGAACGTCTATCCGGGAAATCCGGTCTCGCCGTGTTCACCGGCCGCCTGCGTTACGAGTTGGACATAACCTTGAATCGTTTTGCGCCGGAGTTGCGCTTTGATCCGATCATCTGCGCCGATCACGTTGTCCGCGGAAAACCCGCTCCGGATGGTCTCCTCGCCATCCAGCGTATGAAGCCCGGAAGGAAGCTATTGTTCGTGGGCGACACGATCGACGACGCGCGCTCGGCCGGCGCGGCGGGAGTGCCTTTCATTGGTGTATTGGCGGAAGCTCACTCACGTCGCGAGGAATTGAAGCGGCTTTTTGAACAAGAGAACGCCGTCGCGATTATAGAAAACGTAAATCAGATTGAAGGTGTGTTGTGAGGCGCGCGTCTATTGAACGCAATACGAAGGAGACGCAGATCCGGGGCGCGCTGGGCATCGAAGGCGGGGGGAAATATCAAATTTCGACCGGCATCCGTTTTTTCGATCACATGCTGGAGCTTTTTTCGAAACACGGAGGTTTCGATTTGATGCTCCAAGCCAAAGGCGACCTGGATGTCGATCAGCATCACACGGTAGAAGACACGGGCATCGTGCTTGGGCAGCTTTTTTCAAAGGCGCTGGCGGACCGGCGCGGCATCAACCGCGCGGGATATTTCGTATTGCCGATGGATGAAACTTTAGCGGTGGTGGCGGTGGATCTGGGTGGCCGCCCGGCGCTGGTTTACAAAGACCTGGTCAGAACGCGCCTGGTCGGCGATCTGCAAACCGAGCTCGTCGAAGATTTCTTCGGCGGTTTCGTGAATCACGTCGGAGCGAACCTTCACGCGAAAGTTCTGTACGGCCGGTCCACCCACCATAAACTTGAGGCGGTATTCAAATGTTTTGCGCGCGCGATGCGGTATGCGTGCTCAAAAGACGCGCGTTTGAAGGAGCAACTTCCGTCCACAAAGGGCCTGTTATGATCTCGATCTTCGATTATGGAGCGGGCAACCTGCAATCCGTAAAGAACACGCTGGGAGCGCTGGGCGCGCCATACGAGTTGATTCGCAATGCCGGCGGGCTGCGCGGCGCGACAAAGATCATTCTTCCCGGCGTCGGCCATTTCGGGCAAATGATGCGCGCGCTGGATGAGCTCCGTGTGCGCGACGCGCTGGTGGAGCGGATTCAAGCGGGCGTGCCCTTCATGGGCATTTGCCTGGGGCTTCAGGCGCTGTTCACGTCTAGCGAGGAAGCTCCGGCAGAACGCGGCCTCGGGATATATGCCGGGGAGGTCAAGCGGTTTCGGGGCGATCTGCGCATTCCGCACATGGGTTGGGATGAAGTGCGGCCTTGCCGCGAAACGCGTCTGCTACGCGGCACAGACGATCGGGTTTCGTCGTGCGCGAAGTACTTCTATTTCGCGAACAGTTATTATTGCCCGATTGTGGCGGCGACCGCGGCGGTTTGCGATTACATCGTTCCCTTCACGGCTGTGCTGGAGCAGGCGAATGTATACGGCGTCCAGTTTCATCCCGAAAAATCCGGACCATCGGGTTTAGCTGTGGTCAAGAATTTCATCGAAGCATGCTAGCCAAGCGCATCATTCCCTGCCTGGATGTCACCGGCGGCCGCGTGGTCAAAGGTGTAAATTTCGTTAACTTGCGGGACGCCGGGGACCCGGTGGAGCTCGCGGCCCGCTACAACGAGCAAGGCGCCGACGAGGTCGTTTTTCTGGACATCACGGCCTCAAGCGACGGTCGCGACACCATGGTGGATGTGGTTGCGCGAACGGCCCGGGAAATATTTATTCCGCTGACGGTAGGCGGAGGCATTCGATCCGTGGAAGACGCCCGCCGCATCCTGCATGCCGGCGCCGATAAGGTCAGCGTTAATACCGCCGCGGTCCACCGGCCGGAACTAATCTCTGAGATGAGCGCCGAGTTCGGCGCGCAAGCCGTTGTGCTTGCGATCGACGCACGCCGCAGGCCGGAGGCGGGCTGGAACGTCTACACGCGCGGCGGGCGCCATGACGAGGGCATCGATGCCGTCGAGTGGGCGCGTCGTGGCCAGGAGCTGGGGGCGGGTGAAATCCTGCTCACATCCATGGACACGGATGGCGTGCAAACGGGCTTCGATTGCGCGCTGACCCGCGCCGTGCGCAACGCGACCTCCATTCCTGTAATCGCTTCCGGCGGGGCGGGGAAGCCGCGGGATTTCGCTGAAGTTCTCCAGCATGCCGACGCCGCGCTGGCCGCATCGGTTTTCCATTACGGCGCCTACACAGTGGGAGATTTGAAGCAGTACCTGGCTGGGGAGCACGTCCCCGTGCGCGTATGATCATTCCCTGCATCGATCTGATGGACGGGAAAGTAGTGCAACTCGTTCAGGGCAGCAGGAAGGCTCTGGAGGGCGACAGCCCATTGGAAATGCTGCAGCGCTTCGTGGCATTTCCGGAGATCCAAGCGATCGATCTCAACGCGGCCATGGGCAACGGCGAAAATTCGGCACTGGTCGAATTCCTTGCGTCGCGGGCGCGCTGCCGAGTGGGCGGAGGAGTACGGAACGCCGATCGCGCCAAGCGATTGGTCGAGCAGGGCGCATACCGGGTGATCGTGGGAACGGCCGCTTTCACGCCGGAGCTCGCGAAGATTGCGGCCGCGGTCGAGCCCGAGCGCGTTATCGTCGCTTTGGATTCGAAAGAAGGCAAGATCGTGGTGAAGGGCTGGCGCGAGGCGACTCCGTTCACCGCCGAGGAAGTGATCAGCCGCATGGAGCCATTCTGCGCGGGATTCCTCTGCACCTACGTCGACAAAGAGGGCATGATGCAAGGAACCGATATGGCGTGGTTCCGCCGCCTTCGTGCCGCAACAGATCGCGAGATTACGGCGGCGGGCGGCATCACGACGCTGGAAGAAATCCGCGAGCTTGATGCTATCGGCGTCCACGCGGCGCTGGGTATGGCGATCTACACCGGCCGCCTGGCCCTTCGTGAATTGGCGGATCTCAATTCACGCGAGCTTCATCATTAAGCTCCTTCCATGAAAAAATACTTTTCGTCGTTAGCCCCAGAAGGCTACAAAACTTGACCTGCGCACGGGATCGTGTCTTTTCGTCCAAGCCCGCATGATGGAAACGTGAGGGAGAATCAAAACCCTCTCGAAAAGCAAGGAGAAACAGCAAAAAATGAAAAAAGTGATCCTGACATCCATGGTCGCCGCGGTTGGCCTTCTAGCACAGAACGCGCCGGCCCCTCAGGCGCCCAGTAACGCCCAGGCTCCGGCGGGACAAACGCAGGGGCAGACAACTCAACCCAAGCACAAGCACAAGAAGAACAAGAACCAGAACAACAACACCGCTCCCAGCGATGCGAGCAAAGCGCCGGCCGCGCCTGGCGCCGGATCTCAGACCCCACAGAAGTAAGTCAATAAACAACTGGACAAGGCAGGAATTGAGGGGCGGCTGCGCGCCGCCCTTCTCTTTGTGTGCCGGCTGCCGGTGGATGACGTATACTTGCAGGCGGCATGAAACTTGGCCGCGCCACGGGTGTTGCCCTTTTCGCCGGCGCATTATTGCCTGCGCAGCAAGACTTTTCCCGTTCGGTCGCAATGAAGCAACTCATGCTGGATTTGATCCATCCGGCTTCGAACGAAATCCTGCTGTCCGTAAATCGCGGCGGACCTCAAAACGATAGCGAGTGGGCGGGCGTCCGCCGCAGTGCTCTCACGCTAGCGGAAAGCGGCGACTTGCTGATGTTGCCCGGCCGAGTCCGCGAACAGGGCGACTGGGCGAAAAACGCGAAGATGCTTTCCGAGGCCGGCATGGCCGCTTACAAAGCGGCGGAAAGCAAAGACGTAAAAGCGCTCGGCGCCGTAACCGATGCGATCGATGCCGCCTGCACCGGATGCCACAAACAATATCGGCCAAATGTGTTTCCCCGCGGAGACGGATCGAAATGACTTATTCGCGCCGCGATTTTCTGAAAGCCGCCGGGTCCGGCGTGGTCCTCACGACCATCGGAAGCGAGATGTCGCCGGTTGGGGTGGCCGCGCCGGTGGCGGCGACTCCGATGACATCGGAAAAAGCTGCGTTTATCGTCAACGGCAAGTCCTATGTTGCGGAATACGAAGCGCGCACCACACTGTGGGAAGTGATCGCCATCAAGCTGGGACTTACGGGCACGAACCGGAGCTGCAATCGCGCGAGCTGTGGCGCTTGCAGCGTGCTGGTGGATGGAACGCCGCTTTACTCTTGCCACACTTTGGCCACCGAAGCAGCGGGCAAAAAGATTTTGACCATCGAGGGAGTCGGCGACGAAAAGAATTTACATCCTTTACAGCGCATCGGGCACACCCGCGTTGCAGCGGACTGCGGATTTTGCACTCCCGGGTGGGTGGTTACCGCGAAGGCGCTGATCGACAGGAATCCGAATCCGTCGGAGTCCGACGTAAAGGCGGCTCTAGCCGGGCACGTCTGCCGCTGCTCCGCATATCCGGCGATTATCCGGACGGTGATGGATTCAGCCGCGGTCATGCGTGGAAACAACTCGAATATCGAAGCTGGGACGGAATCTGTCGTTCACGTGCGCATGCCCATGGTCCGCGAAGTTTCCACCGCGGGCGGTCATCTTCCGGGCGACGAACTCATCGAGGGTTCCCGTAAAACGGTTACCAAAAAATGGCAGGGCTATCCACCGGAGAACCTCAAATTGATCGGGAAGGCGATGCCCGCGTTGCCGGAGGTCTCGATTCCGCGCTTCACGGGAAAGGCATCGTACGGCAGCCGTATTTGGTTCCGTGACATGCTGTACGTGAAGTTTCTGGTATCGCCGCATCCTCACGCCGCGATCAAGAGCATCGATACTTCGACCGCGGAAAAGATGCCCGGCGTGGCACAAATCCTTACGCATCAGAACGCGCCCAAGCCCGCCGGTCCGCCGCCTCCTGGAATCGAACCTTTGCCCGAACCGCTTCCGCAAGAGCTGAATCTTCAAGGCGAGGTGGTGGCGATCATCGCAGCCGATACCGAAGATCAAGCGGAAGACGCGGCTGCCGCTATTAAGGTGGAATACGAGGTGCGGCCGTTCGCGTCAATGCTAAAGGACGCGATGGCCGCGAATGCCCCCGATCTTCGGGAAGGCAAGGGCAACCTTTTGCGGCATCCGGGTTCGCCCGCGAAATTTCCGCGCGCGACTTGGGCTCAGGAACAAGGCGATGTGGATAACGCGTTCGTAGAAGCGGAGATCGTGAAAGAGTTCACGTATCCGTTCGTGGGTGGAGTATCGGTTCCCATTCAGCCTTCGGGAAGCGTGGCGAAGTGGGATGGCGACCGGCTCACGCTATGGGGCATGGGGCAGGGAATTTATCCCGCGCGCGCGGCTCTGGCGGCCGCCCTTGGAATCGATCCATCGAAAATCCGCTTCGTGAACAAGTGGAACGGCTGCACATTCGGCGCGGCCAGGCTTGCCGCGGAGCGCTTTTATCCGCTGATCGCGCATATCGCCAAGGCGACGGGGCGTCCAGTGAAGGTGATGCTTCCAAAAGATCAGGAGCTGGCGCAGCTTCGGATTAAGCCCGAGACGATCACGAAATTCAAAGTCGGCGCGAACAAGGACGGACACATCGTGGCGTTGGAGCATGAGGTGCACGTCAGCGTCGGCGACCTGGCGTCCGGCGGGCATGCTTCCAGCCCCGGCAACGCGGCCAATCAATTCGAGCTGTACACATCGACCGTTCCCGATTGGAGGACGATGTGGAGCGCATATCGCACGAACGCGCCCCGGCCGGGGCCATCGCGCAGCTACTACCAGCAGGAAACCAAATGGTCGTGGGAGAGCATGATCGATGAGATGGCGGAAGCCGTGGGCAAGGACCCGCTAGAGTTCCGGCTGATGCACGTGACGCGGCCCAAGATCGGCGATACTCGCTACCCCTACGATTCCTTCCCATCGGAAGAAGTTTTACGGGAGGGCGCGAAGGCGTTTGGATGGGAAAAGCGTAATCCGATTGCCGGCGGCAACCCCGGGCGGTTCAAGCGCGGGTTCGGAATGGCGATGTCGCAGCATCACGGCGGTTTGATGGGCTATCACGAAGGCGAGGAAGCGTTCGGCAGACTAGCCGCGATTCCCGGCGCAAGTGTCTTCGGGGCGGAGCTTGAATTATCCGGCGACGGTTACGTGACCATGAAGATCGCGCTTCCGGATAGCGGATCGAACGCCGCGACGGCGCAGGCCCACCTGGTGGCGGAGATGCTGGGGTTCACGACGCGCGATCGCATTCGCCTGTTGTGGGGCGATACGGATATCGCGCCGTCGAGCGACGATTGGTACGGCGGCCGGACAATTACTCTGCAAGGCGCGGCGATTTGCAGCGCCGCGGATAAACTCCGCCGGGATCTGCTGAAGCGCGCGGCTGACATGCTGAAATCCGATCCGGCGAAGCTGCAGATGCGCGATGGCGTCATCTCCGCCGCTGAAGATCCGAAGAAAAGTGTCGCGTTTGCCGCCCTGGTGAAGGCCAATGCGGGCCCCATTCGCGCGACAGGCCGCGGAGTGGCGGGAGGCGAGCGCGGAGCCGCGAATAAAGGATTGGGCGCATGCTTCGCCGAAGTGGAGGTCGATACCTGGACCGGCGACTGGCGCTTTATCCGCGCGGTGTATGCCCACGATACCGGGATTGTGATCAATCCTTTGGTTTCGGAAGCGGACATGGTCGGTTCGCTGGTGGAAAGCACGCAGCTAACAACAGATGCAATTCCGTGGGACCGCGAATTCCCCGGCACCCGGCATTACAGCGTCGGCTATCTTTCGTACCGGCTGCCGACCATCATGGATATTCCGAAAGTCACGCAACTGTATATCGACAGCCTGGAGCCACGCTGGTTCTACGGCGTGAAGAGTTTCAGCGAGACGAGTATCGGCTCGGTTCCGGGAGCGATCGCGAATGCGATCTACAACGCCTGTGCGGTACGCGTCAGAGAACATCCGATCACGCGCGAGAAAATCATGGCCGGCTTGCGAACACAGGGGAGCCGCGCGTGAAAAAGATCTCGATCTACCGTCCTTCAAGCGTGGATGAAGCGATACAAATCCTGACGCAACATGGAAGCGAAGCGGGAGTTTACGCCGGAGGAACCGATCTTCTGGTCCGGCTAAAAAACCGGCTTCAGCAAGCGCCTACGCACCTTGTTGACATTAAGAAAATCGACAACCTCCGTTACATCAAGGAAGACGCAAACGGCAACGTATGTATCGGCACGGCGACCAAGCTCTCCGATATTGCCGAGTCGGGGTTGCTGAAGCAGCGCTACCCGATGCTGGTTCAAGCCGTAAACATGATCTCATCGCCCGAGCTGCGCAACGCCTCCACATTGGGCGGCGATTTGTTGCAGGAAGTATGGTGCCAGTACCTGCGCGGAGGCTATTCCTGCTGGCGCAACGGCGGTTATATCTGCTACGGCGCGATCGGCGATAACAGCTACTACCATTCGGCGATGGGCGGCCGTTTGTGTTATGCCGTTTATCCCGGCGATGCGGCAACCGCTCTTATCCCGTTCGATGCGCGAGTGAAGCTCGCCACGCCTTCAGGAACGAGAGAGCTTTCGATGGAACAACTGGTTCCCGGCGATCTGCTGGTCGATGGGAGAATCCAATCGCACGTGGTCCGCCATAACGAGATCCTCACCGAAGTCGTGATCCCGCGGCCGAAACCCGGTCTTCGCGCTTCCTTCGAGAAGCTGCGCCCGCGCGGAGTGTGGGATTTCGCGATCGCTTCGCTGGCGATGAGCCTTCAAGTTCGCGGGAGCCTCATAGACGATGCCCGCGTGGTCTTCGGAGGAATCGCGGGAAAGCCGCTGCGAGAGGCCGTCGTGGAGAATTTTCTTAAAGGAAAATCGTTGAGCGAGGATCTCGCGGCCCAAGCCGTTTCCGTGGCTCTGACGAATGCGGCGCCGCTGAAATACAACGCAACCAAGATCGATATGGCCAAGGGACTGCTCGCTTCCGGCCTCACGAAGCTGAGTTCCGCTAACGCTTAGGAGCTGCCCATGAAAACGCTTGCTGTGGTAACGGGTCTGTTGCTTTCGGCGCTCTTTCTGCGAGCTGCCGATATTTCGGGAACGTGGACCGCCAACGTGAGCCTCGACGTGGGCAATGGAACGGCGACTTTCATGTTCAAGCAGACGGGTGAAACCCTCTCCGGCACATATGGCGGAACTTTTGGCGATGCGAAAGTCTCCGGGACGGTAAAGGGAAACTCCGCGGAGTGGTCGTTCGAGGCACCTCAGGCCGGGAAAGTCGTCTACAAGGGCGCTATCGAAGGCTCGAAGATAACCGGCACGTGCGAATACGGACAGTTGGGCAAGGGGACTTTCACGGCGGAAAAGAAGTGACGGCGACGCCGTTCGCTGAAGGCATTCAAGCGATCCTATTCGAGCCCGTTGGTTGCCTGGCCGAATTTCCGCCGGAGCCGTTTCAGGAGATCGCCGCGCGGCTTTTTCAGCGCAGAAAGCAGCCGAGCAAATCGGGTAGCCGCGTGTATTGGCGCTTGCTGAATTCGATGGAGGCGAGCTTTGCCTCTTCCATCGCCGCGCCGGCGGTCGAGGCGCTTGAACTCGAGTCCGTCGAAGCCGCGATGCTTTACGAGGACGCCAGGCCCGCTCTGGTTGAGTTGCGATCGATGGGTGTCCGAGCGCTGGTGGTTTCCTCGCTCTGCGACGCAGCCCTGCGCCGCTTCTTGGATAAGTGCGGCCTCGATGAGTTTTTCGAGTCCGTCCACAGCCGCGACAGTTCCGGCGGAATTAAAGCAGCGCCGTTGAAGGCGGCGCTGGCCGCAGCAAACCTGATTCCGCGGCGCACTGTTTTTCTCACCGACACTGCCGCTGGACTGGAACTGGCACGCAGCCTGGAGGTAAATCCCGTGCTGATGATGAATGATCCCGACGAGGCTAAGCGTCTGGCACTTCGTAATCCGGCGGGCGGAATCGTTTCACTGCATGAGTTATGCGATATGATCCGGGTGGTGTCGGCCAAACGGCGTTTGGTTGAGACCGATGCCGGGGCAAACGTATACAAATGCACATAACGCTTCTTCCAAAAACCGTACACATCCGGGCTTGGCGAGCGGTAAGTGCTTGCAAATAAATCGCGGGCGGCGATCTATGGTTGGCTGTAAACTTGCTTAATTGAAGTGTGGTGTAGTGTTGCATTAGGGGCATGCAGGACATCAGGCAACAATTCGTCAGCGCCCTGCTGGTGATCGTCACGGTGGCAGCGGTTGTAGCTGCGGGGATAAATTTCCAGCAGCAGAGCAAGTTCCACCTGCCCGACGACGGAATCACCTGGGTGGACCAAGCCGCGCAAGGCGAAGGAGCCGAGGGTAGGCTGCTGCCGACAGCCGTTCTGGTTGTGCCTGGAAGCTCCGGCGAAAAAGCGGGGATCCATGTTGGCGATGTTCTGGTTTCCATCAACGGTCTGCACATTGACAGCTCCGTGGAGGCCACGGCTGTTCTGGCGCGGCTGGGCGCGTGGAGCAAGGCCGAATACCGCATTCTGCATCAAGGGATTGAGGTTCCCGCGCAGGTTTATGTGGCGGAAGCGGCGCACTCGCCGGTTCTGTATTACTTGTACGCGGTCGGCGCCGTTTACCTGTCGATCGGGCTGTTCGTGTACTTCAGGCGCGGCAGTGCTCCGCGGGCGGCGCACTTCTTCGTGCTGTGCCTCGCGTCCTTTACATTGGCGACGTTCCATTACAGCGGTAAGCTCAACAACTTCGATAAGGTCGTGTACTACGGCAACGTGGTCGCCGGATATCTGGCTCCCACACTGTTTGTGCACTTCTGCCTGGTTTTCCCGGAGCCGCGGGCGTGGATTCGCCGCCGCGGCATGGCGGCGCTGGTGTACGTCCCCGCCGCGGTGTTGATCGCGGTTCAAATCGGCGTTGCGGCCGGCTGGCTGCGCACCGCCGCGCCGCTTATACAGGTCCGCTGGCTGCTCGATCGGGTTTGGCTGATCTTTCTCGCCGCGATGTACCTGCTGGGCGCGCTATCGCTTGCGTGGGCGAAACACCGGGCTGACGATCCGATCGTCCGGCGGCAACTCACCTGGCTGCGAAACGGAGTGCTGGCCGGGGTCCTTCCATTTGCCCTCTTATACGCGGTTCCGTACGCAATCGGAATCGTGCCGAATCATATCGTTACCTTGTCTGTGCTCACGCTGGTGCTGATGCCGCTCACCTGGGCGTACGCCATCTTGCGCTATCGCTTGATGGATGTGGACATCATCTTCCAGGAAGGCTACGTTTACACACTTGCTACGTTGTGCGTACTCGCGATTTTCTATGGCCTGATCTTTTCCGTGAGCCGCGCGGGCGACCTGAGCGGGACGGCGATGGTGGCGATGATCCTTATCGCCGCCTTCGTGTTCCAGCCCATTCGCGTATGGATACAGGAACACCTGGACCGCAATTACTTCTACAAAGACCGTTACGACTACCGCCGCACGCTGATCGAATTCGGCCGGGAATTGGGCTCGACGACCGATCTTGAAGCGATGTTTGAGAGCGTTGCCGAGCGGTTGGCGCGTACGCTAGGTGTGCGCCATGTGGCGTTTTTCGTGTGGGACGATGCGGAATCCGTATTCAGGCTGGAGCTGGCGGCCAACCGCCATGGGCGGCAAACCGAAAACCTGCCATATGGGCTCGATTTGACCTTCTTGAGCCCGAACCCATCCAAGCCTTACCTGTTTTTCGAGCGCACGCGGAATCTGTTGGACGTGGTCTCGCACGAATGGCCGGTGCCAGTGCGCCGCTCGATCGCGGAATTGGAATTGACATATTACCTGCCGTGCACCGCGCGGGGGCGAACTATTGCGTATCTCGGCGTTAGCCGCACCGACACCGGCGACTTTCTATCCAGCGAAGATGTCGAACTGCTGGTGACGCTTTCGGGTTACGTGGGAATCGCCGTGGACAACGCGCTGCTGTATCGCTCTCTGGCGCGGAAGGCGGACGAGTATGAGCGCCTGAAGGAGTATTCGGAAAACATCGTCGAATCGATCAACGTTGGGATTGTGGCGGTGGATTTCGACGGCCGCGTCGAAAGCTGGAATTCGCGCATCGAGCAACTCACCGGCGTCACTCGCCAGGATGCGACCGGAAGACCCTTGAATGAAATCTTTCCGGACGATCTGTGCGAGCAAATCGATGAAGTTCGCACCGATTCCGGGGTTCACAGCATCTACAAATACGTGCTGCACCGAAGTAGCCCCCCAACCGACGCCACGCTAAATGTTGCCGTTGCGCCTCTGGTTTCAAAAGAAGGCGCGCGCATCGGGCGGTTGATCATCTTCGATGACGTCACCGACCAGGCGGAATTGGAACGGAGGCTGATCCAGGCCGACAAACTCAGCTCGATCGGCCTGCTCGCGGCGGGAGTCGCGCATGAGGTGAACACGCCGTTGGCGGTAATTTCCACCTATGCCCAGATGCTCGCGAAACAGATCTCGGGCGACGCGGCGAAAGCACCACTGCTTGAGAAAATCACGCGACAAACGTTCCGCGCCAGTGAAATCGTCAATTCGCTGCTGAATTTCTCGCGAACTTCTCGCACGGAACTGGCTCCGGTGGACGTAAATAAGATTGTGCGCGAAACGCTGACGCTTGTAGAGCACCAATTCTCGAAGACCGGCGTGCAAGTGGATCTGAGCTTCGATTCCGAGCTGCCGCGGATTAAAGGGGATCCCGGCAAGCTGCAGCAGGTGTTCTTGAATTTGTTCCTGAATGCGCGCGACGCAATGGAAATCGGCGGACGCCTTTCGATAAGGAGTTTCGCGGAGGCGGGCACGGTGCGGGTTGCCGTGGCGGATTCCGGCTCGGGTATTACACAGGAGAATCTGCCCAGGATTTTCGATCCGTTCTTCACTACAAAAGGCGCGCGCCGCGGTACCGGCCTGGGGCTCTCCGTCAGCTACGGAATCGTGCAGGAGCACGGCGGCGATATCGAGGTTGAGAGCGAAATTGGGAAGGGGACGCGCTTCCTTCTGGTTTTCCCCGAAGCTCCCGCGCCAAGCCGCCGCCCCGTGCCGGACCGCACAATGGCGGCCTCTCCCAACGGGAGTGTTTCCGCCGTTCCCGCGTCCGCTATTTCCCCGCAAACTTCTGTTCCCGCCACTCAAGTCGCTCAGTCAGATTTACGTATTCAATAGATGGCCGGCACACTTGTAAACCTGCCTCCGGACGTAATCGAAGACCAGACATTGCGCGGAAGAGTTCTGGTAATCGACGACGAGCCGGACATCCGCGAGAGTCTGGAAGCGCTGCTTTCCGCCGAGAATTATCGGGTGGAGCTTGCGGCGAATGCCGCCGAAGGGCTGCGGCGCCTGGAATCCACTACATTCGATCTCGTGTTGCTTGACCTCATGCTGCCCGATAAGAGCGGCATGCAAGTGCTCGAAGAGGTGCGCGGGCGCGACCGGGAAACGCCGATCTTCATGCTGACCGCGTATGGCTCGATTGAAGTCGCGGTACAGGCGTTGAAGCGCGGCGCGAACGATTATTTCTCCAAGCCGTGGGACAACGAAAAACTGCTGATTGAGATCGATCGCATGATTACGCGGCGGCGGCTGGAGCTGGAAAATACCGAGCTCAAACGCGCGCTGAAGCAGCGCTATAGCTTCCCGAATATCGTCGGCAAAAGCGAGCGCATGCTCAAAATTTTGGACCTGGTCGGCCAGGTCGCGCAAAGCCGCGCGACGATTTTAATTACCGGAGAGACCGGCACCGGCAAAGAACTTATCGCGAATGCAATCCACGCGCATTCGGCGCGTAATGAGCACCCCTTCGTCCCGGTGCATTCCGGATCCGTGCCGCCCGATCTACTGGAATCGGCTCTATTCGGCCATGTGAAAGGGGCGTTCACCGGCGCGACGGCATCCCGCAAAGGATATTTCGAGACTGCCAACCGAGGAACGATTTTCTTCGATGAAATCGGCACGATTTCGCTAGAGACGCAGACCAAGCTGCTGCGAGTGATTCAGGAGCGCGAGTTCATGCCGCTCGGCTCGGCCGAGACGATTAAAGTCGACGTGCGCATCGTGGCCGCGACCAATGCCGAGCTTAAGAAACTTGTCGATGAAGGCAAATTCCGCGAGGATTTGTATTACCGCCTCAACGTTATCAATCTCGCGCTGCCGCCGCTTCGCGACCGTAAGGAAGACATTCCGCTGCTTGTCGACCACTTCTTTACCAAGTACTGCCGCGAGAATGAAAAATTCCTGGATGAAAACTTACGGTCGCGGCTTGGTTTTGAGCCGGAGGCGATGCAGGTCCTGATGGATCACTCCTGGCCCGGCAATGTCCGCGAGTTGGAAAACGTTGTCGAGCGCGCCGTGGTGCTGGCGTCGCAGACATCCGTCCCCGCCGACGTGCTTCCCGAGCATCTCTTGGAATCCCGAGGCCTCCGCATCCGCCGGGACGAAAGCGGCAGGCTGGCCTCCGATGCTTCGTTGTTCGAGATTGTGGCCGATTTCGAGCGCCGGACTATTTTAGAAAAACTCGACGCGTGCGACTGGAGCCAAACGGCCACGGCTGAGGCGTTCCGTATTCCGCTTTCGACGCTCAATCAGAAGATTAAGCGGCTGAATATCGACGTGCGGAGGCGCGGCGGGTAGCGTGAGTGGGGCGGCCTTTAGGCTGCGGCGGGCTTCAGCCCGCCTGATCGCCTGGCGGACGAAAGTCCGGTCGCCTGGCAGACGAAACCCCGGCCGCTTGGCGGACTAAAGTCCGCCTCCGCCCCCAAACGCTGCCTGACATACGCAGTCATCTGGGTTTCGACTCGGTGCGGCGGGTTGCTAACTCGCCTGTCGACCCTTTTTGCCTCCCCCGAGTAGCGCGGTTGGCAACCGCGCGCCGGATGGCATCCGGCCCCACTGGGCGGGTGCTAAAATCCGTTTTACGTGAAGGTGTCGCGCTGGTGTTCCACTACCGTTCTTTTTGCCATCTGTGCCGCCGCGATTGCGCAGCCGCCTCCTCTTGAGCCAAACCGGAAAAAAAAGAAGAACACAGACAAGGAGCCGGTAACCCAAACCTTGCCGGTTTTAAAGGACCCTCCCGGCGCGGTGGTTGCCGAAACCAGCAAGCTGGTATTTCATGTATCCCCGTTATCCGCGAAGGGCCTGCTAACGCCGCAAACCCATGATGCGCTGAACGCTCTGATGAAGATGAATCGCGGCGCGCAGATCGTGAAGCTGCGCGCCTTCGTCGCCGGGACCGGCGACATACGGCGGGTGCAGACGATTGTCAGCGAAGTGTTTACCGACAAAAAACAGCCCCTCCCGGCCTTAAGCACGGTACAGGCCGGCGCGCTACCGATGGAAGGAGCGCAAGTGGTGATGGAAAGCATCTCGGTCGACAAAAGACCGGCTCACACACATGGGCTCGCGTTCTTTTCCGCCGAGCAGGGCGCGGATGCGTCTGCCGCGATTGTGCGCCTGGAGTCAGCCGCGAAGGAAGTCGGGATTTCAGGTTCAGCGATGCTCCGCGTGACGTGTTTTCTCAGCTCGATCGATGATTTGCAGGCGGCGAGGGAGGCCGCGGCTCGCGCATTTCCTGCTGCCGCGGCAAACTTCATCCAGACGCTTCGCGGCGCGGGCGAGTCGGTTACAACCTGTGAGGGAGTAGCAGACCGGCCGCAAGCCGGCGATCCCATCACGCTTACCCAAAACGCCGCGCTCCTAAATACGCCCAAACTTATCTTCACCGGAACGCAGATGGCGTTCCGGGATCAGGATGCCGATCTGCGTCTTGCCTTTCAACGTTTGCAGCGCGCGCTGGAGCCGCTGGGCGCCTCATACAAAGATGTTGTCTTTGCCGATTTTTATCCGCTAACAAAGCGCGTGGAGGATAAAGCGCACGCGATCGGCATGGAGTTTCTTCCGCGCGATTCACATATTCCGGGCACGTCCTTGCTGGTTGAAGGATTGCCGTCGCTTGACGCATCGGTTGCTATCGAACTGGTTGCCGCGCTCGCGAATTAACACATATGCCTCCGCCCTTGATACACTACGTAACAAGGGATGCTTCTCGCTAGAGAATTCATCAGCTACGTTTCCCGGCAGATCGTTAAAAAACTTAGCCCAACCTGGATCGAAACAGGCGATCCACAGGCCGCGGCTGCGTTTGTTAGCGATGTGATCGAGGAAGATCTTACCGTCGAGGACCGGCTGAATGATGAGGTCCGCGATCTGCTGAGCCAGTATAGCGACTACATGCGGCGCGAAGGCGTGAGCTATCAGGAAATGTTCCGCCGGATTAAGAACACGCTGGTTACGCAGCGGAAGGTAATCCGCGCCTCCGGGCGCGATTCCGGCGATGCAATGAAGCTCTCGCGCGACAAGGTGAATGACATTTCCCACAAAATCGTGACCGCGATTCGAAAAAGCCGCGAATTTCGCCTGAAACGCGATCCGAATGACGTCCGCCTGGAGCTGGTGAAGGTAATGACCGAGTTACTTCAGACCGAGGAAAAGGTGGACCGGGTGGCTCGGACTAAGATCCGCACGCAGAAACGCGACATTCCGGAAGGCACCGAGGAGTGGGATCTGCTGCACAAGCGGTATTACGCCGAGGAACTGAAGAAGCTCGGCATCGATCTAGCGCATTAAAAGGACAAGCTGAAGCTTGTCCTACTTTAAACTGGAACTATGAGCGATGCGCCGATTCCATTGCCTCCACCAACGTTCGAATTCCTCATATTCTCTCTGAAAACTCAAGCGGAGATGCGGCTTGGGCTGCTTTCGTTCGGGCAACCTGAAGACGAAGCGGAAGAGCCGGACCTGCCCTCCGCGCGCCACGCGATCGACATGCTGGCGATGCTTGCGGACAAAACGCGCGGCAATCTGTCCGTTGAAGAGCAGCGGCTGCTGGAGAATTCGTTGACCGAGCTGCGCTTCCGCTTTGTGCAGGTGAGCGAAGACACAGCCAAGGAAAAAGCCGCCAAAGCATCCGCCGATACTCCCGCCTCGTCCTAGAGATCCTGGCTAAAATGGACGTCCCGGCGATAAAGATTACCGTACTCGGCTCGGGTACGAGCTCGGGTGTGCCCACCATAGGTTGTACCTGCGAAGTTTGCAGGTCCACCGACCCGCGGGACAAACGTCTTCGTCCCTCCATTTTGATCCAGTACGGCGGGAACAATGTCGTGGTGGATACCTCGCCCGATTTCCGCGCGCAGGTGCTGCGGGCGGGGATCCAGAAGCTGGATGCAATTCTTTATACCCATGGGCATGCGGACCACATCCTGGGACTTGACGATGTGCGGCCGTTCAATTACCGCCAGAAAGCCTGCATGCCGATCTTCGCGACACAGGAAACGCTGGACATAATTCATCGCGTCTTCAAATATGCGTTTGACTCCGAGCCAACACAGTCATCCGTGCCGAAGCTGGATCTTTGGATCCTGGACGGATCGCCGTTCGTGCTATTCGGGCTAGAATTCATCCCGATTCGGTTGTGCCATGGACAAGGCACCGTGCTCGGATTCCGTTTCGGGCGCGCGGCGTATCTGACGGACCATAGCGAAATTCCAGATGAAGGGCGCGAAAAGCTGCGCGATTTGGACGTGCTGTTTCTGGATGCCCTGCGGCATCGCCCGCATCCGACCCACACGACGGTAGAGCAAGCCGTGCGGCTGGTGGACGAAATCAAGCCGAATCGCGCCTACTTTACCCACATGTGCCACGACCTTTCGCATGAGCGCACGGAGGCCGCGCTGCCGCCGCACATCCGGCTTTCGTACGACGGCCTGGAGATAGAGGTCGCGTGACGATGCGCATCGCGCGAACCCTGGAGGAAGCCGCGGCTTTTGGTCCGTGCGCGCTGACGATCGGGAAATTCGATGGCGTGCACTCCGGCCACGCGTTTTTATTGCGACAAGTCGTGGAGACGGCGCGACAAAGGGGACTCGCGGCCGCGGCGATGACGTTCCATCCGCACCCGGCGTGCATCGTCTCGCCGGAGCGCGCGCCCAAGCCGCTAATTTCTCTCGAAGATCGTTGCCGGCGCATGCGCGAACTCGGTATCCAGCAGGTATTCATCGTTCCGTTCACCCAAGATGTCGCGCGGTTATCGCCGGAGGAATTTGTCAGGCGCTTCGTGGAGCAGGGCGTAAAGGCCCGAGTGGTTTTGGTGGGAGAGAATTTCCGTTTCGGACATAAGCAGTCGGGAGATCCCCGAACGCTGGCGATGCTGGGCGAGCGCAACGGTTTCGAAACGCGCCTGATTCCACCCGTGAAGTGCCGTGGAGAAGTGGTTTCGACGAGCGCGATCCGGGCGCGGCTGGAAAACGGCGATGTCGCTTTCGCCGCGCGGCTGCTGGGGCGGCCGTACGGGATTTCAGGCGAGGTAGTGCATGGGTTTGGGATCGGCGCGAAACAGACCGTTCCGACGCTGAACCTCCGGCCCCCCGCCGAAGTTCTGCCGCGCACGGGTGTTTACATCACGCACACAGCCGATAACGAAAGCCATCGCTGCTGGAATTCGATCACCAACGTCGGTTTGCGTCCAACCTTCGGAGGCGATGAGGTGTCGATTGAGACGTATTTGTTAGATCCGCTTGAAGGCGGAACACCGGCAAGCATTCGAGTAGCCTTCCTGCGCCGCGTTCGCGATGAACGCAAATTTGAAAGCCCCGATGCGCTTAAAAAGCAGATTTTCGCGGATGTAGGCCGCGCGCAGGCATTTTTTCGAAGGGCGGCGAAGTGGGTGAAGCAGCCCTACTTCTTGCCAAACAACTTTTCGTAGTCCTGCGTGTTTTCGCACACGAACTCATCGACTTTTTCAAGCTCAGGGCGGAAGGGAAAGGTTCGGGCGGGCATCACCCAGGGGCCGGCGAATACATTCGGATCTTCCACGGTGACCTCGTATTGCAAGTTGCCGTTGTCGAGCTTCTTGTACCGCTCGACTACATGCAGAGCCTCGGTGTGCATATAGCCGTTCACTTCGGTTTTGTCGTTGAATCCTACGCTGTCGACGACCAGAGTATCTCCGTCCCAGCGCCCAATCCCGTCGCCCATCCAGGTGGGATCCGGATCGGCTGGATGCGGCCGGCCATCCAACGGAATCATTCGCACGGCGTTCGGATATTCAAAAATCATCACCAACAGCTTGGGCGTCTGGACGATCTGAAACGGATACGGAGTCGCAAAGGATTGCGGAATTCCGAGCGGCTTGCAGTCCGTGCCGAGCGTGGTTGTACCGCGAACATCGTTGGGGCCGCGGACGATTTTGAATTTTTCGGCGCCTGGCTTCAAAGACGGCGGAGTGGCTCCGCGCGCGCCTGCGAAACCGTAGACACCGGAGAGGTCGGGCTTGCCGTCGGGCATTCGGGCCGGCTTCGTTTCCGAAGCCGGCTTCGCAGCGGAGGCAGCAGCCGAGCCCCTCACTGTGACCGTCACTGAGCTCGTGACGGTGGTATTGTTCGGACCTCCGACAGTCAGGGTATAGGTAGTCGTACCCGCGGGCGAAACCTGCCGCGTTCCTCGCGGCGTTACGCGTCCGATATCCGGATCGATGGAGACGCCGCTTGGGTTCTCGGTGGCCCACGTGAGTGCCACTCTTTTGCCCGCATCAACCGTGCTGGGCTGCGCGGTGAAGCTGAGGATTCGAGGGGGCGGCGCGATGCGGCCGCCTCGGCCGGCCTGTGCAGGCGGCGCGGGCGCCTGGGCCGCGGCGGTTAAAGCCACTGCGGCAAGCGCCAAAAATCGAATTGGACAGCGCGCTCTTGGCGTTTGGAAACCGTCAGCAGACGGGTTGGCAACCCGTCGCAGGTTGGCAACCTGCCCCACAATGGACATCCTAAGACTTAATCATGCGGCCGTCGGCGAGCTTGATCAGAGAGCTCAGCATGGCCGGGTCGCCGCTCTTTGCCGCGCCGCCAGTGCAGGAGATCATATCGCCGGGCTTCACGGTGGTGTGGGACCAACCGTACGATTTCAGATGATTCAGGCTCATCATTTCGATGGCCCATTCCACGGTCTTGCCCTGCTCGTCTTTGACTTCGAGATAGATGTAAGCGTGGGGATTGGTCCACTCGAACCGTTTTACTACTCCGGTCACGGTGGTCGGATTGGCCATGTTGTACATCGCCGTCGAATGGTGCGCGAAGACCGGGTTCGAGGCGGCCAGCAGCGCCACCGCTATAGTCAAACTCATCAGCCGCAATTTCATGTTGAACTAGAACCTCCTACTTCTTCTCAAAGAATTTACTGTAGTCGCGATTATTTTCGCAAACAAATTCGTCCACCTTGGCCAAGTCGGGACGTAAAGCAAACGTCCGGCTTACGGTCCAAGGCTTCTCGAAGACATTTGGGTCTTCAAGGGTGGCTTCGTATTGGAGTGTATCGAAATCGGCGCGGCGGAAGCGCTCGATCAGATGAAGCGCCTCGGTGTGATGAAAGCCGCTGATCTCGGTCTTATCGTTGAAACCGGCGGTGTCGATCACCAAAGTATCGCCTTCCCAATGTCCGATTGAGTCGCCCATCCAGGTGGGGTCGAGATCCGCGGCATGGGGTCCGCCATCGGTCGGGATGATGCGGAATGTCCCCGGGTATTCGTGCAGAATCGCGACGCTATGCGCGCTTTGGACGATCTGGAACTGATACGGGACGCCGAACGCTTGCGGCCCGGCGAGTGGCATGCAGTCGGAGGTGCCCCCGGAATCGTTGAGGCCGCGCGCGACACGGTATTTCTCGGCTCCGGCCTTGAGCACCGGGCCTTCCGGCGGGGCGCCGCCGGCGCCGCGGCCTCCGCGTCCGCCTCCGGGGGCTCGGCCGAAATCGTACACTCCCGACAAATCGGGCTTGCCATCGCCGGTTCGGGGGATCTCTTTCTTGCTTGCCACCGCTGAAACCGATGCCGGAGAAGCCGATCCAGCAACGTTCACGGTGACCGACTTAGTGACCGAGCTATTGTTAGGTCCGCGAACGGTGAGCGTGTACGTCGTGGTCGCCGTGGGGAAGACCTGCTTCGTCCCGCGAGGCGTCACCCGCCCAATACCCGGATCGAGCGTTATACCTGCCGGATTTTCTACGGCCCACACAAGCGTCACCGGTTGACCGGACTGAATCGATTCGGCCGAGGCGGTGAAGGTTGTAATTCGGGCCGGGGGAGCGACCCGCGCCTGAAGGGCTGTCGATGGACCGGTGGGAGCCTGTTGTGCGAACACGGGAGCGGCCAATAACGCCAGCAACGCGGGAAGCTGCGATTTAGCCATATGACCTTGCGATTATAACCTTGCCACCAGTTTTGCAAGCAATGCCGTCCGGTCCGCGATGCGATCGATCAAAATGCTTTCGTTTGCCGCATGCGCGCCTTCGCCGACCGCGCCCAAACCATCGAGTGTAGGGACGCCAAGCGCCGCCGTAAAGTTACCGTCCGAACCCCCGCCAGTCGAAGATTCTTCGAGATTTACGCCCATTTCGGCACTTAGCGAACGCGCCAGCCGGAAGAGTTTTCGGACCCCCTCGTTGCGTTCGAGTGGAGGCCGGTTTATGCCTCCGCTCACCTCAATAGAGCAGCGATTGTCGAACGGCGTTAGACTTGCGAACCGGCGTGCGAGATAGCGCTGATCCGATTGACGAGGGATGCGAACGTCGACCTCGGCAGTACACGCCGCGGCGACCACGTTGCTTCGTGTTCCCCCATGGATTACGCCTGGGCTGACCGTAACGCCGCGATCCAGGCGGGTGAATGCGGCGATACGCTCTAGCTGGCGCGACATCTCGACGATTGCGTTCGCACCGGCGGCGAAGTCTACGCCCGCATGCGATGCCCGTCCATGGACGGTAATCTTGTAATCGCCGACTCCTTTACGTGCCGTCTTAAGCTTGCCTTCAAGTCCCGTGCCCGGTTCGAGAACGAGCACAGCCATGCTCCGCCGCGCCGCTTCTTCGGTGAGCGGTCGAGAAGACGGGCTTCCGACCTCCTCGTCGGAATTGATTTGCAGCACGACTTTCCGGTTTACGGGAATTTCGAGATCGCGCAGCGTACGCATCGCGAAGATAAAAAAGGCCAGGCCGGCCTTCATGTCGAATACGCCCGGTCCCCATAACCTGCCGCGGGCGCGGCGAAAGGGCATCGAGCTCAGGGTTCCCAATGGCCACACCGTATCGGAGTGGCCGAGCGCCAGAATTTGTCCTCTCTTGTTTGAGCCGGTCTTGTTTGAGCCGGTCTTGTTTGAGCCGGGCAGGACAAATTCGCAACGCAGATGCTTCCCGAACCGTCCGCCCGGAAGTGTTTTTGGACGCGCGATATCACGCACGCTTTCCACAAACAGATCCACGAAGCGGTTCACGCTAGCCGCGTCGCTACTCGGCGATTCGCATTCGACAAATTCCTGAATCAACGCGACGATCTGATTTTGTTTTTGCCGCGCATATCCAAACAATGGGTCCACGGTTGCTATAATAGCCAGACCACCAATGGTCTCGATGGACATTCAGGCGATCCGGGACATTCTTCCTCATCGCTACCCCATGCTGCTGGTGGATAGGATCGAGGAATTAGAGCCGGAACGCGTTGTCGGAATCAAAAACGTGACCGTTAATGAGCCGTTTTTTGACGGGCATTTTCCCGAATATCCGGTGATGCCGGGGGTTTTAGTTGTCGAGGCGATGGCGCAAGTGGCTGGCGTGCTGGTTTTAAGTCAAATTCCGGACCGTCATAATAAGCTGGTATTACTCGCATCGGTGGAGCAGGCGAAATTTCGCAAACCCGTGCGGCCCGGAGATCAGCTTCGCATTGAGATGAAATTAGCCAAGCGCAAGGCGACCGTGGCAAAGATGTTCGGCACCGCTTGCGTGAATGGCGCCGTGGTGGCAGAAGCCGAGATGCTTTGCAAGCTCGCGGATCGGGAGTAGCGCACCGGCTTGGCCATTCATCCTACCGCTATCGTCGATCCCACGGCATGCATCGCGGAATCGGCGGAAGTAGGACCTTATTCGATCGTCGGCGCCGATGTGGAGATCGGTCCGGGAACGCAAATCAAAGGGCACGTGTGCATGGAGGGCCCGCTCCGCATCGGCCGCGATAATATTTTTTATCCCTATTCCACGGTTGGACTCGCGCCGCAGGATTTGAAGTACAAAGGCGAACGGTCTTACACCACAATCGGCGATCGTAACAAGATTCGCGAGTTCGTTACTATACACCGCGGCACGGAAGGCGGCGGCATGCTTACATCTATCGGCGACGATAATCTCCTGATGGCGTATGTGCACGTGGCGCATGATGTGCATGTTGAAAACCACACGGTGCTTGCCAATGCGGTGACAACGGGCGGGCATGTCGTTATCGGGGAGTGGGCCGTGATCGGCGCCGGGAGCGCCGTGCATCAGTTCTGCAAAGTGGGCCGGCATGCGATTGTGGGCGGCTACACCGTGATTACTCAGGACGTGTTGCCATTCTCGATGACGGTGAGCGAGCGGGAGGCGAAAGTATTCGGCGCTAACACGACGGGGCTGGAGCGTCGCGGCTTCTCCGCCGAAGCGATTGGCGCGCTGCACAAAGCTTTCCGGCTGCTGAGTCGCTCGGGCCTGAATACTTCGCAGGCCGTTGCGCGCATTCGCGAAGAGATTTCCCGGTCGGCCGAAATCGACGAACTGCTGGCCTTTATCGAAACGTCGAAGCGCGGCGTGATTAAGTAGATGCCCTACGGTCTCATCGCCGGAAACGGCCGTTTTCCCGTGCTCGCTTTGGAGGCGGCGCGCAAGCTCGGCATGGAGGTCGTCGCTATCGGGATAAAAGAAGAAGCTTCGCGCGGTATCGAGCCGCTGGCGTCGCGCTGTTATTGGATCTCACTCGGAGCGCTGAGCCGCCTGATCGAGATCTGCAAGCAGGAAAAGATTTCGCAAGTAATGATGTGCGGCCAGGTGAAGCACGCGAAAATTTTCTCGTCGATCGTGCCGGACTGGCGTCTGATCAAACTGCTTGCTTCTCTTGACACAAAGAATACCGATGCCCTGATCGGCGGAGTGCAGAAGGTTCTGGCGGAGGAAGGAATCACACTGGCGGATTCCACGCTGCTGCTGAAGGATCTGCTCGCGCCGGAAGGAGTTCTGACGCGCCACAAGCCTACCCCGGAGGAGACTCGTGATATCGAATATGGCCGCCGCATAGCCGCGGCTCTATCGGCGCACGATCTCGGTCAAAGCGTGGCAGTGGCTGAGCGAGCGTGCGTGGCCGTCGAGGCCATGGAGGGCACGGACGCGATGCTACGCCGGGCGGCCTCGCTGGTGGAAGGCAAGCCGCTGCGGCTGGTGAAGGCATCGGGCCGCCGGCGGCATCTGCTGTTCGATGTCCCTGTGATCGGCCCTCAAACCATCGACGTGATGAAGGAGACGGGGACCACGGCGCTGGGTATCGACGCTGAGCGAACCCTGTTATTGGATAAAGACGAACTACTTGCTCGGGCGAATGCGGCAAATCTGGCGATTACCGCGGCTGCCTCATAAGCTCGCTATTGCTGGTCTTCGAGATTGGAAATGCGGCGCTCATGAGTCATGAGCGATTCGGGCGAGAGAATTTATACTGTCTAGGATCTCTGCCATTAGCTTCTGGTTTTTCTGGTGGTTTCTTTCCCAAGTTTGCTGGGAAGCGTACGTTTCTTTCTGCCACGCCAGAAAGCTCTCATTCATCTGCTGTTGTTGGTGAACCAGTAGCTCCACTGATTCCGTCAGTGCTTCGTGCCGCTCAGTGAGCCGGTCTAGACGTTCTTTATCGGTCATCGATTAGAGTCTATCTAAACCCAAGCGGTCCCAGACGGGCCTCCAAAACGCGGCCGTCTGGAGTCACCAAAGCGCTGGCGCTCGCGAAACCCGGCTGCTGCGGAGTGCCGAAGCGAAGATCGATTAATTGCGCCAGCACATTATCTCCCGCGGGCGAGACTTTCCAGAATGGCAACTGGCTGAACCTTCCCAGCACCTCGAAAGGGTCGGTGGTCTTGGCGGCATCGATCGCCGTCGAGTTACGCGTCGGATAATCGATACGGCCGAAGACGGTCGGATCGTACGGTTCCGTCAAGAGCATGTTCGTGGTGATCACGAAATCCTCGGTTATCACGAGCCCTCGCCACCGCAGCGGGTTGATCCGATCCGGCAGGGCGGCGAATTTCGGCGGCTGAAGACTGCCGTATAGCCGGGATTCCATGACGGCGATTGCGCGCTGATGGGAAGCGAGGCGGAAGCCGCCATAGCAGACGATTGCGATAATGGCGAACCAGGCCCAAGCACGTTTCGGGGGCGCCGACCTGCGGCTGGCAATCTCCGAGCTGACAAGCGACGCCAGCGCGGGCGCGGCAATCGCCAGGATCAGTGTGAGTAAAATCCACGGATCGATCAAATCGGTTGTATCGAGCCGCAGCCAGCGCGAGGAAAATGGCAGAAGCAGGCGGACTCCATAAACGTTGGTGAGGTCCATGGCGAGGTGGCTCAACACGCCTAGCCAGCACGCAAGGTAAAGCTGCCAGCGCAGCGACGATTTACCGATGAAAAGCGCTATGACGAGCGGAACGAGCGCGAGCACAGGTGAAAACGCCAGGGAGTGGGTGATGCCGCGATGATATTGGAAGTAGCGCAGGCCGCCGGGCAGACCTGCCCAGAGAACATCGAAATCCGGCGCGTTTGCGGCGACTACAACGGCCAGGGTCGCGCCGCGTCCGCCGGATTTGGCCAAGCCGGCGCGCGCCAGCATCAATCCGGTAAGCGAGTGTGTGAGATTGTCCATTCGACGATTATTGGGGGGATTTCCGGCTTGGAGGCATCAGCAAGGTCAGGGCGCCCGTCGCGATCTCGATTTTCCCGCGGTGCCGCCCGGCGTACTCGCCGTCGATCTGAATATGCGCGCAAGACAGGATTTCCGCGCATGTCGCGCGGAACGTGCGTACTCCGGGCATCTTTTGAACCTGGCGTAAGCCTACGCCCAGCATGTACCATGCGTAGCGCAGTGGGTTCGTACCCTCGAACAGGACGATTTCGAAGTCGTCCCGATCCAAAGATGCGCCGCTTGCGATTTCCAAATCCCCGCCGTAATTGCGTACGCGACTGACCAGCACAAAGCCGCACTTGAAAGTTTTGCCTTGCAGCTTGACCTCGACTTGTTCCAGAGGTTCTGGTAATTGCGACAAACCGGCTGCCCAATATGCCAGCTTTCCCGTCCGATCCTTCAGCACCGGGTCGACCTTCGTGACAATTTTGGCGTCCAGCCCCGCGCCCGCCATGCACAAGAAATAACGCTTTTCAAGTCCGATAATCAGACGCCCCGCCGAGATAGGCCGCGGGACATAATCCATTAATCGCTCGAGCGCCAGCGGAAGGCGCGATCCGAGGCCCAGTTCCACGGCCAGAACGTTGGCGGTCCCCGCCGGCAAAATTCCCAGCGGAATTCCGGAATGGATCAGGCCATTTGCCGCTTCGTTTATGGTTCCGTCTCCACCTAGAACCAGGACCAGATCCGCTCCAAGCGCGACCGCTTCTCGCGCAAGCCCGGTCGCGTGCCCGGCGGCATCGGTGGGAAGAATGCGCGGCGCCGCAACCCCGCGGCGCGACAACGCGGCGGTGGTAGCTTGAAGAATACGCTCCGGGTTCCGGCGAACTTTGCCTGCGTAAGGATTATAAATAAGAACCGGCTGACGATACCGTTCGATCCACTTATCATAGCGCGTGACCTCCTCAGTCCAGCAGAAAATCGACCATCTTCGCGAACAGTTGCGGCATCACGAGTACCTGTATTACGTGCTCGATGCACCCGAGATCTCCGATGCTGAGTACGACGCGATCATGCGCGATCTTCAAGCGCTGGAGCAAAAACATCCCGAGTTGATCACGCCCGATTCGCCGAGTCAGCGCGTCGGCGGGAAACCGCGGGAAGGCTTCGTCAAAGTCCGCCACTCGACGCCCATGCTGAGTCTCGATAATGCAATGGGCGAAGGCGAGCTGCGGGACTTCGACCGCCGCGTTCGCGGGTTTCTCAAAAACGAACCTTACGCCTATGCCGCGGAATTGAAGCTCGACGGCCTCTCCATGGCCGTGCATTATCGAGACGGAAAATTTGCGCAGGCGATCACGCGCGGCGATGGCGTTACGGGCGAAGAGGTCACGGAAAACGCGCGGACCATTCGGTCGATTCCCTTGCGGATAAAGGGGCAGCGCGATATTGAAGTGCGCGGCGAAGTGGTGCTGACGCGCAAAGGTTTCGAGAAACTCAACGCCGAATGCGCCGCGGCGGGGCTACGGCAGTTCGCGAATCCGCGCAATGCGGCGGCAGGCTCGCTGCGCGTGCTCGACCCATCGATTACGGCATCGCGGCAGCTCGATTTTTTCACATACTTTTTGTTTGAGCGTGGCGCTCCAGCGTGCCCAAGCCAGTGGGAGTCGCTTGAAACACTGAAAGACTTGGGCTTCAAAGTGAGCCTCCACCGCAAGCGCTGCCAAACGATCGACGATCTCGTCGCATTCTGCAACCACTGGGAGGAGCGGCGCGAGTCGCTGGGTTTCGAAATTGACGGCGTGGTTGCAAAGGTTGATTCGGTGGAGCAACAAGAACGCCTGGGCTGGACGGCGAGGGCTCCGCGCTGGGCCATCGCATATAAGTTCGCCGCGCGGCAAGCCGAGACCGTGCTGGAGGACATCACTGTTAATGTAGGCCGCACGGGGACGCTGACTCCAACGGCGATGCTGCAGCCTGTGAATGTTGGCGGAGTCACGGTTTCGCGTGCGACGCTCCATAACGAAGACGAAATCGACCGGTTGGGAGTTGAAATCGGCGACACGGTGCTCTTGGAGCGAGCCGGCGACGTGATTCCGCACGTTGTGCGCGTTGTAAAGCCGGGAGAGCATCGCCGCAAATTTAAAATGCCTTCGCATTGTCCGGTGTGTGGAGGAGAGATCGTACGCGCAGAGGGCGAAGCGGCGAGCCGGTGCATTAACACGAACTGCCCGGCTCGGCTGAAAGAATCCATCCTGCACTTCGCCGGACGGGGAGTGATGGATATCGACGGCTTGGGCGATGCGCTGGTGAATCAGCTCGTAGATCACGGGCTGGTGCGGAACATCGCGGATTTGTACCGGCTCACCAGGGAACAACTGATCGAACTGGAGCGGATGGGAAAAAAGTCCGCGGAGAAGTTGGTTTCCAACATCGACGCATCCCGGAAACAACCGTTGCCGCGCGTGCTGAGCGCGCTCGGCATTCCTTTTGTGGGTGAGCGGACGGCGCAATTTCTCGCCGACGCTTTCGGGGATCTGGATGCGATTGCGGGGGCGAGCGAAGGCGAATTGCAGCGCGCCGAAGAAGTGGGGCCCAAGGTAGCGCGTAGCATCGCGCGGTTTTTCCACGAGAAACGTAACCGCGACCTGGTGGAGAGCTTGCGCGCGGAAGGCTTGCAGTTCAAATACGAGCGGCGCCCGGCCGAGGGTGGCAAGCTCGCGGGCTTGACGTTTGTCCTCACGGGTACGCTGCCGTCCCTAACGCGCGAAGAAGCCAAAGAGCGGATCGAAAAAGCCGGCGGTAAAGTGGCGGGATCGGTGAGCCGGAAAACGAACTATGTTGTGGCGGGCGAGGAAGCCGGCTCCAAGCTCGGCAAAGCCAACGAGCTTGGAGTCGCGGTGATCGACGAGGCAAAGCTGGTCGACATGCTTAAAGCATGAAGCGCTTCCACGATATTGTTGTTGCCTTGGGCCCGCTGGGGGTTCTGCTTTTTGCGGCGGCAGAGTCGGTCGGCATCCCGAATCCGGGCGGCACAGACGTGCTTGTTATCGTGATCGCCGCCAGCCAACCCTCTCAAGCGCCGCTTTCCGCCTTGATGGCCATCATCGGCTCGCTTGCGGGCAGCATGGTTTTTTTCGAGATCATGCGCCGGGGCGGGGAAGCCCTGCTTGCCAGGCGAACCGCCACCGGTCGCGGAGCAAAGCTGCGGCGCTGGTTCAACCGGTACGGGATCGTGACGGTTTTTATTACCGCGCTTGTGCCGCTCCCCGGTCTGCCGTTCAAGTTCTTCGCGGCATGCGCGGGTGCCCTCGGCGAGAGCCGCCTGCGATTTTTATGGGTGCTCGCGGTGGCGAGAATTCCACGGTATTTAATCTTGGCCTACCTAGGCGCGGAACTCGGAGAAGAAAGCTGGCCGTGGGTGCGGAGCCATACGTGGTATATGGCGGCGGGAGCCGTCGTTTTGACGGTGCTGCTTTACGTGCTGATCCGGTTCGCGGACAAACGGAGAGCGCCTGTGATTTGAAGAGCAGGCCATGATTACTGGTTGGCCGCCAGGAAGTTCTCCAGTGTGCGATTGAACCGCTCCGCATCTTCCATCATTAGAAAATGGCCGTACATGTCCCACTTCTCGATCTGGAGTTGCGGAAAAATGCGGCGCATCGCCGCGGCTTGCTGAAATCCATAGCTCGAGATCACCGCAAGAGCGGGTATGTCGAACGCGTGGGCCGGATTGGGCGGAGGAATCTTCGAAATACTTGTTACGGCAGCGATACGGACATACTCGGGCGTGGAGAGCATCTTGCTCCGGATTTCGTCGCGCATGTCGGGCGGGGTGCGGTCGGAGAACATGGCGTTCACCTGCCGGATGAAATTCTTTTTTCCGGCGGGGCCGCTCAAAGTTTTCGCTCGTTGGTGGTAATACGCGATCATGGACCGGGGTTGCGGCGGCGGAGGCCTCGCTACGATTGAATCGACAATCACAAGCGCCTTCGTCTTTTCCGGAAACATCCGGACGAACGTGTATGCGATGTTACCGCCGAGACTGTGGCCGACTATTACGGCTCGTTCAACACCCGCATCCCTTAGCACGGCCTCAATCGAGCGGGCGAAAAGCTCCGTCGGATATGACATGCGCGGCTTGTCGCTTTTGCCATGTCCCGGCAAGTCGATCAGTAGTGAGCGATGTGCCGTGTATACGGGCTCCTGCCCGCGCCAAAACGTCAGGTCGCAGGTCCAGCCGTGGACAAAGACCAGCGCTTCGCTCCCTGAGCCGTAGCTTTCATAGTGCACGCGAATGCCGTCCAGCTTCGCGAAATGAGACATGCCGTCCTCGGCCTGGGCCGGCGCGGCCACCTGCGCCGGCGCGACCACCTGCGCTGGTGCTAACGCTGCCAGAAGTAAGGCACACCACTTGATTGCCATACGTGTATGGTAGCTGCGCCCGGGCAGCGCGGTTGGCAACCGCGCGCAGGATGGCATCCTGCCCCACTTCAGCCTTTGCTTAGGACGCGATTCCACCACATCAACACGCCGGTGATAAACAGTCCCACTGGCGCAAGCCCAAGGATGACCCACAGCGTTTTTGTCTTCGGACCGGCGAAGTTGCCGAAATGCAGGTAGGTAAACCAGCGCACGATCTTATCGCCCGTGCTGTAATGCGGAGGCGGACGGCGGCGGCGCGGCCGGGGAGCATCGGGCGGCGGCGGCTGCGGATCGGCAACCGTTACGAATTTCACTTGCGGGGCAGTCGCCGCCGGCGGCGGAGCATCCTCGGCCAATCGATAGAAATCGAGTGGCCAAAGACGGTGGATCTGCTTCTGGAAGGGCACCGGCCAGACAACGTAAACTCCAGTCACGCCCCACATAAAAATGAACGCGAACATCCAGATCCCGATGGCGCTGTGCAGGTCGAAGTTGACGCGCTTCCAGTTGGCTTTCCATTGCACAGTAAAGGCGCGCTTCCAATGGGCTACGCCCGGCCACCAGATCACCAGGCCCGTAATGCACAGCGCCGTCAGCAGCATCGAGCCGAACCCGTTCACGGCGCGCCCTTTCTCACCGCCTAATAAATTGGTGTGTAAATCAGAGAGCCACGCGACGGTTCGGATAATCGCAGGCACCGCGGGGCCGAGATCCCGCCCCGTGTAGGGATCAAACAGGCGCTGCTTCTGCGCATGGTTGCGCTCCATCCAGATTTCGATGGCTTGATCGGGCCGCCGCGCTTCCCAAATAAACGTCACCGCATAGCCCGGGTAAGCGCGGTGCGCGGCATCCTTGAGCTGGTCCTTCGTCAGGCGCGGGCCGGAGGTGTTCAGAATCGTGGGCTTGGGGGAGTAGGCGTTATAGATTTCGTTGCGAAAGACAATTGCGCTTCCGCTAATGCTGATCAGTAGAACGTAAATGCCTACGCCGATTCCGGTCCACAGGTGAATCTGAAATAGCGCCTTTCGGAGCCAGACATTTTGGGGCCGCTTTAGCCACTGCTCCGCCAACGTCATCTCGGGTAGTATGTCATATCCGCCAGACGATGCGGTTCGCGGAAGGCGCCCCTACTCGTAAAATTCCGGGGACTTTTTGAGCTTCCGATTCGCGGTTAAATCGTGCTGAATCCAAAGCTGCGCGCCGGTCTTTTTGAGAAACGCTTCGATGTCCGCCCGCGATGCGGTGGTCTGCTGCCCATCGAATTCATTAGTGGGGATCTTATGCAGCTTGCGCTCTTCAGGATAGTGATAAAGGTCGCCGCTGAGCAACACCGGGCCGGTCTTCTTCAGCTTTAGAAAAAGTACCTGATGGCCGGGCGAATGGCCCGGAGCGGCCTTGATGATAACGGATCCGTCGCCGAAAACGTCGTATTCGTTTTTTGTGATGAAGATGGTTTTGCTGTTCTTGAGCTCGCTGAAGTTTGTGGGCTCGGTACGCGGCGAAGGCGGTTCACTGAACATGATGTCGCGCTCCTCCTTCCGGACCAGCCACGTGGAGCCGGCGAACAGATTCGAGTTTCCGATGTGGTCCCAATGAAAGTGCGAGTTCGCCAAATAAGTTATATCCGCGGGACGATAGCCGATTTCGTTTAACTTCGCTTGCAGCGGCTGCTGGGAAGTCGCATAACGCAGCGTTCCCGGCCCTCCTCCGGGCTTGAAGTTTCGGTCGGGGACAGCCCCTGTGTCCCACATCAGAGTGCCTTTCGGGTGGGCCACAAGAAAGCAGGCGACGGACATGTTTTTCGTCGCCAGCTCCTCGGGTTTGAGCTGGTAGTTCGAGGTATCGGGAATATCCAAAATTCCGCAATCGATCACGTATAGCCGGAGCGATGTTGGCGGCGTCGCGGCCCCGGCCGGGGCGCACGCGCCGATCACGGCCAGAATCGGAACAATCCAAGTCCTGCTCATAACGCCCAACTAAGACCGCGGCTTATTTTGTTAGCGGCTTCAGCTCAACTCGATAAGCCTGATACGGAAACGTGCCCAGGTTCTCGATCGAGTGTAAAGGCTGTCCGTTCGGGTCGTAGGTCACTTGGAGTTGCTTTAGCTCCTCCCGCGCCGTCTTCTTCCCATCCGCGGTAAAGCGTTGTGACGGCGGCAGCCGGAAATAGATCACAACGGCGGGCCACGTATGCGTGTGCCAGGGCTCCCTCCCGCCTGGAGGAATCGTTACACTGAGCACGCGAACGTATTCGTTTTCAAGCACCACCGTCATATTTGGATCGTGGATCTTTACAGCGTCTGTATCCGGGAGAGCCGGGTTGGGCGCTGGCGCGCAATCCGTATTTTTCAGCTCCACAAGCAAGTTGTGCCGGTCGCGATCGGCGCTTTCGTAGCCTTTGCTCGGACCTCCCTGCGACCAGCGGATGTTGACGGTCTTCCATGGCTCGTCTTTGCCGGAGGTTTGCTCGAAAAACACGCTCGGCCAGAAGTGCGTATGCGGAGGCTCCTTGCTGTGCAGCGGGACTGTCGCTTCGAGCACGCGGACGGCGTCATTCTCTAAAACGATTTTGTGATGATCGGGAGCCGCCACCACCGCGTCGGTGGAATCGAGCTTAATCTTTCCACAGCCCGCGGCATGCGCGAGAACCGCAGCCGCGCAAACGAATAAGAGTCGCTGAGCTAGCTTCATGGCCAACGATATTATCACCTCGGTTTACGTGTGGGGCCGGATGCCATCCGGCGCGCGGTTGCCAACCGCGCTATTCGGGTGATAGAAAGGAACGGCAGGCAGGTTCCGACCTGCCCAGTTAGTTCCGGGAGGTGTTTATGAAGCGATACTTAATTCCGATCATCGCGGCGCTTTCACTGGCGAGCACAGCGTTCGGGCAAGCTAAAGCCAAAGCGCAAAATGTTCCCGAAATACCCTATGACTCGGTCCCGAACTTTATCAAGCTCCCGCCCGGGCTGTATTTGGGCGAGGCAATGGGTGTCGCGACCAACTCCAAAGGACACTTTTTCGTTTACACTCGCAGCGCCAATACGCGCCTGTTCGAGTTCGATCAAAGCGGGAAATTCGTTCGCGAGATCGGCGAAGGCAATTACGGATTCGAGTTCGCCCACTCGGTGCGCGTCGATCCGGAGGACAACATCTGGGTGGTGGACGAAGGGACGAATCTGGTGATCAAGTTCAATCCGGCGGGACGTATTGTCATGGTCTTGGGCCACCGGCCGGATGCTGTTGCCGGCGCGGTTGCGACCAATCCGCCCCCGCCGGCGCAACCGGCACAGAAGTACATTTTCGGCAGGCCTACGGACGTCGGATGGGATCCGCAGGGGAACATCTTCGTGTCCGATGGATACGTGAATAATCGTGTTGTGAAGTACGACAAGAACGGGCGGTTTCTTGCGCAGGCAGGCAGCGAGAAGGCAGGATCGGAGCCGGGCCAAATGAATCTGCCGCATGGATTAGCGGTAGACGCGCAAGGCAATGTGTATGTGGCCGACCGCTCCAATAACCGGATGCAGGTCTTCGATAACAACCTGAAGCTCAAAACAGTCTACGACAACATCGGCACGTCCTGGACCGTATGCGTTTCGCCCGGTCCGCACCAGTACTTATTTACATCCAACTCCAATCCCAACGGCAACCCACCGGGATCTTGGGACAACACGGGCGAGATTTACAAAATGGAGCTCGACGGAACGATTATCGGCAAGTTCGGACACGCCGGCAAATTACCCGGAGCGTTCCAGGTGGTTCATATGATGGATTGCCGCAATCCGAACGAGATCTTCGTCGCGGAGATCGAGTCCTGGCGCGTGCAAAAGCTTCTGTTGAAGCCGCCGTCCGGAAAAAACGCGGGAGCAAGCGCTGCGCGATAGGAGGCTGAAGATGAAACGAAGAATAATCGTCGCCGCGCTGCTTGGCGGGATATCCGCGATGGCGCAAGTTCCGGAAATCGCTTTCGATTCGAATCCCGATTTCCTTAAGCCGCCGAATAACATCTACATTGGCGAAGTCGGGGGCGTGGCCACCAATTCGAAGGGAGATATTTTTGTCTACACGCGCACTGGCCATCCCACGATCACCATCGGCACGGCCCGGCCGTTTGCTCACGGCGGCTCGCGGCTGTTCCAGTTCGATAAGAACGGGAAGTACATCCGCGAAATCGGGCAAGACTCGTACGCATTCCTGGTTGCGCAACAGGTCCGCGTCGATCCGCAGGATAACGTTTGGGTGGTGGATCAGATGTCGAACATGGTGATCAAGTTCGATCCCAACGCACAGGTGCAGTTCTTATTGGGGAGAAAAGCGGAAGCCGAGCGTGTTCCGGCTTTGCCCCTGAATCCGCAGCCCGCGGCAGGCGCAGCAACAGGGCGCGGAGCGGCTCCCGCGGCGGAAGCGCCCGCCGGGCGTGGCGGACGTGGAGGCGGACCTCCGGGCGCCGGAGCGCAGAGCGATATTTTTTCGCGGCCCACCGATGTCGCCTGGGATGGGGCGGGAAACATCTATGTCGCCGACGGACTGGGTAATGCGCGAGTGGCGAAGTTCGATAAAAGCGGTAAATTCGTGAAGTCCTGGGGATCGCGAGGGAGCGCGCAAGGGCAGTTCAATCAGGTGCATGGCCTCGCGATTGACGCTCAGGGCAATGTATACGTCGCGGATACCGGGAATAATCGGATCCAGGTTTTCGATGGCGACGGAAACTTCAAAACGCAGTTCTCCGGTATCGGATCTCCGGCCGCGCTCTGCATCACGCCGGGTTCGCGGCAGTTTCTGTATAGCTCCAACTCCAATCCGCCGGAGGATATCGATTCCGGCGGCGAAATCTACAAACTCGATCTAACCGGTAAGGTGATCGGCAAATTCGGAAAGGCGGGTAAGCTGCCCAAAGAGTTCGGCAGCGTAAACGCGATAAACTGCCGGAGCGAAAACGAGCTTTATGTCGCCGAAATCGGCAACTGGCGTATCCAAAAACTGACGTTACGCTGAATCCCGTAACAGAATCGGTCGCGAACGGATCTATAAGAGTCGGATCGAGCGATCTTTCGATTCCTAGCGGGGGGAGCATCCTCCCATCGGGTGCTGTATGAATTTACAAGAAGCCCGCCTCAGGCTGAAAGGTTTGTTAGAAGACGGACACCAGCGTTACCGGCTTCCCTGCCGTAAGGCCTTTCTGCTGGCACGCCTGTGCGGCTGCCACAACCCTATGCGCTTCACCGCGCGGGATAACGTGCGCTTCCGCATGGACGAGCGGGGACTCACCGTTGAGGCGCTCAAAACCGGCGCGGAAGTTATCACGCTCGCGTGGCCATTGGTGGAGAGCGTTGCGGCAGGTGAGCCGGAAACGGATAACGGGCCGCTATTTCAGGGCTAGGTTAGCCGCGGGAGCAAGCTCTCGCCTTTATCGATCTTTACGCCGAAGTTTTCAGCGACGGTTTGGCCGATATCCGATAATGTGGAGCGGGTTCCCAACGCGACTCCGCCGCGCGCGCGTTTACCATACGCGAGGATCGGAACGTACTCGCGGCTGTGATCGGTTGAAGGAGTGGTCGGGTCACAGCCGTGGTCGGCAGTAAGGATCGCGAGGTCGCCATCGCCGATCTGGTTTTCAAAGGCCGGCAGCCACGCGTCCACTTCTTCTAGCGCGCGGGCGTAGCCTTCTACATCGTTGCGGTGGCCGTAGAGTTGATCGAAATCGACCAGATTCACGAAAATCAGGCCTTCCTCGAGAGAATCCATCGCGCCGAGCGTTTTCGCCATTCCGTCGGCATTGCTTTTGGTTTTTTCGCTTTCGCTGATTCCGCGGCCGAGGAAGACGTCCGAGATTTTGCCCACGCCGAATACTTCAACGCCGCGCTCGGCCAGGCGGTCCAGCAGCATACCTTTGGGCGGCGGCACGGCGTAATCGTGGCGATTCGCTGTTCGTATGAATTTGCCGGGCTCGCCAATGAAGGGGCGGGCGATCACGCGGCCGACCTCGTACTCGCCGCGTAGGATGCCTCGCGCGGTTTCGCAGATCTTGTATAGCTCGAAAAGCGGAATGACTTCTTCGTGGGCCGCCACCTGGAAGACGCTGTCGGCCGATGTGTAGACAATTGGCGAGCCGGTGCGCATGTGCTCCTCGCCGAGTTCCGCGATGATCTCTGTTCCCGAGGCGGCTTTATTGCCAAGCGTACTGCGACCGATACGGGCTTCGAACGGTTCCATAATTTCGCGCGGAAAGCCGTGAAGGAAAAGCGGGAACGGCTTGGCCAGGTGAATGCCTGCCATCTCCCAGTGGCCAGTGGTGGTGTCTTTCCCCGGCGACGCGAGCGCGGCACGGCCGTAAGCTCCTATAGGAGCGGGATCGGCGGCGAGGCCGTCGAGCGGCTTGATATTCGCCAAGCCGAGCCGGCAGAAATTGGGGAGATGCAGCGGACGGCGGCGGGCGATGTTGCCCAAAGTATCGCTGCCCTTGTCGCCGTAAGCTTCGGCGTCGGGCATCTCGCCAATGCCCACGCTATCCAGCACGATCCAGATGATACGAGAAAAGTTCTCAGTCATCAGTTCTCAGTTTTCAGTTGTCAGTTCTCAGTTCTCAGTTGCCGGTGATCAGTGTAACAACTGATAACTGAAAACTGATAACTGATAACTGATAACTACTTGTCCGCAAGCGCGGCGTCGATGCGCGCGGTGAGCACCTGCACGAAATTCTCCGGCAGAAAGCCATTCATCCGGCTGGCGATCTTGCCGTGTTTATCGAGCAACACCGTCGTGGGAATCTGCTGCACTTGCAGCAAGCGTGCCAGGCCGTCGTCAAAATAGACCAGCTTGTCCCACATGTTTTCTTCGAGGAAGGGCTGAACCACGGAGTGGTCTTCGTCCGTATCGAGCGGTAGGAATACAAGGTCGTCGCGTTTTCCGTAGTGCTTTTTGACCTCTTCATAGAGGGGGTGCTGCGCGCGGCAGGGCGCGCACCAAGTGGCCCAAAAGTCCAGAACCACCACCTTGCCCTCCAAGCTTGCCATTTTCAGTTTTTTGCCATCCAAACCGGTGATTGTGAACTCGCTGGGGTTTGCCGCCGCCGAGTTCGGATCCAGCGCCATCAATTTCTGATGCCGGAGGTTCGTGATCGCGGTGGTGCGGTCATAGGCTTCCAAAATCACGTCGCCCAGCCCTTTTTCCGACCCGCCGTGCAATTGGCTATAAAGCTCGCCGAGCCGCTGGCGATCGGTTTGGCGGTCCGCGTCGGTACTATGAGGATCGGGGATGGCGAAGGCTTCGGCGAGGTGGGTCACAGCTTCGGGCTCGCGTCCCATGCGCACCAGGCTTTCGGACCAAACGCGGGCGGACTCTTCGGACGGGTAAATCTCGAATGCCCGGGCGGCGAGTTGCGAAGCCTCCAGCTTTTCATCCAGCATGGCGCGCGCGCGCGATTGCACCAGGACCATCCGGGCCAGCGCGCGATCGCGATCCTCTTGATGTTGGGCGGCGTCGTTTCCGTCCGCCTTCCCCATGCCTTGAATCAGATCCTCCAACTTGCGGGCGTACTTAATGGACTGCTGTAGGTTTTCCGGACCGCCTAAAGCCAGAAGCGCCTGGGCTGTGCGGTCCAGAATGAGAACGTCTTCCGGGTTGCGGCTCAAAACGCGCTCGCCATATTTCACGGTCCGCGGGTGATCTTTATTTTCGATCGCCGCCTTGGCAAGCGTGAATTCGATATCCGGGCGCTGTACCGTCTGGGGATATTTTTCGAGATATTTTTCAAGCGTCCGGATGAGATCCAAGGAAGAATTGCCGGCCTCGTTCACCGCTTTCATGAGCTCTTCCTGCTCGGCATCGGAGGGTTTGGCCGCGGGCGGAGGCTGGATGGAGAAGGGCGTCTGCTGGGCGAAGGTGAAGCCCGCGACGGCGCAGAAAAGCGCTAGGGTTCTGATTCGGATTTGGCTCTTCCTCATTCCGCTTTCGATTTGGCCCGGATAGCCGCGGCGACGGCGGCCGCGCGCTCCCTGGCCATGTTGATGAAGGCTTCATTCTTGGCCACGCGGTCGAGCAGCGGCAGCATCTGCTGGGTCCCGACCAGCCGCTTGTTGTCCCACAAGTTCACAATCTGGAGCATGGCCTGATGTACTCCCAGGCGGTCGTGCTTAGCGGCGCGGTCAAGCTCGAGGTAGGCGCGCTCGCTGTCGGTGATGCGCTCGAACCAATCCTGCAGCAGCTTTGCGTTTTCGTCCTGAGAAAAATTGAACGTGACTTCGTGCGTATCGGCGCCGGCTTCCCAGCGGTAGGTTTTCGCGCCGAGGTTCGCCACCTTTAGCCCGCTCTCGAGCGCGTGCTTGAAATAATCGAGCCGAGTTGCGAGATCGAAGATGGAGGCGGTGACGTCGCGTTCGAGTTGCAGCTTCTCGGCGTTATCCTCGTCTTTGCTTTCGTTGTACGTTGTCACGCCGTTCGAGTCGATCGTGATCGCAACGTAGGCGGGGACGGAGCCGGGGAAGGATTTGGTGTAGAGGACACGCGGGTTGGATTGCGCTTGCAGGAGGGGGGCTAACCCTAGCAGGAGAGAAAACAACGCCAGGCGGGTTGGCAACCCGCCGCAGGTTTGCAACCTGCCCCACACACTCTGCTTCATCAATGGAGCACCCCTACTGCGCGTTTTGCGGGCTGGCTGCACGCTGTTGCATGGCAAATTGCTACCGCTAGCGCATCCGACACGTCCTCAGTTTCCAGTTCTTGATTCAAGCCCGTGAGGACGCGCACCATGCGGCCGACTTGATGCTTCTCGGCGCGGCCGTAGCCGACGACGCTGGTTTTTACTTCCAACGGCGAATATTCACCTAGCGTGACCTGGGCCTCCGCGATCGCCAGCAGCGCGACACCGCGCACGTGCGCGAGTTTCAGCGCCGTGTTGACGTTTTGCGAATAAAATACTTCTTCCACCGCGGCCGCATCCGGCCGGTGTTCCGCCAGCACGTCGCGCAGCGCCTTCGCGATAGTACGAAGCCGAACTTCCAAAGATTCGCGGGGCGATGTCCGGATCACGCCATGCCCAAGCACACGATGCCTGCGCCCGTCGCTTAAGATAACGCCCCATCCGGTGCGCTCCGTTCCGCAGTCGATTCCGAGAACACGCACGTGGGATTTTTGCCCGGCTATTACGACGCCAGAGCCTCCATCTCTTTTTCGTCTATATCGAAATTGGAGTAGACGTTTTGGACGTCGTCGTGTTCCTCCAGGGCCTCGCTCAGCTTCAGCATATTGCTGGCGTTCTTGCCCTCGAGCTTTACCAGATTCTTCGGAACCATGGCGATTTCGGCGGAGATAGTCGGAATGCCGGCTTTCTGAATCGCGTTGAGGACGGCTTCGTGAGATTCGGGAGCCGAAATGACTTCCCAGTTCGTGCCGTCATTGCGCAGGTCTTCAGTTCCCGCATCCAGCACTAAGTTCATGAGCTGATCTTCGGACGCCTTGTCGTTTTCGATCAGGATCTGGCTTTTGCGTTCAAACATCCACGAGACGCTGCCTTGTTCACCAAGATTTCCGTTGTTCTTCGAAAAAACGTGCCGGATCTCGCTTACGGTGCGGTTGCGGTTATCGGTTGCGACGGAAACCAGGACGGCAGCGCCGCCCGGCCCGTAACCTTCGAACGTGATCTCGTCGATCTGGCCGCCTTCGAGTTCGCCGGTGCCGCGCAGGATGGCGCGTTTAATGTTGTCGGCCGGCATGCTGACGGCTTTCGCCGCGGTGATGGCGGTGCGAAGACGCGCATTGGCATCGGGATCGCCGCCGCTGCGCGCGGCAATCATAATTTCTTTAATCAGGCGTGTAAACGCTTTACCTCGCTTGGCGTCGAGCGCGGCCTTTTTGTGTTTAATTGTTGCCCACTTGGAATGACCGGACATACGGACCTCTGACGTTGAGAGACTACGGGCTAGCCCTAAATAATGAGGATAGCAGATGGGTGTGGGAGGGGTGGGTTTTACCTCGGCCAGAACCCGCTGCGGCCTTTTAGCGCATTCAGTAGAATGGCGCAATGCGCCCGGACTTTGAACCCGTCTTTTCCGCGCTAAAAGACATACTGACTGACTACGAAAACCGGATGACGGTGGTCGCGGACACCGCGGACCGTTACGCCTTGGAATCGAAGCTCGTGTATCGCGGCAAGCCCATCTTCTTCGGCGAGGTGAAGGCGGGTAAAGCCTACGTCAGCTTTCACCTGATGCCGCTTTACATGAACCCGAAACTGAACGCGACGATCTCCCCGGAACTCAAACGAAGAATGCAGGGTAAGGCGTGCTTCAACTTTAAGACGGTCGACCCGCCGTTGTTCCAGGAGTTGAAGCGGCTCACGGCGGAAGGACTGCAGTCGTTCAAGACATTCGCCGCCCGCTCGTAACAAGCTCGATGGCGGGATTCTGCCGATATAATCGCTTAATCCTGTTGAGTGGTTCGGAAAACCAGGTTTAAGCTAAGGAATTTCTATGCCGAACGAATTTGCGCACCGGTGGCCCGCGCTGTGGGACCTAAACCATATGGCGGAAGAAAAGCGGAAACCGCTGCTTTGGTTTCATCGCGACGGCGGGCTGGTGTCTTCCGAAGCTATAAAGATGCGGCAGAACCTGGATGACGAATTGGAGGCGATGGGGAGGCTCGAGCTGCAAGCCGAAGCCGCGTTGGGTGATGTGCAGCAGCGCGCCGCGCACGATATCAAGATTATTTGTAAAGAATTCAGGAGCGTAATTTTCGAGTCTCCGGCGTTCGGGCATTATCTGGACTCGTATTTATATTTCAAAATCCGGTTTGCTGCCGGACGGTTTGACAATCCTTGCGATCCGCTCCCGATACAAACTGACTTGCGATGGAACCAACGGCCGGTGGGATTGCCCCCGCCCCCGGATTGCGAGCCCGAAACTGAAGCCGCAGAGAGACACGGCCATGTCGAACAGTTTCTCCGGCTGCAGACCTCGCCAGCAGCGGCTGAGGCGCTCAAATTCCTGGACGAGTGCGTGTCCAACCCGGAGAAAGTGCAACGGTTCGACCTTTGGCTGCGCAGGTTACTGGCCGGCGCGGACGACGAGGAGGAGAGACATTTCAACTACGTTGCCCGCGGTATGTACGAGTGGGCGCGTCAACGGTTCGATTTCTACGTCGATATTGAACGGAGCCGCCGGGGCAAATTCGTTGACGACTGGCTGAACCCCGAGAAGAACCGGAAGGAGGGAGCCTGGCATGCGCGCAACCCCCTGACAGCTCGCTGTGGCGTGGCCGACCTTTACTGGCTCGCCCGCCTTCTCCGGGCCGAAGTTTCACCCCAAGGCTGCGTGAGCTATTCAGGCCGCTCCTGGCTCCACTACCTTCCGCAAGTCGCGCCCGGCCAGTACAAAAAAGAAGAAATTGCCCGTATCGACGACGTGCTGTGCGCGGCTTTCAACTACGCTTGCGAGTTGATTCAGAACGCTGTCGAGATGGCCGAATATAACGAGAAAAGGAACGCCAAGGTGATTACGGATCGCGTGTCCCGCAGCGCGGATTGGCGTGCGGTCCGGGATGCCGAAATTGCGGAGGTCGGGTCGCAAAGAGGCGAACGTTTTGTCACACTGGATGGTGCTCCGAAAGCCGCCCCCGAGTGGTGGGGAAAGACTTCTCGGGACTATTGGAGCGAGCGCGTTCGGACAGGCGAATATGAGGAGAATCTCGTCGGCATTGCGGTATCTGGAGGTGGGATCCGCAGCGCCACCTTCGCGCTGGGCGTTTTGCAGCGGTTAAAGGAATTGGATCTGCTGCGGCAGGCCGATTATCTTTCAACCGTCTCGGGCGGCGGCTATATAGGATCATGGCTGCTCGGCAACGTTCGCCGCACGCGCTATTTTCTTAGCCGGATGACGAGTTGGGACGAGTCCATCTGCCATCTCCGGGATTATTCCAAGTATCTGGCGCCGAGGTCGGGTTTTTTGAGCGCGGATACCTGGGTAGTGTGGGGTACGTGGATTCGAAACGCGGCCCTCATCCAGTTAACTACGATTGCCTGTCTGTGGACGTTATTCGTGGCGGCGATGCTCTTCAAAACCGTATTTGATTGGATTTCGCTGCCCGGGATCGCAAATGGGGCGGATAAGGCGCTCGTCGCCGGATTTATCGCTCTCGCGATTCTGATCCGGCACAACCTGAAGAATCCAATGACGGGCAGGCCGAAGCAGCACGGCTTCGCGGTCGTGCTGGCCTGGATGGGAGCGTTCTTCAGCGCGGCGCTGCTGTGGGGCAGAAGCTTTCAAACCGAAACTTTCGCGCACATTTTAAAAAATGATTTTGTAAATTGGCCGGTTTATGTGGGGCTGGCTCTGCTGGTCTGCATGTTCGCATTCGCGCTCGTTTCTACGGACCGCCGAGACGAACCGCAGTCGGGTATCGCCCGCTTACGGAGATGGGCGGGCTCGGCGGGCGCCGCGGCTTTGAGCACTGGCGTAATCTATCTGTGTTTGTGCGGTGTTCGTTATCTGTTCGATGTTTGGACGGTTTCCGGCCGGTCCGAATTTGAATGGTACGCGTATGTTTTCGGTCCGCCGCTGGTGGTGTTCGCGGTCACGATCGCCGTAGTGATTTTCATCGGCATCATTGGACACAATTCCGAAGACTGGAGACGCGAATGGTGGACGCGCTACGGCGCATGGTTGGCGATCTCCGGCGCGGGTTTTTTGGCGCTGAATCTAGCCGGAGTGTTCGGCTTCACTTGGATGGACCATCTTTGGAGAGATTTGCCGAAGCTTAAATGGGGCGCGCTGGGCGGATGGGCGGCCTCTACTTTAGCCGGTCTGCTATCCGGCCACAGCGGCAAAACCAAGGGTAACGGCACAAGCTCTTCCCCGGTGCTGGAATGGGTGGCTAGAATCGGCGGACTTGTGTTTATCGCCGGATCGGTTGTGATCCTGTCAAGCGTGCTGCACTTGCTTCTCGTGCAAGTCTGGCTGGATCAAAGCAGTTCCTGGTGGGGCGACCTCAATCTGCTTCTGCTCGCCACAGTGGGAAATGGCGCCGTTCGCATTCGCGCCATGGCAGTTACGTTGGTAGCACTTGCATCCATCGCTGCGCTTTTTTCCTGGCGATTCAACTTGAATATTTTTGGTCTAAACCAGTTCTACCGGAACCGCCTGGTGCGGTGCTATCTGGGCGCAACGCGCTGGAGGCCCGGGTCGCGCCGCCCGGATCGTTTCACCGGTTTCGATGAAAAAGACGACCTTCGGATGACGGAGCTGCAATTTAACTCGCCGGATTATCCCGACGATCCGTTTCGCGGACCGTTCCCCATCGTAAACTGCGCGCTCAATCTGGGCGGAAGCTCGGATTTGAGCGTCAAAACACGCCAAAGTGGATCGTTTACGATAACTCCGCTCAGCGCAGGCTCGGAGCGCTCCATGGTGGGATACATGCCCGTAGACGAGTCCGAAGGCTCGGGCGTCACCTTGGGTCAGGCGATTTCGATTTCCGGAGCCGCTGCGAGCCCGAATATGGGCTACAACACCTCGCCTCTGGTCTCAATTCTGTTAACGATGTTCAATGTGCGCCTGGCATGGTGGTTCCCGAATCCCGGCTTGAAGAAATGGCGCGAGGCATTCTCGCCTGTTAGCATTCTCTACCTGGTGCAGGAGTTCCTTGGCCTGGCTGACGAGAAGTCGAAATACGTGAACATTTCAGATGGCGGGCATTTCGAAAACCTGGCGATTTACGAATTGATCCGCCGCAGGGTGAAAGTGATTATTGCAGCGGACGGGGAATGCGACTCCGATCTCAACTTCGGCAGTCTGGGCAACGTGATCCGGATCTGCGAAACGGATTTTGGCGCGAAAATCGACATTGATGTGGGGTCAATCCGTAAACAGCCGAATGGAAAAAGCCGTGCGCATTGCGCTGTCGGCCGCATTGCCTATAGCAACGGAAGCCTCGGTTATTTGATTTATTTGAAAGCATCCATCACCGGCGATGAAGACAGTGATATCGAACAATATCGCGCGGCGCATCCCGACTTTCCCCACCAGAGCACAAGCGATCAGTTCTTCACGGAAGATCAATTCGAGAGCTATCGCCGGCTGGGCCATCATATCGCCTCGCTTGCGTTTCGAGATGCCGAGGCTGGGGCCAGTCTAATGGAGATCGCCGGGAAGCTTTACGATTTGTGGACGCCCGCCGGCTTCAGCAGCGATACGTTTGTGAAGCATACGGCCCTGCTGGACCAAATTTGGGAGCGCTTTCGAAATTCCTCGCAGCTCCTCCCGCTCCTCAGCGAACTGTCATCCGATCGACTCGGGCCGGAACGCTGCATCCCGCCGACACACGAAGAACTCGCCGCCTGTTTGGAACTGGTTCAACTTATGGAGAATGTATTTCTCGATCTACGGCTCGACGATTTTTGGGACCATCCGGACAATCGCGGCTGGGCAATGCTGTTCACGATGTGGGCCAGGAGCCCCAGATTCCGCGTTGCCTGGCGTCAGACCCGCCGCACCTTCGGCATCCGCTTCGAGTATTTCTGCCAGCAGCATCTGGGGTTGGAGAGGGAGCAGCCGGTAGCGCGGGTTTAGGGACTGGGCCGCTTGCGGCGGCCTGGAATGCATTAACCTTCAGGCGGAGTTTGCAACGCCGCGGCGCTCCGTATGCCCTCGGCGACTTCTGGAATGATCCCGAGCTCAATATAAATCGGGCGTACAATACGCCGGATCTCCGGGAGTTTGCGGTAGAACCATAGCGCGCCCGCGGCGCAGCAGATGCCGCCGAGCACCAATGTCGTGGGCGCGCCGAAACGCGAGGCAAGCGCGCCGGCGAAGAGGCTGCCGATGGGCGTCACGCCCAGGATCGCGAAAGTATAGAACGACATGACGCGGCCGCGCTTATCGTCCTGCACGATGGTTTGAAGAATCGTGTTGCTCGCCGCCATCTGCTGCATCATTCCAAATCCGGTGGCGATCATCATCAGCATCGACAGCCAAACCCACCGCGAAAGGCCGAACACGATCAGTCCCACGCCGAAGGCCGCGGCCGAGATCCAAATCATGCGGCCAAGCCCGATGACCGTTTTTCGCAGCGCTAGAGAAAACGCGCTGGCGAGCGCTCCGACTCCCGACATGCCCATCAAAAATCCCATTGTGTGCGCCCCGCCATGCAGGACATTGCCCGCCATAATCGGAACCAGCACCGTGTAAGGCATGCCGACAATACTCACCAGCGCGAGGACCAGCAGAATGCTGCGAATCGCGGGCGAGCCGGTGACATACCTCCACCCCTCGACCATCTCATCCCAGACCCGCTTTTTCGGGCGCTGAGTCGCGTTCCTTTCAATCCGCATGGCGAGCAGGGAAACGATCACGGCGATATAGCTGATGCCGTCGATCAGAAAGCACCAGGCTTCCCCGACCGCGGCAATCACCATGCCGGCTATGGCAGGTCCGATCAGACGGGTTCCATTCACCATCGACGAGTTCAAAGCGATCGCATTGCTGAGGTCGGCGCGTCGCTCTATCATTTCGATCACAAACGACTGCCGCGCGGGCATATCGAAGGCGTTGATCGTTCCCTGCGCCAACACAAGGAAAGTAATCCACCAGATATTGATGATGCCGGTGAATGCGAGATAGGCCAGCGCCAGCGACTGGAGCATCGCCAACACCTGTGTCGCGACGAGCGTGCGGTGCTTGTCCCAGCGGTCCAGCCAAACCCCTGCAATGGGCGCCAGAAAAAACGCGGGGATCTGCCCGGCGAACCCGGTTAAGCCGAGCAACAGCGCCGAGTCGGTCAGCCGGTATACCAGCCAGCTGGTCGCGATTCGCGTCATCCATGTGCCGATGAGCGAAACGGTCTGACCCGTAAAAAACAGGCGGTAATTCCGCGATCGAAGCGCTCGCAGGGTTTCGGCCCAGTCGATCTTCGCCATGCGGAAATTTTAAGTTCGGCCGCCTGGAGTGAGACTGGGCTGATAGTATTTCTCGAAGGCTTCCTTCAGCAGTTCGGCAACGGCGAATGCATCGCGCACTTCGATATCGCGGCGATGAATCATGTGGATCGGCTGCCCGTCGCGAAAGAGCGCTATCGAAGGCGAAGAGGGTGGATACTGCGAAAGAATTGCGCGCAGGCGCGCGACGGCCTGTTCATCTGCTCCCGCGAATACGGTCCCGACTTTCGCCGGACGCAAAGGATGCTCCAACGCCATGCCGACCGCCGGCCGAGCCTTCCCTGCCGCGCATCCGCAAACCGAATTCACGATCATCATTACCGTGCCGTTTTCAGGCGCTATCAGACGGTCCACATCGGCGGGAGTTCTGGCTTCTTCCACGCCATAACGAGTCAAATCGGCCCGCATCGGGGCAATGAACGGTTCGGGGTAGGGCACGCTTCGATTTTATCAATCGCGCATGGTGGATTAGCGTAAAAAAGCTTGCCGGGTCAGCGTGAACTGTTGTCCTACTTTCATTGATACACTCGAAATAAGAAGCATTATGGATTCCCGGCGTCATTTTATCGGTAAAGTCGCAACCGGACTCGCGGGCACTCTTGCCGCCGGACCGGCTGAAGTGCTGGCCGCGACCACCCGCATTCGTGTCGGCATCATTGGCGCCGGCGACCGGGGCATGGAACTGGTTCCTCAAATTCGCGCTTGCCCGAACACGGAAATCGCTGCGTTCGCCGATATTTTTTCCAGGCGGCTGGAGCGCGCGCAGGGCGCGGTTCCGACGGCTACGGTTACCTCCGACTACCGGAAACTGCTCGAAGATAAGTCGATCGATGCGGTCGTAATCGCTACTCCGCCGCATTTGCACGCCGCGCAGTTCGTGGACGCGCTCGATGCCGGTAAGCACGTTTATCAGGAGCGCGTGATGGCGTTTTCGCTGGATCACGCGAAGAAGATGCGCGCTGCGTATCAGCGCTATGGCTCGAAGCGGACCGTTCAGATCGGCCACCAGGCTTGCTCTTTCGGCCACATGGGCGACGTACGGCAGTTTCTGTCCGACTCCGAACGCCTCGGCAACATTACCGCGATCACGATGCAGATGCATCGCAACACCCCGGGCAATAAAGCGCCCTGGTCCAGAACCGCGCTGCTGGGTCCGGATGTTAATTCCCGGAACATTGCCTGGGAAAATTTCCTGGGCGATACTGGCCGCCGCTCCTTCGATGCGAATCGTTATATTCACTGGCGATATTTTTGGGAAACTTCGGGCGGCAACGTTTTCGAGGGGATGAGCCAACAGCTCGCCTTCTGGTACAAAGCTCTGCGGCTGGAGATTTCCGCGGGGGTGTCCATGAAGGGCGGCATTTATTTGTGGAAGGATGGCCGCGAGGTTCCGGATACGATGAGCGTCACGCTCCAGCAGCCTGAGGAAATTTTGATTAGCTGGGTGTCTGGATTCGGTAACAGCCAGCTCGGCGCGGGCGAGGAGGTGCTGGGCACGCACGGAACCATTTCGCGCGCGAGTCAGGTGCGCTATGTCCCGCAGAAGATCAATCGTCCGCAAGCCGGGGAAATGACGGGCCGCTCCGCGCACGTCCCGCACGCGCACATGGAAAATTTCTTCGACTGCATTCGTTCCGGCAAAGAACCGAACTGTCCTTTCGAGGTAGGCTACCGCGTATCCATCGCCTGCCGCATGGCCGTCGATAGCTACCGCACCGGACGCACGCTGCGCTGGGACCCGGAGCGGGAGGAGATCGTCTAAACAGGCGGGTTCGCGACCCGCCGCCAGGTTGGCAACCTGCCCCACCAAGATGCAATTCGGCTTCAACGACGAGCAGCGTCAGCTTCGGAAAACAATTCGCAACTTCGCCGAAGCGGAAATCAAGCCGCACGTCATGGAGTGGGACGAATCCCAGGAGTTCCCTGTCGACGTCTTCCGCTCGCTCGGAAAACTGGGCGTGTTGGGCGCGGTCTTTCCGGAGGACCTCGGCGGGTCTGGATTCAGCTACGTCGATTACGTGGTGATCACGGAAGAACTGGCGCGAGTGGATCCTTCCATCGCGCTGAGTGTCGCGGCGCACGTCTCGCTCTGCACCAATCACATCTACACGGCGGGGAGCGAAGAGCAGAAGCGGCGCTACATCCCAAAGCTCGCATCGGGTGAATGGATCGGGTGCTGGTCGCTGACGGAGCCGGACGTGGGATCGGACGCGGGCGGCGCGCGGACAACCGCGGTCCGCGAGGGCGATTGCTGGGTGCTGAACGGCGTGAAGACGTTCACCACCAATGCTCATATCGCCGATATTTGCGTCGCCATGGCGGTGACGGACCGCGCAGCATCGTCACACGGGATCTCGACGTTCATTGTCCACAAGGGCACGCCTGGATTCCGCTTCGGCAAGAAGGAAAACAAATTGGGGATGCGATGTTCGCCCACGGGCGAAGTTCTGTTCACGAACTGCCGGCTTCCGGCATCGCAGCTCTGCGGCCAGCCGGGCGAAGGGTTCATTGACAGCCTCCGCATTTTAGATGGAGGCCGGATCTCCATCGCCGCGCTGTCGGTCGGCATCGCCCAAGGCGCCTACGAAGCGGCTTTGAAGTACTCCAAGCAGCGCAAGCAATTCGGAAGATTCATCTCGGAATTCCAGGCGATCCAGCACAAGCTCGCGGACATAGCGACCGATATTGAAGCAGCTCGCCTGCTGACCTTGCGCGCGGCTTGGATGAAGGATTCGGGACTGGCGGTGAACAAGGAATCCTCGATGGCGAAGCTCTTTGCTTCCGAAACGGCCGTGCGAGTGTCGAACGAAGCCGTCCAGATCCACGGCGGCTATGGTTTTATTAAGGATTACCCCGTGGAGAAGTTTTACCGCGATTCAAAGCTGTGTACGATTGGCGAGGGGACCAGCGAGATTCAAAAGCTGGTGATCGCGCGGCAGCTTTTGAAAAGCGATTAGTACTTCGGCACGCGCGGGTCGACCTTGTCGCTCCACGCGATAATCCCGCCTTTCATGTTCTTCACTTTGCGGAACCCTGCCTGACGTAGGAAATCGCAGGCTTTCGCGCTGCGCGCGCCGCTCTTGCAGTGCGCCACAATTTCCACCGCGCTGTCGAGCTCATTCACCCGCTTCGGCAGATCGCCCAGCGGAATCAATTTGGCGAACGGGATGTTGCAAATCAAATATTCATGCGGCTCACGCACATCCAGCAACACGAAATTGTCGCCCCGCTCCATCTTCGCTTTCACGTCCACGGGATCGATCTCGCCTTCTTTGGTGCCCGCGGGCGGGGCCGGCTCTTGCACGGTAACTCCACAGAACTGCTGATAATCGATGAGCTCGGTGATGGTGGGGTGGTCTCCGCAAACGGGGCACTCGGGATTGCGGCGCAGCTTCAGTTCGCGGAACTTCATTGCAAGAGCGTCGTACAGCAGTAAGCGGCCAACTAGCGGCTCGCCCGCGCCCAGAATCAATTTCACAGCTTCCGTGGCTTGAACCAGTCCGATAATGCCCGGAAGGATGCCGAGCACTCCGCCCTCGGCGCAGCTTGGAACCAAACCCGGGGGAGGCGGCTCGGGATACAGGCACCGGTAGCACGGTCCGCCCGGATATGCGAAAACGCTGGCCTGTCCTTCAAACCGGAAGATGGAGCCATAGACGTTCGGCTTCTTCAAAATGACGCATGCATCGTTCACCAGATAGCGAGTAGGGAAATTGTCCGTGCCATCGATCACCAGATCGTAGGGCTCCAGGATATCCAGCGCATTCGAGCTGTCGAGCGCCACTTCGTAGCGATCGATCCTGACGTTCGGATTGATATCGAGCATGCGATCCGCGGCCGAATCGAGTTTTTTCCGGCCGACGTCTTTCGTGCCATGAATAACCTGCCGCTGCAGGTTGGTGAAATCGACGACGTCGAAATCCACCAGCCCAATTCGGCCGATGCCCGCCGCCGAAAGATATAGCCCCAGCGGCGCCCCGAGCCCTCCGGTTCCCACCAGCAAAATCTTCGCGTTCTTCAGCTTCAGCTGCCCTTCCATGCCTACTTCGGGCATGATCAGGTGACGCGAGTAGCGCAGGATCTCATCGCTTGAAAGCGATGTCGGCGGGATGGCAACGGCAGGGCTCGGGGCTACATCCACAGCGCCCCCTGCAATGCTTGGAACAATGGAAAGCGTGTCGCCGGAAGCCACCGGCGTGGCATCCTTTTTCAAATACCGAATGTCTTCGTCGTTCAAGTAAACGTTCACGAAGCTGCGCAGCTTGCCTTCGTCATTGAAGATCTGCTTGCGCAAATCCGGGAACTGCGAGGTGAGCGCGCCCAGGACCTCGGCGACGGTTCCGCCCGTCAGCTCCACGGAATCGCGCTTCTCTACGTATTGCCGCAGAGGGGTAGGAATTAAAACTTTGGCCATATCAATTCTTCTTTCTCAGCATCGGTCTGATCGGGGTTCGGAAGGAAGCTGGCCGCATGGTCGAACTTGCCGCCTTTCACCGATAATACGACGAAAGAATACCAGGGGCAGGAATTCTGCAGGTCCGTCGTGGAGAAGTACGCATCGCAATCGGGATGGGAATGGAAGATGCCGATCAAGTCCTTGCCTTCCGCCCGCGCCCGGCGATCCGCTTCCAGCAAATCCTGCGGGCGAAGCTCGTAGCGGGCGCCCTGCTCGCCCGCAAAGGCATTCTCCATCGGAACCGCCGCGGTCACGTTTTTTTGTTCGCCGTCGATGTTGCCGATCATTGCGCCGCAACATTCGTTTGGAAATCTGGATTCCGCGTGGGCTACCATCATATGCCACGCTTCCGAATTAATCTTGATCATCCCAGAACGCTTCGCTCAAATATTTCGTGGCGCCGTCGGCGAGCACCGTCACAATCAGGCCTTTGCGGCCCGCCTTCACCAGCCTGCGCCCGACTTCGCGGGCGGCATGGACGTTCGCGCCCGATGACATCCCCGCCAGCAAGCCTTCCGTGCGGCCCAGCCAGCGAGTCATGCGATAGGCGTCTTCGGTTTCAATCCATAAGTTGTCGTCGGCCAGCTTCGAATCGTAAATGCCCGGAACGATGGCGGTGGGCATGTGCTTCAGACCTTCAAGACCGTGGAACCCGGAGGACGGCTGAGCGGAAATGCAGGTCACGCCAGGCACATCGCGCTTCAATCGCCGCGAGTTTCCGGTGAACGTTCCGCTGGTGCCCATGGAGGCGACGAAGTGCGTGATCGCGCCATTGGTTTGTTCGAGGATCTCCACGGCCGTGCCGTCGAAGTGCGCTTTCCAGTTCGCCGGGTTGTTGTACTGATCCGGATAGAAATAAGCGTCCGGGTCGGATTCGTAAAGCTCCCGGCAGAGGCGGATTGCGCCGTCGGAACCCTCGCCGGGGTCGGAAAACACCATCTCCGCCCCGTAGCCTTTCAGGATTTGCTTGCGTTCATGGGAGGCGTTTTCAGGCAGACAGAGCTTGACCTTGAATCCCTTGATCGCGCCTATCATCGCGTACGCGATCCCGGTGTTGCCGCTGGTCGCATCCAGCAGAATCCGGTTGTGGCCTAAGCGGCCCGTCCGCTCCCCATCCTCGACCATGTTCCGAGCAGCCCGGTCTTTTACCGAACCTCCCGGATTGAAAAACTCCGCCTTTGCATAGATTTCGACGCCCGGAAGCTCGGCATCGAGCTTAGCCAGCCGGAGCAGGGGAGTATTGCCGATCTGGTCCAGTAATGAAGTAGTTAGAGGTGCGCGGTTCGGTCGTGGAACGGCAAGAGCCATGCGTGGGTACCTATCCATTGTAGAGATCTCCCCAATCTCCGTCAACAATAGGGAGATGCGGGAGGCAGCCGGAAGGATTCAGGCCAAAGCTATGTGCAAGCTCACCCGTTACTCACACTGAGAGCGACCGTCGCCGAAACCGCGGAGTCGTTGTTTTGAAGAACCAGGTAAAAGGGAAAGCTTGTGCTCACATCCGGATTAACCGCTACCGTTAATTTGATCGTCGACTCGACGCCGCCGCTGTAGGTTTGCCCCGGTATGATATTGGAATTCGGACTCTCGACAAAGGGCGAAGCAACGGTGTGATCGCTTCCCACAAAAACCACATTGAAGGGCTGCGCCCCCGGAGACTGGAATGTCACGAAGTCGCCGGCGATCACCGGCAATGACGATGGAAACGGAACGGAGTTGCCGCCATCGGCGGTGTAGGTGAGCACGCCTTGCGGGTGAGTGCCGTCGGGCGCCGTCCAGTTCACGACATACGTAATCGGAACGCGGTCTGTCGAAATAACTGTGTCGCCGTCCACCTGCACTTCCGGATCGCTGGGCGGACTGATGCCGGCGACGCTAAGTGTATATTTGCTTCTGGCGCCCGGCAGGGACACCACGTGCAGAAATGGACTGAATCCGCCCGCGGGAACGCTCAGCGAGGCCGTCCCGAACAAAGAGGCATTCCCAAACGTGATTTGATACGGCTGCACCCGTTGCGCGGGCCCGTCGATTACGCGCACGTACCAAGCCACCTGATCGCCCACGTTCACGCGTAACGGATCGGGCGGCGCCGAGCTGTTATACAGCAAGTACGTGTAGGTTGGCCCGTAATCGTGCAATGTTACGTTCACAAACACGACGTATTGGTTCACTTGCCGCGGTGTGGCGGATTTCGCGGAACGCAGTGGGTGCATGCGCTTGAGCTCCTCTATTTGATTTGGGAAACTCTGCGATTATAGCTTAATTGGCGGTACTTTTCGGGGCTTCCGCGGAGAGAGCTTTGAGATCCGGTTCGTGCTCCAGGGCATGACGGTCATAGCCCAGCGCGAGCGCAGCTTGTAATGCGGATTTCGCGCGCGCGATGTCGCCGGTTATGGCGTAGACCCGTGCCGCCCAGTACTGGACATCGCGGTCCTTGGGAGCTTGCTTCAGCGCTTGTTCGATTTCTTTTAGTGCCTCTTTGGTTCGGCCCAACTTCGCCACATAAAGAGCATAGGATTTGCGGAGCCCGAAATTTCCGGGGTTCAGAGCCAGTTCCTCGCTCGCAAGCACCGCCCCCTTGTCGAATGCTTCACGCGCGCGCTCGCGGCTGCCGGGGAGCTGCCATAATGCATCCCCGAGATTTCCCCAGTTGACCGGATTAGCCGGTTGAAGCCTGGTCGCCTCCTCGAACTTCTCCGCCGCTTCACTGTACCGGCCTTGATAAAACCGGACCGTGCCGAGATTGGCATACCCCAGTGCATACGGCTTCAATGACACGGATTTGTCGAACTCGCGCGCGGCATCGTCCCACTTTCCTTGCGAGAAATAAACCGCGCCCAGATTCGAGTGCATGGCCGGAACTCCGGGAGCCACGGCAATACCGGTCAAGTACGCTTGTTCGGCTTTGGCGTTTTCGTGCTGCCCGAAATAGAACGTTCCCAGAAGCTGGTAGGTCGGCCAGTATCCCGGCCGCTGGCGGATCGCCGCTTGGAAGGCCGCCTCCGCTTCTTGAGTGCGGCCCGCCGCCTGTAGTACTTGCGCTAGCGCCGTTCGAGCATCCATGTTGTCCGGATCGCGCTGAACCATTCCCCGAAAAACGGGGATGGCTCTCTCCGCTTGCCCGGTCGCGCGCCAAATCATCGCCTGCACGAATGCGATATTCTTGCTGTCGCCGCGCTGCGCCGCCTCGGAAGCCTCGGCATCGGCCAGTGCCAGCCACTTGCCGTCTTTCGTCTGCGTGTATTTGCGGAAGTAAGACTCGGCCAAATTCGCCCGCGCCGGCATGAATTGCGGATCCAGATCCACGGCCATTTTGAGATCCTCGATCGCCTTATCCAGGTCCCGGCTTTGGAGCGCGCCCTTGCCTTCCACATAAAGCCGGTACGCCGCGGCATTGTGGGTTGTCTCGCCGGGCGCCACTTGGCCGGCGCGCTTTACCGGGCCGGCGCTGAGCAGCGCTCCGAGCTCATCTCCCAGCCGGTCCTGTAAGGCGGCCATTTCCTCGGGCCGAAGTTCCAGCACGCGGGTGCCTTGCTGCCGCAGCGAACCCGCATCCGCCAGATTCAAGGTCAGCCGTAAGCTTTCCGCGTTCTTTTCGATCGTGCCGGCGATGGCCAGATCGGCGTTGAATTGTTTGTGCGCGTCGGCGATGGTTTTGATTTGGTTCCGTCTTACCTCGGCCGACGGCACGACCAACATCGACTCCCTCAACGATGGCGCATTCGCAAGCGTGTCTGTGATGCTTTCTTGCAGACCGTCCGCCAGCATCCGGCCTTCCGGCGCATTGCCGAGTTCCTCCAGCGGAAGCACCACGAGAGTTTTCAGCGGCGCCGGCGCGCGCCACCAGTGTTCGATTCCGAATACTCCGGCTATAGCCAGCACGGCCCCGGGCGCATAAATCCACACGCGCGGAAGCCGCCACCGGCGTCTTGCCGTTCCGGTTTGCCGTAGCGGCATGGTTACGGTTTCCGGTTCCGCCAGATCGGCGGAACCGCTGCCGCTCAGACCCGGCCCGAGATCGCGCATAAACTCCCGCACCGAGGAGTAACGTTGCCGCGGATCGGGCGTCGTAGCGCGCGCGACCGCGGCTGTGATTCGCGTCGGAAGATCGGGGCGCACGGTTGCCAATGGCGTTATTTCCCCCGTCACGATCCGGCGAATCAGGGTCTCGGTGCGCTCCCCACCGAACATCGGCTGCCCGGCGGCCAGCTCATAGACAAGGGCTCCGAAGGCGTAAAGGTCGCTCTGCGCAGTCGCGGGTTCGCCGTCGAGAAGCTCCGGCGACATGTAGGGGATCGTGCCCACCATTGCGCCGGTGCGAGTCGCGTCTTCGGCGTCGCGCCATTTCGCCAGCCCGAAATCGACCAGCTTCAGATCGCCCTGTTCGCCGAACATAACATTTCCGGCCTTGATGTCGCGATGCAGAATACCTTGCTCATGGGCGTATGCCAGCGCTCTGCCCACTTGAGCGGCGTAGTGCAACAGCTCAGCGGGCGCCAGCCGCCGCCCGCGGCAGCGCTTCTTGAGAGTGCCGCCGGGCAAGTACTCCAGTGCAAGGAAGGGGCTTCCATCCCACTCGCCAACTTCATACACCACGGCTATGTTGGGATGGTTGAGAGCGGCGATAGCCAGTGCTTCGCGCTCGAAGCGCCGGAGAGCGTCATCGCGGTGAGCTTGAGCCGGCGCGAGAAACTTCAGGGCGACAATGCGGTTCAGGCGCTTATCGCGCGCCTTGAACACTACCCCCATGCCGCCTTCGCCGAGGGGTTCCAGGATCTCGTAATGCGGATGATCGGTCCTTGCCGTCACTCCATTCAGGATTTCATGTTCACGTGTGGGGCAGGATGCCATCCTGCGGCGGGTTGCCAACCCGCCTGCCGACCTTTGTTCCTACCCCGAACAGCGCGATTGGCAATCGCGCGCAGGTTGGCAACCTGCTCCACAATGTTTTAAAACCCTTCCTCGTCGCTGGGAAGCACCGCCACCTTGGTCTCAATGCCGAGCTTCTTCATTTTGTAGAGCAGCGCCTTATAGTCGATTTTCAGAAGGTTCGCCGCTTTTTTGCGATTCCATTGCGTGGAGGTAAGGGCGGCCAGAATGGCTTCGGTTTCCGCCTGGTGCTTCGCCCGGCGCACCTGCTCGAGAATCGGGGCGCTCACGGGAACCGTTTCCATGGTGCTGCCGGTCATCGCCGGAACTGTGTTGAGGCTTTTGCGCGTAGCGCGATCGCTCAAATCCTTAGAGATCAATTCGGGATCGCGAAGCACAATGAGCTTGCGGATTACATTCTCCAGCTCGCGAACGTTGCCGGGCCAATCGTGCAGCATCAGCGCCTGCTGCAGTTGCGCGGTAACTTCCACTTTGGGAGCGCCCGCCGCCGCATGCTTGTCGAGCAGCAGCCGGGCGAGCGGCATGATGTCGTCCTTGCGCTCGCGCAGCGGCGGGACATAGAGGGTCACCACATTCAGCCGGTAATACAGATCTTGGCGGAATTTCTCCTGCGCGATGGCCCTCTCCAGATCGTTGTGAGTCGCCGCGATCACTCGCACGTCGACCCGCACCGTCTCTTTGCCGCCCAATCTTTGGAATTCGTGGTCCTGGAGCACCTGCAGCAGCTTGGCCTGGAGCTTGAAATCCATGTCGCCGATTTCATCCAGCAGCAGCGTACCGCCGTCCGCCAGCTCGAACATTCCGGGCTTACGCTGAAATGCGCCCGTAAAGGCGCCCCGTTCGTAGCCGAATAGCTCGCTTTCCACTAATTCTGACGGAAGCGCGGCGCAATTCAGTTTGAAGAACGGTTTATGCGCCCGGCGAGAGAGCGCGTGCAATTGCCGCGCCAGCACTTCCTTTCCGACTCCGGTCTCACCCTGGATCAGCACGGGAGTGTCGGAGGGGCCGACCGCCGCCGCCATCGCGTAAAGCTCCTGGATGGCCGGACTCCAACTGCCGTAAGCGTTGCTGGACTCGGAAATCTTGCTGCGCGTCCGCTCCACCGGCGCGGGCCTGGGCGCAGGGCGGGTTTCAAAGATGCCCTTCAACGCCCGGTGCACATCTTCGGAGCTAAACGGCTTGCCGAGAAAATCGTTGGCGCCCTTTTTCATCACCGCTACGATGTTCTCGGGGCTCGAAGCACCCGAAAGCATGATCACCGGAAGATCCCGATCTTTCCTGCGAATTTCATGCAAGACTTCAAACCCATTCTTGCCGGGCATGTAGATGTCCAGCATGACGGCCGAAAACGACTCCTCCGAGTCCAGGCGATTCAATACCTGGTCTCCATCCTCGGCGAGTTGAACGCCGTAGCCTTGGTGGCGTAGCGTCAGCTCCAAAAAATCTCTAACCTCCGAATCGTCGTCCCCGACCAATATTGTTCTGTCAGTATTGCCCGTCATGTTCATACCTTTCCTTTTTTGTTGCCTTATTTTTTTTGGACTAGCTTTTCTAGCCTTGCTTTTCTAGCGTTGCTTTTGTGGCTTGGCTTTCGCTAACCAGCACGGCTAACTTGACTGCGCTCTAGCGGAAGAGTGAACGAAACGCATGTTCCCTCCGCTTGGTTTTCTATCCAAATCCTCCCTTTATGTTGTTCGATAATGCGCTTCGAGATTGCCAGACCGAGGCCAGTGCCTGCACCACCCTCGCTCGTTCCATCAATCCCGAAGGATGCATAGTCGTCGAAGATCTTGGCCAGCCGGCCCGGAGAAATCGCCGGACCGGTATTAAACACATCTACGCGAAAAAACTTCGTTCCATACGGATACCCGCTAATCTCGATCCGTCCGCCCACTGCCGTGAACTTACACGCATTTTCCAACAAATTTGCAAGCACCTGTTGAAGCTGCGGGGAATCAAAATACATCGGGCCGCCGCAAGGCCTCAGGTTTCCCGCGATCCTAATGTCCTTTCTCGTAGCCGTCAATTGCACTTCGTCGATCGCCTGCTCGACCAGCGCTTCAATCTCGCCTTCTTCTAATAGCGGATTGAGCATGGACACACCGGCGACGTCGTTTCCCGAAGCTTTTCCGGAAGCCGCGTGGGGACCTTTAGCCTGTCTACCGGATTTTTGGATACCGGCGGCGCGCGAAAGCACATCCGACGTCATGCGCGCCAACCGCGCGAGGCTGTTTTGGGTGCGGTTCAAGATCTCCTTCTGATGTTCGGTAAGCGGCCCCAACTCCTGCCCCAGCAGCAACTCGCAATAACCGGTTGCCGCGGTTAAAGGAGCCCTAAAGTCGTGTACAGCTTTAGCCAGGAAATCGCTCCATTGCGTTTCCTGGGTTTCCTGCCGCTCTTCATTTTGTACAAAATCTGAGATGCGGTTATCGCCCAAGAATTGCCCCATGCACTCGGCTAGTGCATCGTTCGTAACTGGCTTTACGATCAATGTCATACCTGCGAAAAGAGGGGTTATTTTCGATACATCTTCAGCATTCGCAAGGATCAGATGGCGGCCTTTAGAAGCATGAATTCGCCACGGACCTGGACTATCTTGCGGTAAGAAGTCCCAAATGTACAGATCGGCGGTGGAGGGGGGATTTGTAGGGGAGGAGGGGATTAATTCTCGGCCGGCAGCGTTTGGCAGCCTCGCCAAACAAGCTCGACAAAGACTTTGGAGATCCTGATCGTGTGAAACGACAGCTATTTTCATTAACCCTCCGACGTCCTGAAGCTTGCTCTGGTAAACCAGAGTCGGAATAACTGTCGCTTACACCCCAGGGACTTATGTAGGATAACCGCAGAAACGGGACTTTGTCAAGACTTTTTGCGCAGTTTCGGGTGGTTTGTTCGTACTAGAACTTCGGTTGGTTGGGATATTATTCTAAAATTTCGATACTAAGTTGAAACAATCTTAGGCGATTGAGCCTCTAACCGCGCCGGATAGCATCAATCCACCGGATTCGTTGCGAACACGGTCAGCTCGGGTACAAAACCGCGGTCGTTCATTTCAAGCATGGATTTCACCGCGTGTGCGATGTCCTCGGGGCGTAGCTTGGAGGGGTGGTCCTTCTGTTGAAATCCCGCGGCCGTGCCGAAGCTGGTAATCACTTCGCTTGGATTGACTAGGAAAACTCTGATGTTGTGCTTGCGCAGTTCCGCGCGCCAGCATTCCGTCATTCCGCGCAAAGCGAATTTGCTGGCATAGTAGGCCGTGCCGTTGGCAGCTCCACGCAGCGATGCGGTTGAGCCGATGTTTACAATATCCCCTTGCTTGCGCGCAATGAAATGCCTGGCGGCTTCTCGCGCCATCAAGAAGGCGCCCGTTACATTCGTGGCAAAGGTGCGCTGGAATCCGTCGAGGTCCATTTCGACCAGCGGCTTAAACACGCCGGAACCGGCATTGTTAATGAGAATGTCGAGATTGCCGAATTTGTCGAGCACCTCTTGGATGGTGCGGGCCGCATCCGTCTGCCGGCTCACATCCGCTTGAACCGGATGGGCTCCGATGGCACTCGCGGTTGCGTTCAGCCGCGACTGATTGCGTCCGGTGATCGCAACGCGCGATCCGCTCGCCAGCAACGTTTCGGCGATGCCCCTGCCGATCCCGCTGCTGCCGCCGGTTACTAATGCAACCTTGTTCCGAAGATCCATGCTTCCCTCTCTGAATGAGATTGCGCGCTTGCTCCCGAACTTCTAACGCAGAGCGAAGGCAAACAGCGAATTGCCCGCCGAAATAGCTACGTACTGCTTTCCGTTTACAGAGTACGTCATCGCTCCGGCGAAAACCCCGCCGCCGAGAGTTGCGCTCCAAAGCAGGTTCCCATTGCGGGCATCGAGCGCAACGAAGTGGCCGTCGCGGCCGCCCGCGAACAGCAAATCCGTATCGGTCGTCAGGATTCCTGCGTCCGTGACATCGGCCATCTTGAATTCCCATTTGCGATCGCCGGTCACCGGGTCCATGGCGCGGACCGCGCCGTACCCTTCCGTGTCCTTGCGCTGCTGGGTCTGATTCGGGAAGAACGGTATCGGCGAGCGCGGGAACGCTCCGGCATAGGTTTTGCCTTCCGTGTACTCGACATCTTGTTTAAAGTAGATCGAATCGTAGTTTACCCAGGATGGAATATAGAACAGGCCCGTGCGGGCGCTATACGAAGGCGAATACCAATTGGTGCCGCCCTGGTTGCCCGGAAGAATGCGCGTACCTTCTTTCGTCGGCGCCTTGCCCGGTGCGCGCATGGGCCGGCCTTTTTCGTCGAAACCCGTCATCCAATTGACCTCGACGAAAGGCTTGCCTTGAAGAAACTCGCCCGTAGTGCGATCGAGCACATACATCAACCCATTGCGATTCGCCCACAGCATCACCTTCCGGCGCGATCCCTTCCACTGCATGTCGGCGAGTACGGGAACCTGCACGGCGTCGTAATCGAACTCGTCGTGCGGCGAGAACTGGTAGTACCACTTAAGCTTGCCCGTATCCGGATCGAGCGCCACCACGCAATCCGAGTACAGGTTGTCGCCGGGGCGCGGGTCGCCGTTCCAGTCCGGTCCCGGATTGCCGATACCCCAATATGTAAGATTCAGGTCGGGATCGTAAGAGCCGGTCACCCAAACCGAGCCGCCGCCGGTTTTCCAAGCGTCGTTTTTCCAAGTTTCGTGACCCGGCTCGCCCGGACCGGGGATGGTGTTGAAGCGCCACGCCTCGTTTCCGGTTTTGATATCGAAGGCGGCGATGAAGCCGCGAATGCCGTACTCGCCACCCGCGACGCCGAAAATCACCTTATCTTTTATCACCAGAGGCGCGTGGGTAAAGGCGTAACCGGCCGCCGGATCGGCGATTTGGCGATTCCAAATCGGGCGTCCGGTCTTAGCATCCACGGCGATGATATGGGCATCGATGGTGCCCATAAGTAAGGTATCGCCAAGAATCGCGAGGCCCCGGCTCACACGTCCGCAGCAGGGCCGAGCCAGCGTCGACGGGCTATAGCTATACACCCAAAACACGCTGCCGGTCACGGCATCCAGCGCGACGATATCATTCGGCGGCTGGACTGTGTACATAATCCCATCCACAACCAACGGCGTCGCTTCGAACTTTTCGAGCGACCGCGCCTGAAACACCCATTGCATCTCCAGATTCTTAACGTTCGATGTGTTGATCTGCGAGAGCGAGCTGTGCCGCTGGCTCTGCATCGTGCCTGAATAGGTGAGCCAGTTCTGCGGTTCGCGGTCGGCGTGCAGGAGACGGTCGAATGTTACCTGCGCCGAGAGCGATGCGCTAAACACGATTGCCAGCGGCATTGCCACCAGCGGGGCGGCGTTTTTGTTCATGCGTAATATTGTAAAGCCGCCGTTGTGGGGCAGGCTGCCAGCCTGCGCGCGGTTGCCAACCGCGCTTTCCGCGTGTCAATCCAGTGCCATTAGTTCTCGGCAGGATTTTTTTCGGCGCTGTCGACGACCAGAACCTCCACCGGGCCCTTTCGCGATTCCAACTTAAGGCCAAGCTGCTCTTGGATCGCCGTGTATAGCGATGGGCCGGCGATATCCACGGGTTGACCATTGATCTGTGGAGGCGCGCCATCCGGTCCTGAAGGCAGCGTGCGCAGCGATTCGGGCGTCCATTCCAGCCGAATTTCAAAGAATCCGGAAAGGTCCGTCCGGTCCAGCACGGTCTGGCGCTCGAAACGTGAAAGCAGCATGGCCAAGGTCTGCATGTTTATTCGAGTGCTGATTATGCGGCCGGCGAGAGCAGGTCCTTGTGTGGCAGCCGCGGTAGAGGGCCGAAGTTTTGCGCCGTTCCGTCCCACAACCATCGCCAGATACGGCAACTCTTTTTTCTCCTGATGAACCACGAGCTTCAGCCGTTCCGCCAGCAGCGCTTGAAGCATGACGAAAAGTTGCTCGCGCGGAGTATCCGGCGGAGCTTGACCCACGATATCGAAGCGAATATAGGTGCGTCCATTGATCCAGTCCGGCCCTACCAGTTGGCCGAAGCAATCCCGTAGGCAAAATTGATGCAATCGCTGAGGGTGGCGTTCGCCAGATCCACTCGGCCATTAAGCGTTCTGCCGAGATTGATAACGATCCTATCGCCGGGCGGGGGTGGCGAACGCTTCAGCGTGGCGACGTCAAATGCGGCCGGGCAGGCTGCTGACCGAAAGCCGCGGAAGCTGCGCCAAGTACAAATAGGAGGGATCTAAAACTCATACTAATACACTAGTACTAGTTAGTCAATATGTCAATAACCGAGAACTTTGTAGCCGTCGGCCCACGGGTTGCGTCGTCAGCACACATGTCCGCCCGGACTCGCAGCCTTCGACGCGCACCTCGCCGCAGCGCTGGCTGACACGGTAGGCGGCGCGCGCGCCGTGGTGAACGGCGAGCGATTCGAGCGGCCAGTCGCAGTCGGCGAGCATATGGATGCCGCCTTCTTGACCGATAAGGATGGTCATTTCCGGGGAGGCCTCGCCGTGGGTGGCGGCTGATTCGGCGGCGGAAAGGATTTGCTCGGCGTACTCGGTGAACCGGCTCACGCTGTCCTTATCGGACAGAGGAGGTAACTTTAATCGATCAATCCGCTGCGCAGGGCGAACCGCACCAGCTCACTGGTCGAATGGAGATTCAACTTCTCCATAATCCGGCCGCGATGCGCCTCGACGGTGTATACGCTCAGATTAAGCGACGTTGCAATTTCCTTATTGGTCTTGCCCTCCGCGATCATTTGCAGCACTTCGCGTTCCCGGCTGGAGAGCAGATCCAAAGGATCGGTGACGTGGCGCCGGTAATCGGAAAGCACGGACTCGGAAACGCTCGGACTCAAATAGCCTTCGCCTTTCGCAACCGCCCGCACCGCGGCGACCAGGTCGGCATCGCCCGAATCTTTCAATAGATAACCGCGCGCGCCCGCCCGCAATACCTCGCGCACATAGACCGAGTCTTTGTGCATGCTCAGAGCGAGAATGCGCGTGCGCGGAGATGTTTCCATAATGCGTCGCGTGGCCTCGATGCCATTTAAGTCGGGCATGGCGACATCCATGATTACGAGGTCCGGATGCAGTTTGGCGCTGAGCTCCACGGCTTCCCGGCCATTACCCGCCTGCCCCACGATCTCCATATCGGCCTGGGCTTCGAGGATCATGCGAAATCCCTGCCGCACCAAAGCGTGATCGTCCGCCAGAAGAATTCGGATCATGCGGCTTGCGGAGTGCTTTGCGGGGCCCACGCTTCTATACTGACTCCGCGGCCGGGGTTGGATGTGAACTTCAGCTCGCCGCCCGCGCTGCGGGCTCGCGCGCGCATGCCGGAAAGCCCCATTCCCGGCCGGATTCCTGGAGCCAAACCTTTGCCGTTGTCGGAAAGTGTCAGATGCACTCTCCCATCGGCGGCGTGCAAATTAATGCACACTTTCGTCGCGCCGGAATGTCGCGCGATGTTCGTCAACGCCTCCTGCACGATGCGGAAAAGGTGAGTTTCGGTTTCGTCCGCCAGCCGGCCATCGAAGTCGGAGCGGTAATCCACGGCGATACCTGTGCGTTCGCGGAAACGGTCCACCAGCCAGCGCACTCCGGCATCCAGCCCGAAGTCGTCGAGGATGGTCGGCCGCAGTAACTGCGACAGCTCCCGAACATTAGAGATGGACTGATCGATCAGCTTGTTGCAATCTTCAAGCCGCGCGGGATCTACGCTGGAGCCATTCGTGAGTCCGGCTAAGTTCGTTTTGATTGCAGTGAGCGATCCACCCAATTCGTCATGCAGCTCATGGGCAAACCTGCGAGCGACGGATTCCTGCACCTCCAGCATGCGGAAAGAAACGCGCGAAAGCTCGCTGGCCTGCTGTTCCATCTTTCGAAACACTCGCGTGGCGATGCGAACGGTAAAAACTGCGCAGATCAGCGCGACTGCGAGGCAGCCCACTACAAGAAATAAAGACTCGGCTTCCAGCCGCTTGGCCTGCGAATTCACACGCGCTTGCGTCTCGAGAGCGCGCTGATAGCTCAGGTCCACCAGCCGCGCCACCTCATCGGTGGCTTCTTCATGTATCAAAAACAAGTTGCGGGAAGTTGTCGCCGACACCTTCTTTCGGTTAAGAAGACGGCGGGCCTCGGTCGAAAAATCGTGCATCACTTTATCGAGACTGTGCCAAACCTCGCGCTCGGGGCCGGTGCCTGCATTGCGCGCGAGATCTTCGATATTGCGGTCGGTCTGCCCAAGATCGGCGAGAACGCGGTCGCGGTCGACAATTTCGGGCGTGCGGGACAGCCGGTAAAAGGCATTGTTCAGAACTTCCTGCTCGCGTCCCATCTCATCGAGCAGACGGGTAATTACAAGCTGGTCGGCCACGAGCGAGGCGGAGCTCCGAGCTGTGGAACGAGCATTATTGACGCCGATCGCCGCCGCGAGCACCAGCAGCAGAATAACTGCCGCAAAACCAAGGGCCAGCACGCGCACCAGCGTTCGCATGAGAGAGTACCAATTTCATTCTCCCGCGGTGGGGCAGGTTGCTAACCTGCGCGCGATTGCCAATCGCGCTGGGCGGGTTGGTGAAAGACGGCAGGCGGGTTGGCAACCCGCCGCAGGTTGGCAACCTGCCCCACTGGCTTAAACGCCGGCTTCTTTGAAAACTTCGCGCGCGATCCGGAAACTGTCGACGCCCGCGGGCACTCCGCAGTAAATGGCCACTTGCAGGAAAATCTCTTTGATCTCGTCCTTAGTCACACCGTTATTGAGCGCTCCGCGGACGTGCATCTTTACTTCATGCGGGCGGTTTAACGCCGAAATCATCGCGAGGTTCAGCATGCTGCGGGTCTTGCGGTCCAATCCCGGACGGCCCCAAATTTCGCCCCAGCAGTATTGCGTTACGAGTTCCTGCAAAGGGCGGTTGAATTCGTCCGCGGTTGCTATGGCGTTATCCACAAAGTCCGCCCCGAGCGTTTGACGCCGGATAGCGAGACCTTTCTCGAACGTTTCCTTATCCACGAGTTCTCCTTGTACTTGTAATCAAGACTGCGTTTTTGCTGCCTTGGCGCCGACAGTCACGCCGGCCCAGCGCTCGATGGGCTTGACGATCTCCGACATGTCCGCGTCCTGCCCTTCACTACCCGCGGTGATCGAAAGCACTTGCTTGACGGCGCTCCCAACCAGCATAGGCACGCCGAGCGCCTCCGCTTCCTCCATGCACAGGCGAATATCTTTGTTGAGCAGTCCGATAGCGAAACCGAGATTGAATGTGCGCGGAATAACGAACCGGGGGATCTTGTCTTCGGTGGCGCTGTTGCGTCCGGTGCCGGAATTGATCACATCGACGATCTGCTTGGGATCGAGACCGGCTTTCACGCCCATTACAACGGCCTCCGAAGAAATTGCCATGGCGGTCGCCGAGAGCAGATTGTTCAAGAGCTTCATCGTCTGCCCCTGTCCGGGTTGAAGACCGACGTGGAACAACTTGCCCAAGTGTTCAAGCACCGGTTTCACGCCGGCAAAGACTTCATCGGAGCAGGAAACCATTACGGCAAGAGTTCCGCGTTCGGCTCCGCCGATGCCGCCGCTTACCGGCGCGTCAACCGGGGCGATTCCCTTCGCGGCCAATCCGTCCGCGATGCGTTTGGCATAGGTTGCTCCGGTGGTGGAGGTGTCCACGAAGATCTTCACCCGGCTGCCTTCGGCGACGCCGTTCGGCCCGAGCGCCACGGCTTGCACGACGGGCGGGGTCGGCAGACTTACCAGGACAATCTCCGCCGCGGAACCGACCTCGGCGGGCGAACCGGCGCGCTCCGCGCCGAGATCCAGTAGCGGCTGGAGGGTGGAATCGCTGGTGTCGTAAACAGTTAAAGCGTAGCCCGCCTGGATTAATCGCCGGGCCATGCGCCCGCCCATCCGGCCCACGCCAATGAAGCCTATATTGCGATCGGTCATATTTAAGTCAAATGGATATCGTACACCTACGCGAATGGATCGGGCGCACGGAATGCGGAGAGGACGAGGTGACGCGCGCTCCCGCCGCGGCATTAGCGGCCACGCTGGATCGAGAGGATCCCCTGCCGGCTGCCGGCGAAGCTCTGCCGCCGCCGTGGCATTGGTTGTATTTTTTGCCGCTTCACCGCCAATCCGAGCTCGCCGAGGACGGCCATGCCAAGCGCGGAGGCTTTCTTCCTCCCGTGCCTCTGCCAAGGCGCATGTGGGCCGGCGGGCGCCTCGAATTTTTTCGCCCTTTGCGAGTCGGCGAGCGGATTGAGCGCACTTCGCGCATCGCAGACGTTTCCTACAAAGAGGGCCGCAGCGGGCCGCTTGTGTTTGTCGCCGTGCGGCACGAGATTCGAGATCGCGAAGGCATGGTGGTGGCGGAACAGCAGGACATTGTATATCGCGGACACACTAGCGTTTCTGCCGCGCCCCCTTCGGCGCCGTCCGGGCACGCATGGGAACGCACGATCGAACCGGGGGACGTGCTTTTATTCCGCTACTCAGCCTTAACGTTTAATGCGCACCGGATCCACTATGACAGGCGCTATGCGACCGGCGTCGAAGGATACCCGGGATTGGTAGTGCATGGTCCGTTGATCGCAACGCTGCTATTGGATTTGCTACGGCGCAACGCGGCGGATGCGGTGATTAGAAAATTCTCTTTCCGCGCCGTGAGTCCACTTTTTGACACCGCGCCGTTTTTCGTCTGTGGACGCCCCGAAGGAAGTACGATCCGGCTCTGGGCGAAGAACGATCGCGGCGATTTGGCGATGGACGCGTTCGCGGAATGCGCGTAGTGGGGCCGGATGCCATCCGGCGCGCGGTTGCCAACCGCGCTGCCCGGGTTTATAGAGAGGTCGGCCCCGCCACGCTACGGCCGCTGCGGCACTGCCGGTTGTAGACGCGGCCCAAACGTTTTCGGCACCGAATTACTCTCGCCGGTTAAATGCATGCCCTTGTGAATCGCATAGAGGGCGAGTTCAAGACGGTCGGAAACGCCTAATTTGTCAAAGATGTTATGCAAATGATTCTTCACCGTCTGCTCACTGATAAACATCTTTTCCGCCATCTCTTTGTTCTTGTACCCCTGAGCGATCAGCGCAACGATTTCACGCTCGCGCGTCGACAGCGGATTGCGCTCACGTCCTATACTGGCCGGCCCATGAGACGCGGGCCCGACCTTCGAAAATTGATGCATGACCGCGGCAGTGGTATGCGAATCGAGCCAGATTTCGCCGGCGTGGACTTTCCTGATGCTCTTGACGATCAGGTCCGGGTCGCTCTGCTTCAGCAAAATTCCGCGGCAACCGAGTTTCATCGCCTGGACGAATTCGTCCTTGTCATCCGAGGCAGTCAAAACGATTACGCGCGCGCGTGTGTTTGAGTGCTGAAGGCCCTCAAGGGTCAGCAGGCCGTCTAAATTCGGCATCCGCAGGTCAAGCAGCAGGATGTCGGGATCAAGCCGGCGCACCTTGTCGAGCACTTCGCGCCCGTCGCCCGCCTCGCCCGCGATTTCGAAATCGCTTTCGAGAGCGAGCAGTTTTTTCAATCCGTCGCGCACGATCGGATGATCGTCCGCAATCAGGATTCGAATCGTTCCCTTGCGTTTGCCATTCGACTCCCCAAGATAGCCACCCAGCGCCTCCATCACATTCATCGCGGCCTCCGTTCCGCTCCTTCCCGATAATAAACGGCCAATGCAAGTCGCCGCAATCAGACGCGACCGACGAATCAGAGGCAGAACTTACCTATAACCCAAGGTACGTCGCCTTAGGCCGGCAACAAAACTAAACGCTCTCCGACACGGTCAGCATCGTTCCAGCCCTGCAACGCCGGACCCCTGACGCTCGGCAAAATAAACATCAGTATATCACAAGTAAATTGACATAACCAATGAAAAGCGTAACCGTTGAATAACGATTAAAGTCGGAATTTGGTGCCCGGGGTGGGATTTGAACCCACACTCGCCTTACGGCGAAAGGGATTTTAAGTCCTTTGAATAACCGTGTAACTGTCTGATAATACGTGAGTTACATTTTCAATCTGTGGAACTGTGTAAGAAACTGTGTAAATTTGAGGTTCTCGCTCATGAGCTTTTCAGCGCCTCTGGTGCGTCAAGTTAAGCGCGTGATCCTGGGCGGTCATAATTGCACCCTTTGACGTCCGAACCACGGGTATAGGGCGGGCAGCACGAGAAGTGTTAGAAACGTCGAAGTAACGATCCCACCGATGACGACAGTCGCGAGAGGGCGTTGCACTTCCGCGCCCGCAGTCGTTGAGAGGGCCATGGGGAGAAAGCCCAAACTGGCAACTGCGGCTGTCATAAGCACAGGCCGCAAGCGGAGCAGTGTGCCCTGGTACACGGCAGTTTCAAGCGACTCTCCTTGTTGACGGAATCGAGCGATGAACGCGACCAGGACAAGACCATTGAGAACAGCGACACCGGAAACCGCAATGAAGCCCACGCCAGCGCTCATCGAAAACGGCATTCCGCGCAGAAGAAGCGCCAGTATTCCTCCGGTCACCGCAAACGGGACGCCAGTGAAAACCAAAGTCGCGAGCCTTGCTGAGTGGAACGTGGCGAAGAGCAGCATAAAGATGAGCAAGAACGTGACCGGCACGACAATGAGCAGCCGGTTTCGGCCGCTCTCCAGGTTTTGCCAGAGACCGCCCCATTCCATGATGTAGCCGGGCGGCAGTTGCATATCCCGCGCGACACTCGCTTGTGCCTGCTCGACGAAGCTCCCAATATCGCGCCCGCGAACATTCACTTCAACTGAGATGCGCCGCTGCCCATTTTCGCGGGCGATTTCGACAGGACCAGTTTCCGTGCCGATATGCGCCAGTTGAGCCAGAGGAATCCGTTGTCCATTCGGCGCGCTCACCAGAAGGTTCGCAAAGTCGCGCGCATTCTGCCGCACCTCCGGCTTCAATCGGACAACAAGCTCAAAGCGGCGAAAGCCTTCCAGGATGCGGGTGGCTTCGGTGCCTGCGATAGCCGTCTGTATGACCTGTTGAACGTCGGCGACATTGATGCCGTAGCGAGCGATTGCCGCTCGGTCAATCGTTACCTGCAGCACGGGCTGCCCGCTCGTCTGCTCAACCTTTACGTCGGCGGCACCAGGCACCTTGGCCAAGATGCGTGCCGTTTGTCCTGCCTGTTCCCGGAGAGTGTCCAGGTCATCCCCGAAGATCTTGATTACGACGTCGGAACGCGCCCCGATACCCTCGATCAGCTCCTGCATGCGAAACTCGATGGGCTGCGAGAACGAATAGGCTTGCGTGGGAACGCTCTCCTTCAGGCGCTCGTCCATTTTCGACACTAGCTCTTCGCGACTCGTGGCGCTTTTCCACTCCCCGATCGGTTTCAGGAACACGTAGGTGTCGCCCATGTTTGGCCCCATGGGGTCTGTCGCGATTTCGGGTCGGCCGATACGGCTGACGACGGTCTGCGTCTCTGGAAATTCGCGCACGACCTGTTCAAGCGCATTCGACATGCGCACGGCTTCGGAGAGGGATACACTGGGCAAGCGGTTCACGTTTATCGCAATTGCGCCCTCGTCCAGTTTCGGAAGGAACTCGGCTCCGAGATAGGGATAAAGAGCGAGGCAGACGATGACGAACAAGAGTGCGCCAAGGGCGGTCAATCGCCTGTGGCGTAGCGCTCCGCGCAGCAGGGGAGCATAAAATCGGGCGATGAAATGAACGATGGGATTGTCTGCTTCCAGCGTTGATTTGTCGCGAGCTTGCTCCTTCGGAATTCGGCGCGGCTCCCTGAGCAGCGGCTCCCTGAGCAGAAGTGCGGACAGGGCGGGTATCAGGGTCAGACTGAGCACGAGAGCTCCGGATAGAGCAAAGATGACGGTGAAGGCCATCGGGCGGAACATCTTTCCTTCGATGCCAACGAGCGACACGATGGGCAGATAAGCAGCGATGATCAGGATTTCGCCAACCTGTCCTGCTTTTCGCACCTCAACGCTCGCTTCGCGAACAGTTGCGCGCCGCTCCTCGCCCGAGAGCGCGCGGCCTAGCTCACGGCGTTTTTCCGCAAGCCTGCGCACGCAGTTTTCGACGATGATGACGGCGGCATCGACAATCAAACCGAAATCGATGGCTCCCAGGCTCATCAGATTTGCGGAGATACCGAAATACCGCATGCCGATAATGGCGACCAGCATTGCGAGTGGAATCGCGGAGGATACGATCAGACCGGCGCGGATTTGAAGCAAGAACAGGAAGAGGACTGCCATAACGACCAAGCCGCCCTCGATCAGGTTGCGGGTCGCGGTCCGGATCGTGCGGTCGACGAGCGTGCTCCGGTCGTAAAAGGGCTCGATCTTCACGCCGGGCGGCATGGCCTTCTGCACCTGCTGCAAACGCCCGGCGATGCGCTCCGCGACGGCGCGGCTGTTCTCGCCCTTGAGCAGCATGGCGATGCCCATCACTGTCTCACCTTTTCCGTCGCGCGTGGCTGCGCCTTGTCGAATCTGCGCGCCTTTTCGGATTTCCGAGACGGATCTGACATAGACGGGCGTTCCTTGGTGCGATGACACAACGATATTCCCGATATCGGTTTCATTCCGGATAAGGCCCACACCGCGGATCAGTTGCTGCTCTCCGCCATGTTCGAGGTATCCGCCGCCCGCATTGATGTTGTTCGCTGAAAGCGCGTCGATGACCTGATGTAGGGTAAGGCCGTAGCCAGTCAGCTTCGCGGGATCGACCAGAACCTCATACTGCTGCTCCTCGCCGCCAAAACTGTTGACCTCGATAACGCCGGGAACGGTTCGAAGCTGGGGCTTGATAAACCAGTCGAGCAGTGTGCGCCGCTCCATCAGCGAGTGCTCACCTTTGCCGGACACATCTTCCACCGTGAACTGGTAGATCTCGCCTAAGCCCGTTGAGATCGGTGCGAGTTCGGGCGCTACGCCCGGCGGAAGGTCGCGCTCCACGTCTCGCAATCGCTCCAGGACAAGCTGCCGGGAGGCGTACAGGTCTGCGTCATCAGGAAAGATGATCGTTACTTGCGACAGTCCGAACTGGGAGAGCGAGCGGATCTCCTCTTTATGGGGCAAACTGCTCATGGCAACCTCAATCGGCGAGGTGACGTATTGCTCCATTTCGAGCGGCGTGAATGCCGGCGCGACTGTGTTGATCTGGACCTGATTGGTCGTGACGTCCGGAACAGCGTCTATCGGGAGGCCCATCGCGGCGTATATTCCTGCGCCGATGAGGCCGAGCACGACAAGGACAACGAAGAGCCGCCAGCGGATGCTCCAGGCGATGAGTTTGTCGATCATGGCCGCCTCACTCCTTCTCTTCCTGGAGTTCCTTGCCAAGAAGGACGGATTTGACGGCGAACGCGCCTTTCGACACCACGGGCTCGCCTTCCTTTACTCCGTGAACGATTTCTGTCCGGCCATTGCTGGACGAACCTGTTTCGACCGTCCGGACCGAAAACTGTGAAGGCGAGGTTCGCACGAAGACGGTGGGTTTACCCTCGATGTCCTGTACGGCATCGGTGGGAACAGAAAGCGCGGCGTGCTTCATCGATGTTGGAAATTCGACAGTGGCCAGCATATCGAGCTTAAGACGGGCTCCGGGATTTGCGACCTGGCATCGGACGGCTGCGGTGCGTGTCTGCGGGTCGATCAGGTCGCTGACCGAAGCCACATGCCCGGTGAAGTGCTCGCCGGGATAGGAATCGATGCTGATGGACGCGGTTTGTCCGACGCGAATTTGGCCTAAGTCCTTTTCATAAACCTGAGCCTGGACATAAACCGTCGAGAGGTCGGCGACGGAGAACAGTTCGGTGCCGGCCTCGACGACATCTCCGGGCGCAGCCGCCACCCGAATGATGACCCCGGCGAACGGGGCGCGAATGGCTGTCATGGGAGCCTCGCTACCAGAGGGGTCAGTAATTCCGAAGCGGCGCAACCGGGCCGTCAGCCCCGCGATGGTCGTCTCCTGCGCTCGGATACCTTCCTGCTGGCCCTGTTGTTCGGCGAGGCTGAACTCATATTCTTTCTGGGGCACAGCGCCAATCTCGGCGAGACGGCGGTTTCGTTCCACTTGGCGCTGTTGTGCGGCGAGTTGGATTTTCAGCCGCTGTAGCTCCGACTGAGCCGTGTTGTACTGCGTCATCATGTCGCCGGCCTCGATGTTGTCCAGTTGTGCGAGGGCCTGATTGGCGGTGACGCGGTCGCCAAGTTTAGCCAGAACGTCCTGCAGCCGGCCGCGCGTCAGCGGACGAATATGCGCGATGCTGCTATCGACTGCCTGCACGGTTCCCGTCGCCTGAAGCTGCTGTGTCATGGGCGTGGTGGCAGCAGGCGTAACCACGATACCGTTGCGCTGTTGGGCCTCGGTCGTGATTTGGACGGTGCCTGCCTCACCCTTCGCTTCGTCCTTTTCATGCTCTTCCTGGGCTGATTTTGTCGCTTCAGCTTTCTCCTCAGGAGCGGCGGCAGTCTTTGGTTTACCGCAAGAAACAATCACAAGCGCGCAGATAATTATCGAAAGGGGCTTCATGGCAACAATCCTCCTGTCAGGCGCTCCAGATCACCCAGAGCACGAGCGACTTCAACACGGGCATCCAGGTACGTGAACTCGCTGTCGGTGAGGCGGCGCTGTTCGTTGAGGACGTCGATCAGCCGCAACTGCCCGAGTTGATAGGCCTCTCTTACGACGGCAATATTCTTGTTCGATTGACCGATGACGGCGTCGCGAAGCAGGTCGCGCGTTCGTTGCGCCGCTGTCCAGCGTTCGTAGGCGCTTCGCACCTCAAACGGGATCGTTGCTTCAAGGTGTTCGCGTTTGAGACGGGCGCTTGCCGACCCGGCGGCAGCGGCCTCGATTGCCCCTTTGTTCCTTCGTTCAGTTACCAGCGGCAAGGACACTCCCACGCTCAGAGTATTGAATTGATCGCGGATCGGCGTGAGAGCACCCGACGATGTCAGGCCGAACTTGTTTTCGAAGTTCTCGCGAAGGTAAGTGTATCGGCCAGAGAGTGTCACATCGGGATGCGCTTCCGATTTGGCGAGAGCCGTTTCCGCCTCGCCCTGTTGTTCCAGGAGCCGGACGGCGCGCAAGTCGGCCCGCTTCTCCAACGCACGCGATATGAGCTGTTCGAGCGAGAGCTCTGCCCGGCCACCTGTCGGAGGTCCAATGGCGGGAAGCGTGTCGCTTTCGGTTAAACCGGCTAAGCGGCGCAGCTCCAGTTCGGCCGAGGCAAGCCTCCCGGCCGCTTCCGCGCGCTGAGCCTCGGTCCGGCCCTGCTCGACCGCAAGCAACTGTGCTTCGAGGGGCGCCGCGTCTCCTTCGCGGACGCGCGCTTCGGTCAGCCTGAGCGATTCCCGCAGGCTGTCCCGCACGCGGTCGATCACGGCGACCCGCTCTCTCTCATAGACGACAGACAAATAGCCCGCCTCGATCTCGAAGGCGATTTGGGTGCTGCGCTGGTTGAGTTCGGCCTCCGCTAGAGCTATCGCAACGTCGGCGACCCGCACTCGATTCTTGCGCTTGCCAAAAGTCTCGATGGGCTGGACAAAGGCGGCTGAGAATTCCTGATCGCCGGGACTGCCGAGCGGCGAGCCACTACGCCCCTCGGCCTCCACGCTCGGTGCTGGACGCACACCTGCTTGCTGCGACAGCCCGCGTGCCTGTGTGACGCGCTGGCGCAAGGCCTGCACCTCGCGATTTCTATTCAGACTGGTGCGCACCAGTTCGTCCAACGCGGTCTGAGTGTTTTCTTGCGGCTTTGCCGGAACGCACGTAAACAAGGCGCCCAAACAAAGAGGCAGGATACAGTTCCTCTTCATGGAATCTCCTTTGAAACAAAATCAACTAGTGGCGAGGAGAACTAGAAGCGGGGAGGATGCTCTATATCGATGGTGCGGAATTCAGGAGTCTGAATCTCGTCAAAGGGAACAGCGCGGGCAATGAAACCGAGAGGAGCAAGAGGCGTTACCGGCGGCACAACCACAATGTGCGCGCAGCAGCACAGGCACCCGTCGCCCGAACCGCCTTCGCTGGAGTCGGACGTGCTGTGGCTTGAAAAGATGCAGGAATCGGGCGAGATGAGCTGACAGGCAAAAATTTCGGTCGCCGCCATGAGCAGCACGAGAACCGTGACCGCGCGCCGCATTGTAGCCCAGGACGCCATTCGATCTTTCTCTCTTATAATGGCACGGACAGTAGCGAACTGGATCCTGGCAGTTGTAATCCGGAGATTCGGCGGAATACGTGATGAAAATCTGTCATTCCTGTGGTGGCAAGATCTCGAAGCAATTTCTGCACGCAGCGCTGATCGCATCAACGTTGCTTTCGCTAATTACGTGCACGAAGACAAGACAACCAGGTTCGGTCAGTGTGGCCATACAAAAGCTGAAAACGAAGGATTACGCGGTATGCATCGCCGAGATTGATCGAGTGCTCGCAGCCGGTCAAGAGAGTGCTGTGGCACACGTGAGGCGCGCATACTGCCGCTCGGCGACTGGCGATGTCGACGGCGCGATTGCGGATTACTCGGCAGCTATTGCGTTCAGCCCGAAGAACCCCGCCAGCTTCAATAACCGAGGCGCTGAGCGGATGCGAAACAAGGATCTAGATGGCGCCGTCGCAGACTTCACAACCGCCCTCGAACTCAATCCGCAATACGCGGAAGCGGTCCGTAATCTCGGAACCGCACAACGACTGAACGGCAATCTTCAAGAAGCACTGGCGGAGTACAGCCGTGCGATCGAGTTGGATCCGTCCAATGCGCGAGGTTATTTTGATCGCGGCGTCACCCGAATCGAGGCCGGAGATGGGGCCGGGGGATTGGCAGATTTGAACAATGCAATCGAACGTGATCCGAAATCTGCGGCCATGTACGCCGCTCGGGCGGATGCTTATCGGCAACAAGACAAAGACGATGCCGCGCTTGGCGACTTCACGCAGGCTATAGAATTTGAGCCGCGGAACCCAGGCCCTTTGTACCGTCGAGGATGCCTATACTACGACCGCCGAGCGTGGAAGGAAGCGCTAGCCGACTTCGCGAAGGCGATACAGATCGACCCGAACGATCAGACGTATGCGCGCATAAGGACCGCGCTGGTCCACTTGCGCTTGAACGAGATGGATGAAGGGAAGGAATCGCTGCGGCACTGTCCATTAGATCAGAGAAAGTACAGGACGACTGGCCAGCGCGCATCGCAGCTTTCTTGAGCGGCCAGCTTAAGCGCGACGACTTTCTAGCGTCGGTAGTAACGGCACGTTCGGCTGTCAACACACAGCGGGAATGTCAGGGATATTTCTACGCAGGGGCGCAGGCCCTCATCAACCATGATATTCACGGGGCGCTCTCGGATTTCGAACGCGTCGTTGGTACTCGACAGATTACTCTTCCCGAGTACTTGAGCGCCCGAGCCGAACTGCGCGGTTTGCAGGGCCGCCGATAAAATTCGTTGTTGGCGACACCGTATGGCTAGCGTTCACTTGGGTGTCCTATGATTCTCCGGAAGCTTGGGGTTCCCGAAGACCAAACGGACAGCTTACGAGGAATAACGCTACCGTGCTCACCATCTGCATCTCGGCCATAATATCCCGATGCATCGGGGTCGGCGCGAAGATTGGGGCGCTTGCGTCAGTCTGGACGATTCCCGCAGGGCTGTTCCGAACGCGGTAGATCACTGCGGCCCGTCCTCTCTCATATGCTAGCGGCACGCCGGTCAGTGGCAGCCGCAATCTTCGCCTTCCCAGGCCTCGCGCCCTTCCTTTATCAGGAAGTAGACGATGACAAGCGAGAACACCGAGTCGACCCACCAGGCGCTGAGGGTGAGTTGGGCGGCGAGACCCAGGACCACGACGAATGATAGCCAGCCGCATGTGATGCTTTCGATGGCGTCGGCCCGGAGCGCCCGACTTGCGAGCTGTTCGGCCACGGCCAGCTTTCTATGGATAAAAAGTACATGATGGGCATGGCCGTAAGCGCCAGAACAATACCGGGCATTGAGAAGTCAGAGGCGTGATGCTGCCAAAGCCCGCTGCCGGCGGCAACAACGACGTACAACGCAAGAGCAAAAAGGAGGCCGCCCGCTAACCGGCTGGCGCGTCGCTCGGCAGCCTCCGAAAATGCTTGTCCATGGCGCAGTTCGACAGAGAGTCTCCAGACAAGAACGCAGGCAGAAGCGAGTTCGATAACGCTTTCGATGCCGAACGCCACAAGCAGCAAACTATGAGCGGCAATACCGGAGCCGATCGCCACCGCGCCTTCGATGACCATCCACGCGATAGAGAGCCATTCCAGCCGGAAGGCGTCGCGGATGAGCGTTGCCCGTTTGGCCGAATCTGCAACTGTTGGCATTGGAATCGCTCAATTCTATTTTGTAGCCTTCATCTTGTGACCGAAGAGGACCTTACCATGGTGGGCGGTTTTCGCACAGAGGGTCGGAGTACAGCGCCCATTCCTAATCCCACGACCGGGTTCCATCGGGGTCATCCTGCGGATGTGGTGCGGGCGGAGGGACTTGAACCCTCACGAGCCTTGCGGCCCAACGGATTTTCATACCCGACTACGGCTTTCGCCGCCCCTGCAGTGTTCGGCGGGGTTTGGGGTCTGGACTATCCCTTCACCGTGTCCGGATATGGCTCCGGGTGTCAGGTGCTGCCCGTCTAGTCTCTACACCTTCCCGGCCGTTTCGGGCCGGGCTTGGCTCGGGATTGCCATGTTACAGAGTTCCCCGAATTTGAGCAGTTCTGCATCGCCGGTTTCCCGGCGAGCACTCAAGTTTCGCTTAAGTCCGATGCGTCTGCCGATTCCGCCACGCCCGCGTGACTGAATGCCATTCCTAGTTTAGCGTCCTTTTCGGAGGCAGACTCACCTAACTTTTAAGTCCCTTGCGTCTGCCGATTTCGCCATGCGGGCATATTGAAAAATACAGCATTTACTGTATCGCACTCGAAACCGCCTGCTCGACTGTAGCGGAAACTGTAGCAACTTTTTGCAGCTTGAGCGCATTTAGGCGCTCGAACGCCCGCTCAACAGATTCCGGCGAAGGGTGCACGTACCGCTTTGAGACGGTCACGGTAGAATGCCCCATCACTCGCATGATCGTAAACGCATCCGCGCCGGATTCCCCAAGGCGTATGCCGCAGCGAGTGTAGCACGAAGTCACTCGGCAGCTTGAGCAGCTTCCGCACGCGGTCATGCTGCTGGTCCAGGTGCGAATCTACCAGCAGCGCGCCATCGCCGCGAACAAACACATAGCCGGTTTCCTTCGGGCCAAGCTTCCTAAGCATGGCGACGACCCGCTCGCTCAAAGGTACGTTCCGAGACTTCCGGCTCTTGGCCTTCGTCGCGCCCACAGTCACGAACCCGAACTTCGCGCCTTGTGCGGGTTCCAGGCCAACCTGTGGCCATTCCAAGCTGATCCCCAAGGCGCAAGCCGATGTCTAAGAACAAGAGGGCGACGTCCGACAGCGGAAGCGGGCAAGCCGCCGGAAACGCGGGTTCACTGGTTTGCAAAGCCACCGGTTCGGTGGCCGGGAATTTCTTCCGTCCATGACGCGAGCACGAAAACGGCCCAAAATGTTTGGGAAGTTTCCGCGTGGCAAAGTCGCGAACAGGTCGGAATGAAGCTGAGTTGCCCCGAACTTTCCGGGCGCTCCGGTACCGGTAAGACATTCATGAACCAGAACTATGGCCCGATAGTCTCGCGTGATCCTTCCCGCACGATGTCCATGCAACAGGAGCTAGGCGGCTTCTCGGAGTGTAACAATTCGGAAGGATTATGTTTTAGGCGTTGTGGCGGATTTACATTCGCGCTCGGCTACAGTCGGACGATGATGACCGAAGCAGCACTGCAATCAGATCGCCGCATTATCGAAGAGTGCTAGACTCGGATGTAGGAAATGGTCCAAAGCGAAGCCGAGCGATTTCAAACTTCCACCAAATCCAGAAGACCCAAAAAACGCTAGAGTAGATGCTCCTATGTTCCATGCCGTCCCATACATCGGGAAGGTGTGGCTGCCAGAGATGCATAATGGTATGGCCTGCAAGACCACCGCTCCGTTGTGGTCGTTGCCGAGCCGCTATGAACGATACCTCCCGCCGAAACAAGAAAGACCTCCAACGGTTGCTCGCATGCATTCCCGTTATCACCGGCCCTTGCGAGCTCGATCTGCTGGTGTTTTTCTATCGACATCCCCGCTCTATATTGACCAACGAACAACTCGCCGCCTTGGTTGGCTACGACACCAAGCAAATCGCGCACGCAATAGAAGCATTTATCGGCGCGGGTTTGCTGGAGCGGACACAAACCTCCATGCACGCCGCGCGCATGTATGTTTTGGTGCCCGAAGGGCCGCAACTAGGGGGATTTAAGACGCTATTGGATCTGGCCTCCACACGGCAAGGCCGGCACGACACTCTCGAACTTCTGACTCCTGGACGGGCCGGCCCGCCTTCTGAGATCAACGCAAAGCGGAGGCTGCGTGTCGTTGCTTGAAGCGCGCGTAATTCTGAAATGAGGGAGGGCCTGAATGCCTCAAGCTGATCTCGTCAGGACTGGCATCGCTGGCCTCGATGAGATTCTGCCCGGCGGAATTCCCCGAGGCAACGTGATCCTGGTGGAAGGTACGATCGGCGCCGGCAAAACCACGCTCGGTGTAGAGTTCGTGTATCGCGGCGCGAGCCAGTTCGATGAGCCCGGCATTATTGTGCTTTTTGAGGTGTCGCCGCACAAACTTTTCCGCGACGCCTTGGGGTTTGGCTGGGACCTCGAAAAGCTCGAAAAGCAGGACCGTCTGAAAATTGTTTTTACAACTCGGGACGTGTTACGGCAGGAATTGCAGCAAGCCGATAGCGTGCTCCTGGGAGAAGCCTCGAAAATCGGCGCAAGACGCATTTTCATCGATGGCGTCGCCCGGCTTGTCGGAGGAAACGGCACCCCGGAGACGCGCTCCGCCTTTCACGTGCTCACTGAGGGCTTGCAACGCGAGAATCTGACGGCCGTTCTGGCGGTTGAAGCATCGTTCAATGATGGGAACGTCAACGGCACCTTCGCGGAGGAATCGATTGCCGACACCGTAATCCGGCTCAAGATGGAGGACACGCAGCGCGCGATCAGCCGGTCGATTGAAGTCGTAAAATCGCGAGGGCAGGATTTTCAAATGGGGCGGCACACGTTCCGCATCGTCGATGGCCAGGGCGTCCAGGTGTACCGCCGCGTCCAAGCCCCGCGCAAGGCGAGCCGTGACCGCGCCGCAGCCTTCGATCCGGATACACGTGTACCGACGGGAATTCCGGGGTTAGACGAGCTTCTGAACGGGGGATACTTCCTAGGCAGCACCACCGTAGTCGCTGGAATTTCGGGCGTCGGCAAGAGCGTGATGGCGCTCCAGTACCTCTCCGAGAGCGCGCGCAGGGGCGAGCGCGGCTTAATGCTCAGCCTCGACGAGCAGGTTCCACAGATCCTGCGCAATGCCGCCAGCATCGGCATCCAGCTTGAGGAGCTGATCAAGAACGGTCTGGTTCATGTAGAATACGAACCGCCGCAGGAAATTGAAGTGGATGTACATTTTCACCATATCGAACGGCTTGTCCACGAGTTCAAACCAAAACGCGTGGTCATAGACAGCCTGTCCACGTATGGATCGACTCTCGGCACCGGGGGACGCATCTTCCGGGATTTTTTTCATGCGTTGGTCGCTCTGATGAAGGAGGAGCAAATTGCGGCGGTGTACAACCACGAAAATCCCGAGATGTTGGGCATGGCTTCAATGATGGGCGAGTTCGCCTTGAGCTCGCTCGTAGACAACATCATCCTGATGAACTGGGTCGAGCTGGGTGATGCGTTCCGTCTTGGGCTCACGATCGCTAAAATGCGGGCGAATCCTGTCGACCGCGTCACGCACGAATGTGAAATTGTGAACGGTCAGGGTCTGCGCGTGCTGCCGCGAACGCTTCCAGCGGCAAAACGGCCGTTCTCGAGTTATGCCGGTCTTGTCTCACGCGCGCCGACGCGGCGCCCTCGCGAACGAGAAGAAGGAGTTTCTGCCGATGGCGACCGCATGGAATGACGTCCTTTTCGCTTCCGAGCTTTGGAATCGGGCGCTGGAGAGCTATGGCAATGCGGCCCACCTTACGATGAAGCTGTTCGATTCCGACGCGCACGTGATCTTCGGCCCGATCCATCCCACCCCTTTATTCCAGTTGTTCGCAGAAACCAACGGATACGATCCAGGAATGTTCGGCGAGTGTGCCCGCCGCTGTGTCGCACAGACCAACGACCGTCCCGCCGTGATAGTGTCCGAGTTTTACGGCCTGTCCGTCATTGGAACGTCGCTGATGCTCGATGGCGAGATGGTGGGAGCGGCCGTGGGAGGCTATGCCTTCGTAGATTTCTCTCAATTATCCGAAGTCCAGCGTCTGGCGCGCAATTCCGGAATCAGTTTCGACCGTCTCTGGGAGGTTGCCCGTGCGCAAAAGCCCGTCTCCAGGGACAGGCTCGCCTCGAATGGCCAACTGCTGCAAGTCCTCGGGGATGCTCTTCTGAGAGAGAACCACCGAACGCGCCAATACGAAGACGCGGTAGTGAAATTGGAAGAAACCGGACGAGCGAAGGATCGGGCGAATCAGGAATTACAGCACGCGGCCTCAGCGCTGCACAGGATGAACGAGGATTTGAAAGGGTTCGCCTTCGCCGCTAGCCACGACCTCCAGGAACCGCTGCGCACGGTCACCGTCTATTCCCAACTCCTCGTCCAAAGGGCTGGGGAGCAATTGAACGGAGAAGCAGCGCGGTGGGCCGGCTTCATTGAACAGGGCACGGACCGCATGCGGAATCTCCTCTTGGGCCTGCTTGCCTACATCAACATCGCGCAGACCGGAGGGGAGCCCTCACATTGCATCGGCCTGAATGATGCGCTCAATAGCGCGCTCAAAAACCTGAAGGAGGCGATACAGGAGAGTGGAGCATCTGTCACAAGCGACCCTCTTCCGAGGGTCGTAGGCCAGGAGGTCCACTTCATTCAGCTCTTTCAGAATCTGATTGGCAACGCGATCAAGTACCGGGGTCCATCGCCGCCTTGCATCCGGATTTCCGGGCAAAAATGTGGGAGCCAATGGCGGATTGCTGTATCCGATAACGGCATGGGCATCGATCCTGAGTACCACCAGACGATTTTTGGCGTGTTCAAGCGTCTGCACGGCACAAAAATTCCGGGGACCGGCATTGGCCTGTCGATCTGCCAGCGAATCGTGGAACGATATGGCGGCCGACTCTGGGTCGAGTCGCAGCCTGACGCGGGGGCGACTTTCTATTTGACACTGCCAATTGCGGAAAACGAGAAACCGTGAGGCGGCGCCGACCTCGTCAGGTCTCTACAATTTCCGCTCCAGTAGAGAATCGACTGTAGCAGAAATTGTACAAACCCACTGCATCTCAGGGTTGCATTCGCTTGCTCATCGCCGCGTTGTTTGGGGCCGTTCCGGATGAACGCTGATTGAAATCCCGAATCAGGTGGAGCGGTTTCGCCCGCGACCCTGCTTCCCGCACCTGCCGGGGCTGAAGTCCCGGTTGCACGCTAAAGCGTGCTCCACGCAGCGATTGCCCGTTCCGTACGGACGCATGACGGACGGCGCCGTACCGGGGATTTATCTAGCGCTGTGCGCTAGAATCGGCCAATGGCAACTCAAGACCGATGTGTTACGATTCACCCCTATTTTGCGGTTCCGGAACCCAATCTCGCCGCATTCCGCGATCTTTGCGAGCAGTTCGTCTCGGCCACGCGCAAGGAGGCGAAGTGCCTCTATTACGGATTCAGCTTCAATGGAGGCGAAGTCCACTGCCGCGAAGGCTACGAAGACGCGGATGGAGTGCTCACGCATCTGGAAAACGTCCGAACATTACTCGGAGAAGCGTTGAAATTGGGCGAAGTGAAACGGCTCGAAATCCACGGTATAGAGGAAGAACTGGCCAAATTACGCCAGCCGCTTAACGATCTAAGCCCTTCTTACTTCGTTTTGGAATATGGAATCCGCCGTTAGCCTCGCCTCTTATTTCGATAATTCCGGCCGCGGCGATGTCCTGAGCGGCGGAGTCAAAACCATCCCAATTCAAACCCCAAAGGGCACGTTTCATGTCTGGACGAAGCGTGTGGGAAATAATCCACGGATCAAGCTGTTGCTGCTGCATGGCGGTCCCGGCTGCACGCACGAGTACTTCGAAGCTTTCGATACCTATTTGCCGGGAGCAGGCATCGAATATTACTACTATGATCAGCTCGGCTCCGCCTATAGCGACCAGCCGGATATCCCCGAACTCTGCGACTTGCCTCGGTTTGTTGAAGAGGTCGAACAGGTGCGGCTCGCGCTGAAGCTCGGCCCAGGCAACTTCTTCCTGCTCGGGCAATCCTGGGGCGGCATTCTGGCCATCGAATACGCCCTCAAATACCAGCAAAATCTCAAAGGGCTGATCGTTTCCAACATGGTGGCGAGCATCCCGGAGTACAACCGGTATGCTCGCGAAGTACTCATGCCGGCCATGGATCAGAATGCCCTCACGCAGATAAAACGCATGGAAGCCGCGGGCGACTTCGACAATCCGCGTTACGAACACCTGCTGATCGAGCATTTCTACGTACAGCACGTCCTCCGGATGCCCCCGGACGAATGGCCCGATCCCGTCAGGCGGGCCTTCGCGAAAATCAACAAGAAAATCTATATACCGATGCAAGGTCCGAGTGAAATGGGCGCTAGCGGGAAGCTCGCCGAATGGGACCGTAGGGCCGATTTGCCGGGGATCACAGTCCCCACCCTTTCGATTGGAGCCGGCCACGACACGATGGAACCCGCACAAATGGAATTGATCGCCAACCGCGTAAAGAAAGGCCGGTATCTTTTTTGCCCGAATGGCAGCCATTTGGCGATCTACGACGATCAGCAAGTCTACATGCAGGGCGTTATTCAGTTTCTTACCGATGTAGATTCGGCGCGATTCCGTTCATGAATGCCGGCGGACGGCTAGGGCCAAGTCGGCGGCTACGGGAACCGGTCCAATATGGGTGCCGGACGCGCACAAGGTGACGGAGTATTCCGCGAGAACTTGTCCCTCGCGCGTATCCCACCCGGTGATACGGTAGGTTCCGGGTTCAAGTAAAGGCAGGGACAGCGTGACCGGAACGGGCTTCACATCCCGCCGCAACATGCCGTCCCGCCTGATCCGGTCCGTTCGTATTAACCAGACCACGGCCTGCCGGCCATCGCCGCACGCGACAGCTTTTACCTCCGGCGGGCAAACGTTCACTTCGTCATTCCAATTGCGGCGGCGAAAACCGACCCAATCGATTAATGGCGCGAAGCGAGCAAGACTGTCCTGAGCGTTGCGCATTCCTTTCGTCAGCGAGTGCGGATTCCGGTTCGGCCAGCGCATGCCTCCGCCCGCGCCGCCCGCGCAGAAATGAGCCCACTGGATGTGCCGGAAATATTCGTCATCGAAGGGTTCGGGAAGAGTCTTGTGATGATCCTTATATGTGTGGATGGGGCCGTGTTCGCTGTCCATAAAGGGGCGGGAGTCGTGCACCTCGGCAAGAGCCTCGCGCATCAATTTCCCCGTGCTGATCGCGGGGGCGACAGTGTCCTTCGGATCGTCGATCGTGCCTTCTTCGTAGAAATGTGTGCTCGCGAAATCGAGCGACGGATGGCGGAAGACGCTGTTGGGAATCCGCTGGTCCAGAACCATATGCGGGCCGAACACGGAAACGGTTTGCGGGTGCGAACGGCCGTAAAGTTCTTGCTCCCGGCTGCGGACGCAATCGCTCAGTTCGGCGATGAAACTGTCAAAACAGTCGGCGCTGTTTTCCGCATACGACGGATGGATTTCGTTCCACAGGTCCCAGCCAAATAAAGCGCCGCTGCAGCTCCAGCGCTCGCAGACGAACCGGAGGCGCCTCTTCATGGCTTCCCGGGCTCCCCTCGAAAGCAGCAAAGAGGCGCGATCCGGGCAAGGCCCGCTATTCTTTTCGTTGTACGGGTGATGCTTCCACTTCACCCACATCCAATATGTGTCGAACGGCGTCAGCAGAATTCGGAGTCTGTTTTTGTCGCACAGCGAAAACAGGTCATCCCAAAGTTGGACCATTTCCGGGCGGAAGCAGCCGGCCGGCCGCTCGAAATCGCGGTGACTTTTCTGGCTGTATTCGAGCATGAGTCGAAGGCAGGTGATCCCGTGCTCGCTCAGCGTCCTCAGATAGGCCTCCACCTTCGCTACATTCCGGCGCTTGTAGAGACCGCGCAGCTCCGGCCATGTGATCGCGTCGTTTTGCCCGATCGGCGTCCAGCTATTGCCTGATTCTGTCGCGAAATAAGGAGCGTTCTTGCAAACCTCGATCCATGGCAGGGGAGCTTGCATCGAGTTGTTCTCAGGAATGGATCAGGACAAAGGGGCAATCGTTTCTCCGGTTTTTCCGCAACTTGACCCTCCTCACGGCGACCAAGGATAAGATACTCGGCCACGGCGCCTTCCTGCAGGGCTGCTTTCTCATTAACGTGGGTCGTTTCGTGTGCCCGAATGTGATATTGCCGGATCGCGTCTTCGTGCCGGCTGGCATCGCGCAACAGGTTCAAGTGCTCGAAAAGGGCCGAATCCAATTGTTATTTACCTCGGGAAGGTTGACCGCTGCAACGCCGCCCGAGATAGCTTGCCTATTTCTACGGCTTGGCGCGACGTTTTCTTACTACTTCATCCGACGCTGGCCTGGAGCCAACGGCCCGCCGGTCGAGGAAGACACGATTATTCCGCCCTCAGCGTAATGGACGGATCGACGCGCGCGGCGCGCCAGACGGGCGTCCAGCATGCGGCTGCGGAAATCAGCGCCAGCAGTGCGATCACGCCGAGGTAGGTGATGGGATCGAGACGCGAGATCCCGAATAGCATGCTGACGAGGGCTTGCGTCGCGGCGGCGGCTCCGGCTAGGCCGATGGCGATCCCAAGCGCCGTTAGAGTCATTCCCTCACGAAACACCAAAGCGAGGATTTCAGCGCGCGACGCTCCGAGGGCACTGCGCACGCCGATTTCGCGGGTCCGCTCAGCGACGTTGCCGGACAGGACCCCATAAAGCCCGGTAGCGGCAAGCAGCAGCGCGATCAGCGCGAAAGCTTCGAACAGGATCATGGCGAAGCGGCGCTGGGCCGCGGAGGCGGAGACCAAAGCATCCATGGTGGAAACGCGAACCACGGGTTGGTCTTTGTCGACGGACCAGATCGCGCTGCGGACGGCCGAAGCGAATGAAGCCGCGTCGCCGCGCGTTTTGACGACTAGCCATAAAGGATTGTCGGCCCACAACCACTGGTCCGTGGCCACATAGAAAGCGTTGGATTCACCGATTGCAAGAGATACCTGTTTCACGTCGCCCACGACACCGACGATCACATCCCAAGGGCGTTCGGGACCGAAGCGGACGCGCTGTCCGATGGGATTTTGAGTCGGAAATTTGCGTTTGGCGAAGGCCTCATTGATCAGGACCGGCCGAAACTCGGCGGAAAGCATATCGCGCTGCTCAAGCAGGCGTCCGCGGAGGAGCGGAATGCGCATGGCCTTGAAGTAATCGGGAGTGACGGCATATCGGAATGCCAGGTGATCGTCGTGTGGATCGTTATCGTTTTCGAAGTGCCCGCCATAACTGTCGGAATCACCGCTGAGGGGCAACTGGCTGGTGAAGGCCGCGGTGACGACGCCGGGAACACGGCGCACGGCGTCGAGCGCCTGATCGAAAAAGCGATGCTGCGCATCAGCGCCACGAAGGCGGCTGAAGGTAGCGATCTGGACCTGCATCGTGAGCACCTGCGAAGAATCGAATCCCGGGGCAACGGAGAAGAGGCGTTGCAAACTGCGCAGCAGCAGTCCTGCGCTGACCGACAACATCAGCGAGAGCGCGACTTCTGCCACCACCAGGGCGCGTCGCGTTCGCCGATGAACAGCAGTGACGCGGCGCGAAGCCTGATAAAGATCGTTGTTCGCGGCGGCGAGCGCGGGAATCATACCAACGGCGCTGCCTATACAGGCGCTGATCGCAAATGCGAAAGCAAACACCGGGGCATTGATGACGATCTCGCCGATGCGCGGCAGCCCGGGCGGGCTTAGCGCGATCAATACGCGGACGCATATTCTGGCCACGAGGAGCCCGAGCGCGCCGCCGCCCAGCGACAGCAACACGCTTTCCGTAAGGAGCTGGCGAATGAGCCGTCCTCGCCTTGCGCCGAGCGCGATGCGCATGGCGAATTCTCCGCGGCGCTGCGCTCCGCGGGCGAGCAGGAGATTGGTCACGTTGACACAGGCAATCGCGAGGAGCAGAATCACGGCTCCGACGACGGCAAGAAGCGCGGGCTTGACCGCGCGAACGACATCCTCTCGCAGAGGGTTGACGATCAAGCCTTGCCCCATCGTTGCGATGGGACTGCGCGCGAACTCCGGAACGGGAGTGCGCGCGATTTGATCGAGCTCCCGCCTGGCCTGATCGACGCCTCCGCCGGCGCGAAGACGCCCGATCATGCGCAGATGATGCCCCCATTCGCGGCCTTCCGGCGAAGGAAGGGAAGCGTCATATTGCAACAACGACCAAATCTCGGCCTCGGGGGCGAGGACGTTTTCGAAGCCGCGAGGCAGGATGCCGGCGACCTGATACAGACTGTCATCGAGCGTGATTTCGCGTCCTACGATGGCGGGATCGCCGGCAAAGCGGCGTTTCCAAAGGGTGTCGGAGATGACTGCCACGTCGGGCCCGTTCAGGCGATCGTCGGCGGGATCGAAATCACGGCCGAGCGCAGGTGTCACACCCAACACACGGAAATAGGCGGCGCTCACGCGCTGGCCGTCGAGCCGCTCGGGTTCCGCCCGGCCGGTCAGCGAGGGCTGCCAAGGCTTCATCACTGCAATCGCTTCGAAGGAATGCGAGCGCGATTGGAGCTCGCGAAACGTGCCAAACGTTTGAGGTATGGGAGCTCCACCTGCGCCGCCGTACCAGATGGTCATTATGCGGCTGGCCTTGGAATACGGAAGGGGCTCAAACAGAAGTGGGTTCACGGCGCTGAAAATCGCCGTGCTCGCGCCGATTCCGAGGGCGAGCGTCAGCGCGCTGACGAGGGTAAATCCGGGCTTCTGCCGCAGGGTGCGCATGCCGTAGAGCGCATCGCGCCACAGGTCTCCCGGCCAGCGCGTACGGCGCACGTCGCGGCACTGTTCCTTGGCTTGTTCTAGTCCGCCGAATTCGATTCGCGCCAGTCGTTTTGCTTCCGCTGCATCGTGACCGCTGGCGATCAGGTCGGCTGTGCGCTGCTCAATATGGAAACGCAACTCCTTCTCCAGCCGCGATTCGTACCGGCTCATTTGGCTTCCCTCAGGTTCAGAATCACCCCGATAGCTTCGGTCAGTCGAGCCCAGCTTGCGGTTTCGGCTTCGAGTTGGGCCCGGCCCCTTCGAGTGAGCCGATAGAACTTGGCCTCACGCCCGGTATCGGTTTCCTTCCAGTCCGCGGCGAGCAGCCCGCGATTCTCCAGCCGGTGCAGTGCCGGATAAAGCGAGCCCTGAGGGACCTGAACGACCTCGCGCGAGACCTGCTGGAGCCGCTGCGCGATCGCATAGCCATGGACCGGGCCGAGCGCGACGATTTTCATGATCAGAAGATCGAGAGTGCCTTGCGGCAGATCGGATTTAGAAGTCATTTTAGGAATGCCTCGTTCTCCTACATATCACAATACATGTAGAAGTGCAAGGTGTTAACTGGGTGCGGAAAACTTTATAGTGTGGTTATGACGTTCCGCGTTGTCCTTGAATACGATTCGGAAGCCGCGAGTTGGTCGGCTGTATGTCCGCAACTGCCCGGATGCGCTTCGGCAGGGTTCACAGAAGAGGAGGCGAAACAGGGAATTGAGGAAGCAATCCGGCTTTATCTCGCTCCGCACGATTTTGAATTGCCAGCTGGAGCGAATATCACCGAGGTGACGGTTGGGTGAGCGCGGTACCCCGCGCTAAACGGGCCGATTAGATTATCTCAGTGCTCCGGCGGCATCGGTTCATTCGTGTGGGCGACATCCGGAGGTCATCAAAAGTGGCTCAATCCCGGCTCTGGAAAATAAGTGATCGTTCCATACCATCGGGGCCGCATTCTTCCGTTAGGGACGATGCGGTCGATTATCGCTGGCAGCGGCATCGAGCGATCGGAGTGGATCGCTGGGGGACTATTCCTCTTCCCCTCCGCCGACCTTCAGCACTGCCAGGAACGCCTCTTGCGGGATCTCGACCTTTCCCACGCGCTTCATGCGGCGCTTGCCTTCTTTTTGCTTTTCGAGGAGTTTGCGCTTGCGGGTGATGTCGCCGCCGTAGCACTTGGCTAGCACGTTTTTGCGCATGGCAGCGATCGTCTCGCGGGCGATTACCTTGTTGCCGATGGCGGCTTGCAGCGCGACCTCGAACATCTGCCGGGGTATCAGCTTGCGCAAGCGATCGATCAGGATCTTGCCGCGCTCGTAGGCGAAATCGCGGTGAACGATCATGGAAAGCGCGTCCACTGGATCGCCTGCCACTAGCACGTCCAGCTTTACCATTGGGGAGATCCGGTATCCCGCCAAATGATAATCGAGCGAAGCGTAGCCTCTTGACGCGGATTTCAGGCGGTCGTAAAAATCGAGGACGATCTCATTCAACGGCAGCTCATATAACAGCAGCACTCGACCCGTGCCGATGTATTCGAATTTTTTCTGCGTGCCGCGCTTCTCTTCCAGCAGTTTGAGTATTTCGCCGATGTACTCCTCGCGAGTAATCACCGTCGCATCGATGATCGGCTCCTCGATCTTCAGGATCTCGGCGGGATTGGGGAATTTGGTCGGGTTGTCGACTTCCAACACTTCACCCGCGAGCTTGGTGATTTTGTATCGCACGCCAGGAGCGGTGGTAATGAGGTCGATGTTGAACTCACGCTCCAGCCGCTCTTGTACGATCTCCAGATGCAATAGGCCGAGAAAACCGCAGCGAAAGCCAAACCCCAGCGCTACCGAGTTCTCCGGTTCGAAGCTGAAGGCGCTATCGTTCAGGCGCAGTTTTTCAAGCGCATCGCGCAACATTCCGTGCTCGTGCGATTCCACCGGATATAGCCCGGCGAAGACCATTGGCTTCAGCGGCTCGAATCCGGGAAGGGCTTCGGACGCGGGGTTGGCGTGGTCGATGATGGTGTCGCCAACCTGCGCGTCGGAAACCGTCTTGATATTGGCGAACAGATAACCGGCTTCGCCGGCAGTAAGCTCATCGCATGGAACCGGCTTGGGCGATTGATAGCCGACGCCCTCGACCTCATGCACCGTGTTGGTGGACCACAAACGGATCTTCTGCCCCTTGCGCAGCCGGCCTTCGACAACGCGCGCCAGGATGATAACTCCGCGATACGGATCGAACCACGAATCGAAAATCAGGGCACGCAGAGGAGCATCGGGCGAGCCTTTGGGCGGCGGCACCAGATGCACCACCGCTTCCAGCACGTCGTGAATGCCGACTCCATTCTTCGCGCTGACCAGCAGCGCGCCGCCCGCATCCAGGCCGATGACGTGCTCAATCTGCTCGCGGATGCGATCGGGTTCGGCTGAGGGCAGGTCGATTTTGTTGATGACCGGAACGATCTCAAGGTTGTGATGCAATGCCAGGTAGGTATTCGCGAGCGTCTGCGCTTCGACGCCTTGCGAAGCGTCCACCACCAACAGCGCTCCTTCGCAGGCTTGCAGGCTTCGCGATACCTCGTATGTGAAGTCCACGTGGCCGGGAGTATCGATCAGATTGAGCTGGTACAGCTCGCCGTCGCTGGCGGTGTAATTCAGCCGGACGGCATGCGCTTTAATAGTGATGCCGCGCTCGCGCTCCAGATCCATCGAGTCCAGCACCTGCTCCATCATTTCGCGCTGCGAAAGCGCGCCTGTTTCTTCGAGCAGGCGGTCCGCGAGCGTGGATTTGCCATGATCGATGTGCGCAATAATACTGAAATTCCGAATGTGGGCAGGGTCCATTACGCTATGATGGGGCTGACTGTGGGGCAGGCTCTCGGCCCCGGCAAAATTTGCGCCGCGTGGGCGCGCCGCACCTAATAAACGATTATCCCACGGTGTTTTAGTAAACCAGATGTCCAGTGAACGCATGGAGTTTAATGCCGACGCGCGCGGGCTCAAGTTCGCGGTGGTGGTGGCGCGATTCAACGCGGCGATAACCGAAAAACTGCTGGAAGGGGCTCGGGAAGCGCTGAGCAGCGCTCGGGCGAGCGATGTGGATGTATTTCGGGTGCCCGGCGCGTTCGAGCTTCCGCTGGCGGCCCTGCATGTGTCGGAGGATTACGATGCCGTCATCGCTCTGGGCGCGGTGATTCGAGGCGAGACCCCGCATTTCGAGTACGTCGCCACGGCGGCGGCGAATGGATTGCAAAAAGTGGCCTTAGAAACGGGAACGCCGGTGGCTTTCGGCGTGCTCACCACCGACACGCTCGCTCAAGCGGAGGAGCGCGCGGGCGGAAGCCACGGCAACAAGGGTTACGACGCCGCCATGACCGCGATCGAAATGGCGCGCTTTCAGGCCGACTATTGATATGGCCGCTCGTCACCGGTCGCGGCAAAGAGCGTTGCAGGTACTGTTTATCTTGGACCTGCGCGATCAGCCTGTGAGCGACGCGATTTCCTCGTTTTACAACACCCTCGCCTCCGACGAAGAACCGGTGCGGGAGACGCATCCCGATCAATTTATGGAGGACTTGGTTCATGGGACGAGAGAAAACGAGGCCGAGATCGATACGTGGATAACGAAAAAATCCGAGCACTGGCGGCTGGACCGAATGCCGGTGGTGGATCGCAATATCCTGCGCATGGCGCTCTACGAGATGACGAAGACCGATACGCCGCCGGCGATTGTGATCGACGAGGCGCTGGAGCTTGCACGCCAGTTTTCGGGCGATGAGTCGGTGGCGTTTATCAATGGGGTGCTCGACGCGGTGCGTCGCGGCGATGGCAAATGAAGGGAGCGGCCCAACCGGGCTGCGAGTAGTTCTCGTTGCTCCGCGCAACCCATTGAACATCGGCGCCGCAGCGCGCGCGATGAGTAATTTTGGGTTTTTCGATTTACGGCTGGTGAACCCGTATCAGGTGGCATTTCGGGAGGCGAAATCCGCGGTGAAAGCCGAACGAGTTCTGCGCGATGCCCAGGAGTATTCTACGCTTGCGGAGGCGGTGGCGGATTGCGCGCTGGTTGTGGGAACAACGTCGCGAGGTCCCCGGGCGCTGCAGCATCCGCTGCGGCGGCTGGAGAGCGGAGGCAAGCTGATCGCGAAGAAGCTGGCCGGCGGACCCGTGGCGCTACTGTTTGGCTCCGAGAAATTCGGTTTATCCAATGACGACCTTAGCCATTGCCACTGGCTGCTGCGCATTCCCACGCGCGAAGAACACGGTTCAATGAACCTCGGCCAAGCGGTGGCGGTGTGCCTGTACGAGCTGATTCGCAATCCTGGCGCGGCGGTGAAAATTCCGGCAAAACCGCCCGCAACAACGGACGATCTGGAGCGGTTGACGATGTTGCTCGAGGATTTACTGGGCCGCTCCGGTTACGTTCACGCGCGCGTGGGTGAGTCGACGCGAATGAAGATCAGGCGGCTGGTCCGCCGCATGGATTTGAATGCGCATGACGCGGAAGTGTGGCAAGGAATGCTGCGGCAGATGAAGTGGAAGTTGCTATCCTTGAGCAAAGCATGACGAAGGTAACCCTGCATTACGGCCTGACGAGACCGCTTAACGACCAAGATTTACAGAATATCGCGAATGTGCATAGCACGTACGGGGTGGTGCGGGTGCAGGTGGCGCCGTCGCTCAACAAGTTGACGGTGGATTATGACGCTTCGCGTTTGATGAAGGGCGATTTGGAGGCGGAACTCCGCCGGCATGGCCTGCCTATAGCTTGAGTTCGTGGAGGTGGGGCGGGTTGCCAACCCGCCTGCCGACGTTATTACCAACCCCGAACAGCGCGGTTGGCAACCGCGCGCAGGATGGCATCCTGCCCCACACGCTTTGCTTCACTCGCTTCGGAGCGCAACCGCGGGATCTATTCGCAAAGCGCGCCGGACCGGGAGCACGCACGCGCTCGCCGCCGCAGCCATCAAAAGATTTAGTGCGGACGTGAACGTCCCGTTAGGATCGTGGGGCGGGTTGCCAACCCGCCTGCCGACGTCTTTGCCAACCCCGAACAGCGCGGTTGGCAACCGCGCGCAGGATGGCATCCTGCCCCACACGTTGCCAACCCGCCCGCCGACGTTTTTACCAACCCCGAATAGCGCGGTTGGCAATCGCGCGCAGGATGGCCTCCTGGCCCACACGCTTTGCATCACTCGCTTCGCAGCGCAGCCGCCGGATCTATTCGCAAAGCGCGCCGGACGGGGAGCACGCACGCGCTTGCCGCCGCAGCCAACAACAGAATTAGTGCGGACGTGAACGTCCCGGCATCGGCGGGTTTCACCTCCCACAACTGCGATTCGAGCAGCCGCGTCAATACCAGCGCGCCCGCGACCCCGACAACGGCGCCCGTCCCGGCGACTCCCATCGTCCAGCGCGCCATCATGGCGGCAATTGCGCCGGGACTTGCCCCCAACGAGATGCGAATGCCAATCTCGTGAGTTCTTTGGGAGACAGAGTACGCGAGCGCACCATAGGCGCTGATGGCCGCAAGACCCGCCGCAAAGCAAGCGAAAACGGCCATGATCGCAGAGAAGAAAAACAGCTCGCGCATGGCAGGTTCCGTGTATTGCGTGACTGGCGCGATATTCGCTGCCGCGATCTCCGGGTCCACCTCCGCGACCGCGCGCGCGACCGGCGCGACCAGGGACATCGGACTGCCCGAAGTTCGCACGAGGAAGGTCATTTGGCCGAGGATCGTGGCCCACGGCAAACGGTACCGGGAAGGCTGCTGAACGTAGGATGCATAGATCACCGGCTCGGGAGTTATCGAACGCGATCGAGTGGGGATATCGCGCACGATGCCGATCACCTGGCGGGGCCGGTCGTCAGGCACGCTGTCGAGCGTGAACCGCTTACCGATCGGGTCCTCACCTGGCCAAACCTTTCGCGCGGCGGTTTCGTTGACGATCGCGACCCATTCGGCGCCAGGAGTGTCGCGCTCATCGAAGTCCCTGCCGCGAATGAAGGGAGTCTTCAGCGTTGCGAACAGGTTCGGCGTGACCAGGAAATAGGCTGTATCCCCGGCGGGGGCTGCCGCGCCCTCCCGTTGCACGCTCAAAGTTGGAACGATCAGGCTATTCACGGGAGGATTGGATATGCCCGCGATGGATTCGACGCCGGGCACGCGGCGCACGCTCTCCAAGATGCGCTGAAGCCTGTCGCGTGCGGACGGATCGACAGCCATATAAGGGAAACCTCGATACTCGCCTTCAACGCGGAGGAAGCGATCGACAGGAACCCGGAAATCGAAGGTCAAAACGCCGCGTGGATCGAAGTTGAGGTCGCGTCCGGCGAGGCGTGCATAGCTTTTCATGAACAGGCCGGAACAAACCAGCAGGACAAACGCAAGCGCGATCTGCGCCGATAACAGCATGGCGCGGACGACCGGCGTCTGCCGTCTGCCCGAAGTCGCTCCGGGAACACGGCTGAATACGAACGTCCTTTCGATTGTGAACGCCGGGCCGGCGCCGAAAACAATGGTCGTTATCACGGCGGTAACACCCGCCAGCACAAGCATTCGAAGGTTCAGCGGGATGTCCATTAAACGAGGAGCAGCCGGCGGCGGCGTCAGCTTGACGAGAGCTTGCAAGCCAAGCCAGGCAACGGCCAAGCCCAGTATTGCGGCAAGCAAAGACAGCATAAGGCTCTCTGTTAGAAGTTGACGGAGGATGCGGCCGCGGCGCGCGCCCAGTGCCACCCGCATGGCGATCTCCTGCCGCCTTGACTCTCCACGCGCCAACAACAATCCTGCTACATTCGCGCAGGCGATCAAGAGGACCAGGGCTACCGCGCCTTCCATCGTCAGCAAAGGCTGCGTGATCCAGCCGAACAATGCCTCGCGCAGCGGCTGAACCCGAGCGCCCCAGCCCACATGGGTCTCCGGAAAATCGCGGGCAAGCTGAGCCGCCACGCGATCAAGCTCGCCTTGTGCCTGGGTAATGGTTCGGCCTCGCTTTAGCCGCGCAACGATGACGTAATAACGAACGCCCGCCTGTAAAGAATTCCGGACCGGCGAAAGCGGAACCCAGTACTCCGGCGGCTCTTCCGCAAAGCGAAAATCGCGCGGCATCACGCCGACAATCTCTACCGGGCTGCCGTTGAGAGCGATCTTCTTGCCAACGACATCGGGGTCGGCCCTGAAATGCCGCTGCCACAGGCGGTAGCTCAACACGATTACGCGAGGAGGGCCGCGTTGGAAATCCGTATCCGCGAAAGTACGGCCTAGCAGCGGGCGCACGCCTAGCGCCTCAAACACCCCCGAAGAGAAACCTTGGCCGTAGATCCTTTCCGGTGGTTCCCCGTTTTCCGATCCACCGAGATTTTTCTGATCCGCCAAAGCGCATCCAATACGTTCGAAAACCTCGGTTTGTTCCTTGAACGCGAAGTAGTCCGGCAGCGACGCATTCACGTTTTGCTGCGGGTCGTCAAAGCTGTAGGTGCGGATTCGCACGATCCGGTCAGGGTCGCGGAAGGGCAGGGCGCCGAACGCCATTTGATCGATTGCGCCGAGAATGGCGGTATGGGCGCCAATGCCGAGAGCGAGCGACGCGGCCGCGATCGCCGTAAACCCGGGGTTATTGCGCATCATGCGCAAGGCGTAGCGCGCGTCGCCTTTGAAATCGTGAAACCACGTCAGCCGGCGCTGGTCGCGGCATTGCTCTTCGAGCAGAGACGCATTGCCTAGAGTTCGCGCAGCGGCCTGGCGCGCGGCTTTTTCGGCCATTCCAGCGGCGAGATTCTCTTGAACGAGTGCATCGAAATGAAATGCGAGCTCACGGGCGAGTTCGGCGTCGGCGCGGTATTTTTGAAATAGGGACCGCAGCCGTAGGCGGGATATGCGGAGAAGACGTGCCGCGGTCATCTTCTGGTGGGGCCTGATGCCATCCGGCGCGCGGTTGCCAACCGCGCTGTCCGGGTTTGGTGAAAAGGTTGTGCCGTTCGAAAATCTAGAAGCTCTCGAAGCGGGTTGGCAACCCGCCGCACGTTGGCAACCTGCCCTACTGACTCTCCAGGCATAACATTAGGCTCGCTTCAGCAACAACCCAACGGCCGACGAGAGGCGACGCCAGCTTTCAAGCTCGCGTTCCAACTGGCGTTTACCGTCGCGAGTCAGCGAATAAAACTTCGCGCTGCGGCCGAGGTCTGTTTCCTTCCATTCGGCTGAAATCCAGCCCTGCTGCTCCAGCCTGTGCAGAGCCGGGTATAACGAGCCTTGCTGGACGCATAGAACATCATCGGAAAGTTGAAGAATGCGCTTGGAAATCGCCCAACCGTGAAGCGGTTCGCGGTGGAGAGATTTCAGAATCAGGAGATCGAGTGTGCCTTGCAGGAGATCGGATGGCTTGGGCATGACGCCTACTGCCGATATTACCTAGAACATCGACAAATCTCAACAAAAATCTTGACAACTGATACCTAGATCATCGACAATCGGGCATGCGGCCATTTCGATTCCTGCTCGCTTTTACGGCCGCCGCGCTATTGCAAGCGGCGGACAAGCCGACGTTCACCGAAACGATCGCTCCGATTCTGTACAAAAACTGCGTCGCCTGCCACCGGCCGGGAGAAGCTGCTCCTTTTGCATTGATCTCCTATGAAGACGTCAAGAAGCGCGGCTCCCTGATCGCGACCGTGACGCGGTCCCGCTACATGCCGCCCTGGCATGCCGAGCACGGATATGGCGAGTTCGCGGGCGAGCGCCGCCTTTCCGATACAGAAATAGCGGCGATCGGCGAGTGGGTAAAGCAAGGAATGCCGGAAGGCAATCGGGCCAAAATGCCGAAGGTTCCCGAGTTCACCGACGGATGGCAGCTAGGCAAGCCTGATCTGATTCTGGAGATGCCGGAGGCTTTCGAGGTCCCTGCAAGCGGCCCGGACATCTATCGAAATTTCGCAATTCCCACCGGCTTAACACAAGACAAATGGGTGCGAGCGGTCGAATTTCGGCCGACGGCCCGCAAAGCCGTGCACCACGCCATATTTGCGTATGTAAAAGCCGGCGCTTTTAAGAATCGCGACGGACAGGACGGCAAACCGGGCTTCGGCGGACTAAACGGTCTCGGCTTCGGAGTCGGCGTTCAGCCCGGGCTCGCCCCGGCGGGAGGCCTCGGTGGTTGGGCAGTGGGCACAATGCCCGTTTTTGTTGCCGACGACCAGGCGGTACCGCTGTCTAAAGGCACCGACTTCATCCTTCAAATGCACTTTCATCCGACAGGCAAGCCAGAGACGGAACGGGCGGTGGTCGGCCTGTATTTCGGGGATCGCGCGCCGGAGAAAAAAGTTCTTCAGATTGCCGTCCCTGCTCTGTTCGGGCTCGAATCGAGTGTCGATATCGCGCCCGGGGTGAAGAATTATTCGATTCACGATTCGGTTACGCTGCCCGCGGATGTCCGTGTGTTATCCGCGTTCGCGCACGCCCATTACATCGGAAAGGATTTGAAAGCGATGGCCACGCTGCCGGACGGCGGCACCCAGCCGCTACTGTGGATCAAAGATTGGGACTTCAACTGGCAAGAGCAGTACAACTATAAACAGCCTGTGTTTCTGCCAAAAGGCACGCGGATCGATGTCACGATCGGCTGGGACAACTCCGGCGATAATCCGCGTAATCCGAGCAATCCTCCGAAGCGAGTGCTGTGGGGCGAGCAATCGTTTGATGAAATGGGCGGCATTATGTTCGCTTTGAATGCGGTCCGTAAAGAGGACGAAGCAGCAATCGAGCAAAGCGCGGGCGAGCGTGTGAAGGCTTCTATCGGGACAGGATTGCAAAACGGCTCGGTGGCGCGCTTCGTGGCGGAGGAGCGGCGAGCCGCGGAGAAGCCGCAGCAGATTGCTTTGTTCGACCGGCAGGGCAAGACTGTGAGCAGGCTCGGCGAACCCGGGTTGTACAGCCAGGCCGCGCTCTCCCCGGACGGCAAGCGCGTGGCCGTTATCAAGACAGACCGCGATTCCGGAGATTCGGATGTTTGGGTGATCGATATCGCGAGCGGCAAATCGACGCGCATTACCGCCGATCCCGAGCAGAACGCCTCGCCCGTTTGGTCGCCCGACGGAAAGCAGATCGCCTATGTCTCGGTTTCCATATCCGGCAATGCGAACTCGATCTACCGCAAGTCTTCGGACGGGTCAGGCAATCCGGCCCTGATCTACGCACATAAGCCGGGCGAGGCGGTGGTCGTCACGGATTGGTCGGTCGACGGACGACTCTGCTTCTGGGCGGGCGACGTCACTTATGAGCTTCCGTTAAATGGGGAGCGCAAGCCGAATCCGTTGTTCGGCGGCAAATACAGCGTGCGCGCGGGGCGTTTTTCGCCTGACGGCCGGTATCTGGCTTTCAGCTCAAATGAGTCCGGGCGTTGGGATACGTATGTCGCCGATCTGAAGCCGGCATCCCCCGATGCTAAGCCCGTGCGAGTCTCCACCGATGGCGCGCTGGGCGCGATCGCCTGGCGGCAGGACGGAAAGGAACTCTACTACATGACGCTGCCCGGTTTCGCCATTATGGGCGTCGATGTAACCACTGCAACCGATCTCCGCGTGGGGACGCCGAAGATGCTTTTTCGCCAACCCGTGGCCGGCCCGGGACAACTCAGCAGTATCGCCGGTCCCGATGGGCAGACGTTTGTGTTCGTGCCGGCAGCGAGGTAGGGCAGACCCCCTGGTCTGCGCGGGACGCCCTCGTCCCGCTGGTCGGTTGCAACGTGAGAGCACACAACGACCAAGGCCGGCCAGGGGGCCGGCCGCGGACGAGGCGTCCGCCCCACAACTGGCTAAATGTGCCGCGCTTGCCGCGTGTGACACTAAGGACTGTGAGAATTTGGGCCGCCGTTATCGTCTTTGCCGCGGCTTGCTCGTTTGGACAGCAAGCCGCGACTCCCGCGAAGGATCCGGGTCCCTTCCTGGGCGGATATGCGAATCAGCCCCAGGAAAACGGCGCTAAGGGAAAACAGCCGCCCACTCCCGCCGGCCCCGCGCCTCATTTCGCGGATGGCCGGCCGGACTTCGGCGGCGATGGTGCCTGGTATCCCGGCTTCGGCGGCAACATCGCCGAGGAGCGATGGAAGGGCGTTCGCAGCGCCGATAAGCACGTGGACGTCCCGTTCCTTGCCGCGGCGCTGAGCATTTTCAATCAGCGCGTGGAGAGCAACTCCAAAGGCGATCCTGAAGCGCGCTGCCTTCCCGTGGGCGTGCCTCGATACATGTTCGATCCATATCCGTTCGAAATCGTGCAAACGCGCGATCAGGTCATCTTTGTATTCGAGGGCGACAATTATTTGTGGCGCGTGGTGCCACTCGCCGCGACCGCGGCGCCCAAGCATCCCAGCAAAGTCCGCTCCACGTGGCTCGGCGATTCGATCGGGCATTACGCAGGCAACACTCTGGTGGTGGATGTTGTTGGCTTCAACGGCAAGGCGTGGCTGGACCAAGCCGGGCATCCGCAGACCGAGCGCGCGCATCTGATCGAGCGCTACATTCGCACGGACTCCAACACGCTGAAGTACGAAGTCACCATCGACGATCCAGGCGCGTATTCAAAGCCGTGGACCACCAGCAACACGGTCCGCTGGCGGCCGGGGTTCCAGCTTATGGAGTCGATCTGCCAGGAAGACGAGAAGGATTCCAGGCACATGATCGGCAATGCGCCGGGGGCGGCGAAGTGAATCAGTCGCCCGCCGGTCCAGGGCTGCTTCCGCGCGCCGCGGACCCAACCGGCGCATGCCAGTTCTCACCGGTGCTCAAATTCCGCAGTCTCTCGAGATCTCTAAAATCGTCTTCCGTAGGCCCCGATGCCAGCGGCGGATCCCAACCCGGCTTCATGATCGAGTTCCCCTGGCGATGCGGCAACCCGAGAGCGTGGCCGTACTCGTGTTCTATCGTCAGCACCAGGCCGTCCCCTTTGAACGGCCATTGCGGATCGACAGCAATGGTTCGAGTATCCGAGCGGAAAATAGCGCCGCCCATTCCGGCGCACTCCCATGGATGACACCATCTCACCTCGCCGACTTCCGCCCGGTAAGGCGTCCACGCAAGGACCGCCTGGCAATAAGCAGACCGTAAGTCCGGAGACACATTCCCCGTGCACGACAACAGCGCAGCCAAAAAAACACCCACACACGCCTCCGTTTCAGCGCCCTTGATCATCCACTTGCCCAGTTTCACGAAGTCTCGATCTCCACCTGCAAATCGTTTACAGCCGAGGGGAATTACGCATTCGATGAGTGCCACTGCAGAGGGAAAAGAGTCAGGCGGACGCCGGCCCCCCTGCAAGAGCCGCGACGATGCCTAAGGGACACGGCGCCCTCGCCGTTAACGCGGGGCGTTTGACTTGAGCCTACGTTCCACCCGGGCCCGGCTGAGGCTGCGCCTGAGTTTGGGCCGGCCCATTTTGCGCTTGCGCGCTACAAATCCCCGCTGAAAATACCAACAGCCCACCCATAAGGCTGGCGTAAACGAGAACGGAACTGCGTTTCATATTTATTTTTTCGGACTGAGCGGATTGCAATCAAATCGGCGCGATCGACGTTCTGCTCATTTGATCGCGGCGTTTAGAACTGCGTTTCCAAGGCATTCGCGCGAGGGCCTCAAGTAAACATTTATCGATTGGCGTGAAACAAACAGCTATTTTTGTGGATCGAATGTTATACTTTGTCGCAAGCGAGCGAGGTACTCATGAAAGGGATTTGTGTATTACTGATCGCGGCTGTCGCGGCAATGGCAGCTCCCGAAGTTACCTTCAATCGGGATGTTCTCCCGATCCTTCAAAAGAACTGCCAGAGCTGCCACCGTCCCGGCGAGATCGGGCCGATTCCGCTGCTGACGTATTCGGAGGCGCGGCCATGGGCCAAGGCGATCAAGACGGCAGTCGTGACGAAGAAGATGCCGCCGTGGTTCGCCGATCCGAGATACGGGCATTTCGCGAACGACCGCAGCTTGAGCGCACACGATGTCGAGACCCTTTCGGCATGGGCCGATGTGGGCGCGCCGGAGGGCAATCCGAAAGACCAGCCCGCTCCCGTGCGATGGACGGATGGATGGAATATTCATCCGGACGTCGTCATCTCGATGCAGAAGCCGTATGCGGTTCCCGCGAAGGGCACGGTTCTGTATACGTATTTCGTTGTGCCGACCGGCTTCACCAAAGACACGTGGGTGTTGGACGCGGAGGTGCGGCCGGGCAATCGCGCCGTGGTCCATCATGCGAGCGTGCACATCCGCCCGCCGGGGTCGAAATGGATGAAGGACGCAAAGGTAGGGGAGCCGTACATTCCGCCAGGGAGCGACGGCAGCCCCGCGCCTCCCGCGCCCGTGGATCCGAACGTGGATCAAAGCAACGAATGGCTGCTCGGCTATGTGCCCGGAACGCAGAGCCAA
>JAFAQY010000016.1 GCA_019261985.1 Bryobacterales bacterium | reverse complement strand
TTGGCTGACTCGCTGGCCTTGCATGTCGCGCTGCCCAATGCTTACTTCGACTCGCTCGGGATTCCGAGATTGACTGGCGGCCGATAGCTCAACCCGCCGAACCGCCGGATGCGGACCCGCACGTCCGGTGGTATGACAGGGAAAGCTGGCGACAGCCTACCTATGTTTATTGTCACGGTAAGCTAATGAGGGAAATGTCCAAACGCCCCTTGCCGAGCCGTCACGTTCAAGGGACACGTGTTGTTGAAGCGCCGGCAGTTCAAGCGGGGAGTCCAGTAGAACGCGCGGACTTTCGGCTGCTGATTCCTTGCCTACTGCTTTTCGCCGGCAGCGGCTGCGCCGCCCTTATCTATGAGATTGTCTGGTTCCAGTTGCTGCAATTGGTGATTGGGTCGTCCGCAATTTCCCTAGGACTGCTTCTCGCTATGTACATGGGCGGACTGTGCCTCGGCAGCCTTGCTCTGCCCCCGTTTGTATCAACGCGAATTCATCCGTTGCGTGTTTATGCGGCTCTGGAAATAGGCATCGGAGTGTTCGGAATTATCGCGCTGTTCGGAGTGCCGCTGGTGGGCCACATCTATGCGGCTGGCGCGCTGACCGGAATGCCTGGGCTCGTCTTTCGAGGCGTTATCGCCGCCGTGTGCCTGCTTCCCCCCACGGTGTTAATGGGCGCGTCGCTTCCCGCCATCTCACGATGGATCGAGACTTCACCTCGCGGAATATCGTGGATGGGCTTACTGTACAGCGGGAACATCGCGGGCGCGGTGATCGGATGCCTCGGAGCGGGATTCTATCTGCTTCGCGTGCACGATATGGGCGTGGCGACCTACGCCGCGGCGGCAATCAATATTGCCGTTGCGACGGTAGCTTGGGTGCTCGCCAAGAGGCACTATGAAGCAAAGTCCGCGCCTGCTTCTGTTGCCCCACGTTTCACCAGCCGCGCCATGGCCGTCTATATTTCCATCGCACTCTCCGGAACGGCTGCGCTTGGAGCTGAGATCGTCTGGACAAGGCTGCTCTCGCTATTGCTGGGCGCAACCGTGTACACCTTCTCCATCATCCTCGCCGTCTTCTTAATAGGACTGTGCGCCGGAAGCGCCGCGGGTTCAGTTTGGGCGCGCCGCACGAAGGATCCACGACTGGCGCTGTCCGCTTGCCAGGGGTTTTTAATTATTGCAATTGGGTGGGCGGCCTTCTTTATCGGAAAGGTTTTACCTTATTGGCCCGTTGACCCTTCGCTGGCCACGAATCCATGGTTTATCTTCGACCTTGATCTCACTCGATGCATTCACGCCATTTTCCCAGCCACGTTTGTGTGGGGCGCAAGCTTTCCCCTAGCCCTAGCGGCCGCGGCGGCCGAAGGCGAAGATCCAGCCCGCCTGACAGGTCAGGTTTACGCCGCCAATACTGCCGGTTCGATTATCGGTGCGCTCCTGTTCAGTTTGGTGTTGATTCAGGCGATTGGCACTAAAGGTTCGGAGCAGTTGTTGATTTGGTTTGCGGCAATCGCGGCAGCAGCAGCGGCCGGAGCGGCGGTACTTGCGGACCGACGCCGCCTGGACCGCGCGTTGTCACACCTAGGTAGCGCAATCGGGGCCGCGCTGCTCCTCCCCTGGAACATCCCTGGCGTGCCCTGGCAGGCGATCGCTTACGGCCGGCGTTCCGCGTTTATTCTTCACGCTTCCGAACTCGCGACGGGCGAGCCGGCCCCCGAACCTCTTTTCGTCGGCGAAGGGCTTAACTCCTCGGTGGTGATTTCGCGCCGCGGCGAGCAGCGTTTCTTCTACGTCAGCGGCAAATCCGAAGCTTCGTCGGCGCTGCTCGACATGCGTCTGCAGCGGCTGATGGGCCATCTTCCGGCTTTGTTTCATACTGCGCCACAATCGGTGCTTGTAGTCGGATTCGGGGCAGGCGTGACGGCCGGATCGTTCGTGCCTTATCCGGAAGTACGCAAGATCGTTATTTGCGAACTGGAGCCGCTAATTCCTCCCGCTTCGGATCAATATTTCGGCCAAGAGAATTACAACGTCCTCCGCGATCCACGCACCCGAATCGTCTACGACGACGCGCGCCACTATATCCTCACCGCGCCCGAAAAGTTCGACGTGATCACCACGGATCCGATTCATCCGTGGGTAAAAGGAACGTCCACGCTGTACTCGAAGGAGTACTATGAGCTGGTCAAAAGCCATTTGAATCCGGGCGGGATCGTGGCCCAGTGGCTGCCGCTCTATGAAAGCGATGATGAAACCGTCAAGACCGAATTGGCGACCTTCTTCAGCGTGTTTCCGAATGCGACCGTCTGGGGCAACTACTTGAATGGCGATGGTTACGATCTGGTGCTGCTGGGCCGCAACGAAGATTCTTCGATCAATGTCGACCAGTTACAGAAGCGCCTCGACCAGCCCGAGTACGCCAAAGTTGCGGCATCGCTCGCGGATGTGAAATTTAGCTCGGCCGTAGATCTGCTGGCGGCCTATGTTGGCCGCGCGCCGGACTTAGCGGCGCTGCTGGTGAATGCTCCTATCAATGAGGATCTGAATCTTCGATTGCAATACCTCGCCGGCATGGGGCTGAATTCAGCCGCCGGACCGCGCTTGTACAACGAGCTGCTCGCGTTGCGGAAGTTTCCGGAAGGCTTGCTGACGGGCAACAGCGAGCGAATCGAACAACTGCGGACACTCTTCGGCCGTCCGCACCGGACCTTCTAGGGATGCGGCCGAGGTTTATCGCCGCATTTGCGATTCTGCTGCCGTTGAGCGCCGCGCCCGAAATTGTATGCGCGCTTGGCAACGGAGCAGCGGGGTACAAACCCGCCGAGGACCAGCGGCCATCGCCGGATGCAATGCAGTTGGCCGGGCGGTTGAACGCAGCCGTGAAATCCATATGCGGACAGAACTGCCCCACCATGGCGCTTTTTCGCAATGCGACCGCCCCGAACGCAATGTTGATCAACGATTCGGGGCAAGCGAAAATCGTTTATTCACCGCAATTCCTTTCCGCAGCCTATGACCGGTTCGGGGATGTCGGGATCGTGGCGATTATGGCTCATGTGCTAGGCCATGCGCTCGACGGGACGCTCGGGGCTTCGTGGATTAAGAATAGCTGGACCGCCGAACTTCGCGCCGACGCCTGGGCCGGCTGCATCCTAGCGAAGACCGATACAGGCGCCGGCGGCCTGGAACCCGCGCTGGGAGCGCTCCAAAGTTATCCTTCGCCCGCGCACGCCGGCTGGAATCAGCGTCTGCCGGTTGTGCGCGCCGGTTATCTCGGCTGTGCGGGAGAACCCGCGAAATTCGACAAGGCTGCCAGAACGCCGGCCGTCAAGAACTGAGCTGCGCAGCACGGTAGCGGGATCGCCACGCATGAGATTCGGCCGGGGACAGTGTTGCATTTGAAAGTGGTAGGATAAATTGTCCTACTTTAAGATGTGTATGCCTAAAACCAAAGTCGCCGTGACGATCGAGCGTGATCTTATTAGTAGAGTCGACGAACTCGTAGCTCAACACCGTTTCCGTAACAGAAGCCAAGCGGTAGAGTCCGCGCTCTCCGATAAGCTCCAACGGATGGCCCGTACGCGCCTTGCCTTGGAATGCGCCAAACTGGACCCTAAAGAAGAGAAGGCGTTGGCCGAGCAGGGCCTCGCTGCGAGCCGCGACACTTGGCCCGAATATTAAGAGGCGAGATCCGCTGGGCGGATGTGGACCCGACCCGTGGCCACGAACAGGCGGGCCAGCGCCCAGTTCTGATACTGAGCCACGACGTTTTCAACCAGCGGTCCGGAACCGTAATCGCCGTCGCATTGACAAGCCAAGAACCGCAAGCTGGTTTTCCTCTGATCTTGAAAACCGAAGCTACGGGTTTGCCCAAACAATCTTGGATCAAGATCAGCCAAATCCGAACGTTGGCTGTCGAGCGGATCGGACGTCGGCTTGGAGCCGCCTCGCCGGAAGAAATCGCGAGAGTTGTAGACGGACTTAACGAAATCATCGGTTGAAGATTGCTGGGAATTTTGAAACCCATTCTCTCGTTAGCGCAGCAGATCCTCTAGCTGGACTCTCGCGTCCGTCTTGCTGTCACGATATTTCACGATTACGGGCGTGTATAGAGAAATCCCCCAATCCTTTCCAGGCCCGTGGGAAATTGCGCGGGAGCCGGCAACGACCACAGCTTCTTCGGGGATCACCAGCGGCTCCTCGTCCGTGCCCTTGTAGACCTTATTGCGAACGATGTCGTAGACCGGCGTGGAACGCGTCAGAATCGTGCCGCTTCCGAGCACCGCGCGCCGCTTCACCACGGTGCCTTCATACACTCCGCAGTTGCCACCGATGACAGCCTCGTCTTCGATGATCACGGGCATTGCGCCGACCGGTTCCAACACTCCGCCGAGCTGCGCCGCCGCGGAGATGTGGCAATTGTTGCCCACCTGCGCGCAACTCCCCACAAGGGCGTGCGAGTCGATGACAGTGCCGTCACCCACCCACGTCCCCGCGTTTATGTACATCGGCGGCATGCAGATCACGCCCTTGCCGATGAAGCAGCCGTCGCGAATGCTGGAGCCGCCGGGCACCAAGCGCACTCCGTCCGCGGGCCCGAGTTTCTTCACCGGGAAGGTCGCCTTATCGAACATGGGGAGCCGCACGGGGTCCGGCGACATGCTGACCATTGCCCCCATGCGCAGGCCAACCAGAATGCCTTTCTTTACCCACGTATTCACGCGCCATCCGGTGCAAGTGGATGCGTCCGGCTCGGCCGAACGCGCCTCGCCTTTGTTCAGGGTGTGCTTGAATTCCGCGAAAATCCGGAAATGATCCTCGGTGTACGTGGAGGGTTTTTCTTCAAATAACTTCTCGATGCCTGCCTTGATTGGCTCAATCCGCATGCGTTCCCCGGGAGGTTGAAAGTAGACCACACGACTTCAGTACGGTTTCGATTTTGCCGCGATTCGCATCCGACGGAGGGCACAGCGGCAAGCGCCAGACCGGCTCGCACAAGCCCATCATGGCCATCGCGGCTTTCACCGGAATCGGATTCGATTCGACGAAATTCACTTCCATCAGCGGCAGCCAGCGGCGCTGCAACGCGCGCGCTCCGGCGAAATCGCCCGCGACGGCAAGCTGCGCCAGCTTGGTCATCTCCGCCGGAATTTGATTCGATACGACCGAGATCACGCCGCGCCCGCCAAGCGCGATCAATGGAATCGTGATCGCGTCGTCGCCGCACAAAATATCGATGCGCTCGGGAACCTGGTGCGCCACCTGCGCCATCTGGCCGATGTTGCCGGAGGCTTCCTTGATCGCGACAATGTTGTCGATTTCCGCCAGCCGCTTCATCGTGGCCGGCTCCACGTTGCAGGCCGTGCGGCCTTGCACGCTGTATACGACGATCGGCAGCGGGACCGCGTTCGCGATCGCTTTGTAATGTTGGTACAAACCTTCCTGAGTGGGTTTGTTGTAGTACGGCGTCACCGAGAGGATAGCGTCCACTCCCATATGCCGCAGTTCCTTGGCGAGCTCGATTACTTCGGCGGTATTATAGCCGCCGGCTCCGCCCACCACCGGCACTTTGCCTTTTGCTTCTTCGAGGGTGATTTCAATCACGCGCAGGTGCTCGGCGCGCGCGAGCGTCGGGCTTTCTCCGGTAGTGCCGCAGGGCACTAGAAAGTTAATGCCGCCGTCGATCTGCCGCCGCACGAGCTTGCGGAGAGTCTCTTCATCAAGCGAGAGATCTTTCCGGAAAGGAGTTATCAGCGCTGTCCCGCATCCCGTAAACATAATGGTCTACCTCGATTGAAACAGAATATCTTCGAATTTGAACACACCGCAATTGCCCGGCAGCCACTGCGCCGCTTTGAGAGCGCCTCGCGCGAAACCTTCGCGGCTGCGCGCCGAGTGACGCAGCGTGATTGTGTCGGCGGCGGAGTCGAAGCCGATCTCATGCGTGCCCGGGTGCGCGCCGGCCCGGCTGGAACTAAGGTCGATAGGCCGCGAGTAGCCGCAATTTTTCATTTCTTCAACTAGTTTGAGCAAGGTCCCCGATGGCGCGTCTTTTTTCGTGCTGTGATGAACCTCCCAAGCCCAAGCTCCGTATTCGGGCTGGTTTTCGAGCAGTCGCGCGGCTTCACGGACCAGACGGAAAAACACATTCACCCCGATTGAGAAATTGGGACTCCACACCAGCCCCCCGCCGTGTTTCTCTACGGCCTTTGAGACGCGGCCGAGCTCGCCCAGCCAGCCCGTAGTTCCCACCACCACCGGCACACCCAATTCCGCAAGGATCTCCACATTTGTGGCGACGGCGCCGGGGGACGTGAACTCAATCGCGACATCCGCGCCGGCAGCCCCGCGCAGATCGTCGTTGACATCCAGCCGCGCCTGCACCGCAAAGCCGTACTCAGGCGCAAGCTGTTCCACCATCTTGCCCATTTTTCCGTAGCCGACGATGGCGAGCTTCCGAGGCATGTTGAGTTAGAACGCGAATGACGCAGGATCCGGAGATCGGAAGAATTCCCGGTGCAGAGATTCCACGGCGCGCACCAAGTCGCCGCCTGCAACCACCAGACTTATATTTAACTGTGACGCGCCTTGGGAAACCATGCGAGCCTTTGTTCCGCCGAGCGCGGTAAACAGACGCGGCGAAACGCCGGGCGAATTACGAATATTCTCTCCCACCAGACAGATAATCGCCTGGTTCTCCTCGACTGAAACCTCGGCGAAAGTTTCGATCTCGCGGCGGATCGCCTCCAGCCAACCCGCATTGTCGACAGTCAGCGATACGCTGACTTCGGAGGTCGCCAGCATATCGACGGGAGTTTCAAAGCGATCGAAGACTTCAAATATCCGGCGCAAAAAACCGTGCGCCATCAGCATGCGCGAGGAAACGATGTTCATAAGCGTGATATTGCGCTTGCACGCAATCGAGCGAATCGGGGTGGAAGAAGCGGGCGGATGCGAAACGATCAATGTTCCTTCCACTTCCGACCGCCGGGAATTCAAGATCCGCACCGGAATGTTTTTCTCGCTAGCGGGGAGCACCGTAGCCGGGTGCAGGACTTTCGCGCCGAAATAGGCGAGCTCCGCGGCTTCCGCAAAGGAGCAGACTTTCACACGATATCCGCCGGGAAGAATGGTCGGGTCGGCTGTCAGTATGCCGTCCACATCGGTCCAAATCTGGATCTCCTGCGCGCCAATTCCGGCGCCGACGATCGAAGCGGTGTAATCCGAGCCTCCGCGGCCGAGAGTGGTTGTGACCCCTTCTTCGGTCGATGCTATGAAGCCGCCCATCACCACCACATGCGCGCTCGCGAGATCGGGAAGCGCTTTCGCGAGCCGCGCATTCGTTTGGGCCCACACCGGAGCCGCTTGCGTATGGCGTTTGTCGGTAACGATCAGATCGCGTGCATCTATATGGACGGCGTCGATACCCCGCTTGCGAAAAAGCGCGGTAACGATCAAGCTCGAAATACGCTCGCCGAAAGAGCAGAGCGCATCCGTAGCTCGAGGCGTCAACTCCCCGATTACGGCGAGACCGTTTACAAGGCTCGAAAGCTGGTCGAAAAGGCCGGTAACGGTTTCGAGGCCATCGGATTCATGCAAGTGAAAATCGCGCAGCTCGGCCAAGCCCGCCAGCGCGGCTGCAACCTCGCCGGCGATGGCTCGGTGACCAATCGCGAGCAGCTTATTGGTGGTCTTGCCCATCGCGGATACAACCACGACGGGCCGCATGGCCACGCGCTGGCGCACAATCTCCGCAACGCGCCCGATCGCTTCGGCCGTCTCAACCGACGTGCCGCCGAACTTCATCACAAGCATAGTTCTCAGTTGTCAGTTATCAGTTGTCAGTTATCAGTTTTCGGCTCCGGCCACGCCGGTTTACTGATAACTGATGACTGACAACTGACAATGCCTTTTAGCTCAGCCAGCCCTCCGACTGCATCAACTCGGCGTTTAACACGGCAGCCCCCGCCGCCCCGCGCACGGTATTGTGGCCCAATGCAATGAACTTATAATCCAGCACTGGGCAATCGCGGAGGCGGCCGACGAAGACCGCCATACCGTTTTCGCGCTCGACATCCCGGCGCGGCTGCGGCCGATCTTTTTCGTGCATATAAATCACCGGGCACGGCGGCGCGCTCGGCAACCCTTTCTGCTGCGGCAGGCCGTGCCAGCGGCGCCAAGCGCCAAGAATTTCGTTCTGCGATGGTTTCTTTTCGAATTCCACGGAGACCGTGATTGTATGGCCATTCACCACCGGGACGCGATTGCAATGCGCGCTGACGTTTGCCGCCAGAGGGTCAACCCCCGATCCATTGAGATCGCCGAGGATTTTTTGCGTCTCCTGCTCCATCTTCTCTTCTTCGCCGCCGATGAAAGGAATGACATTCGCGTTTATGTCCATGGATGCCACGCCCGGGTAGCCCGCTCCGGAAATCGCCTGCATCGTGGACACGATCACCCGCCGGATTCCGAACGGTTTCAGCGCCGCGAGCGCCATTACCAGGACAATCGTGGAGCAGTTTGGGTTGGTCACGATCTGACCGCTCCACCCGCGCGTTTTCCGCTGCTGCGCAAGCAGGTTCAGATGATCCGCGTTGATTTCAGGCACCAGCAGCGGCACATCCGCATCCATCCGATGATTCCGTGAATTCGAGACCACAGTGTGTCCCGCGGATGCGAACGCGCGCTCGATTTCGGTGGCGACCGAAGCGTCCATTGCCGAAAACACGAGCCGCGGGGCGCCCGCGGGCTTGGAATCGGAAACGATGATATCGCGGACGTAAGCCGGCGCTTCGCCCCCCAAACGCCAGTTAGTCGCCTCCCGATAGGGCTTGCCCGCCGACCGGTCACTGGCTCCCAGCCATGTCAGGTCAAACCACGGATGGTCTCGCAGGAAGCTCACAAATTCCTGGCCCACCATTCCGGTGGCGCCCAAAATTCCAACAGGAATACGATCGTTATTCATTGCTCTAACAATTTCCTCGCTAACTTTTTGTAGATGTCGATTGCGTCCAATAAATCGGTTTTGCGGATGCGCTCTTCATCGGTATGGGCAAAATGAATGGTGCCGGGGCCGAGCAGGAAGGGCTTGCCCCAAGCGCCGCCGAACGCCGGGATATCCGTGGTGTAGGAAACCACAGTGGTCTCGAATCCATCGGCCGAGCCCAAATGCACGGCGGGAAGATAAAGCACTCCGCGCAGCTCCGCCAGATCGTCCACGGCCCTGCTCACTTCCAGGCGAGTGGAATCGCCCGAATCCACCAGGCGGATGAAGATTTCCGCCGAGGCCTCATCCGGAATAATGTTTGGCGCCCGGCCGCCGCGAATGGTTCCGATGTTGAGCGTGCTTTCTCCCAGCACGGGATCGCGCGGCAGCTTGATTCGCCGGACGCGGCCGAGCGCATCCAGAAGCTTTTCGATCGCGGAGTCGCCAAGCTCGGGATAGGCGGAATGCGCCATGCGCCCGCGGGCGATGATTTCGTAACGCAGAGCGCCCTTGGAGCCGAGCGCCAGCCTGTTTTCGGTGGGCTCCCCGTTGATCAAATATCGGCTGCCGATTCCGCGCCGCGAGGCGGTATACGCGCCCGCGCTGTTGCGCTCTTCGCCGACCACCAGAAGAAGCCCGAGCCCGCGCACGCCTTCGGCGAGCAAGTCTTCAATCGCGCGGACCATGGCCGCGATAATGCCCTTGGTATCGCAAGCGCCTCGTCCCCAGATCCATTCGCCGTCATCCCGCGAAGGAAAAAAAGGAGGGACGGTGTCGATGTGGGTCGAAAATGTGACAACCGGTTGGCCCCAGGTGGCGAGGACGTTGAAGCGGTGCGGCTCTACGTCCATGCGCTCAACCCGGCCGCCCGATTCAGCCGTGAGGCGCGACAGCCGGTCGAGCAAAAACACACCGACGGCTTCTTCGTTTGGGGTGACCGACTCGATGTCCACCAGCGCGCGTGTTAGCTCAAAAACATCCATAAAAGCGGATGAGATGCGCTGCCGTGGACCACGGCGGGGAAGGATACAAGGGACTTCCCGATAGCGCTCCATCCGGTCCTTGTAACAACCGAATGACAGTGAGAAGGTATTGGCCTTTCTCACCAACCGGAACGCGTTTAAGCCCCGCGCCCGATTTCGGCAAGGCTGCCCCTTTCGCCCAGCGCTCCGAGCTTAACGGAACCGCGCGCCGGGGTAATAATGGCCCTCGCTCCTCTACCAGAACTTATTTGAGGATAGCATGGATACTTTTGAAGCGGTCATCGGCGGACCCTCTCGGAAGTGGCTTATTGCGGGCTTCAGCGGCTTTCGAACGGATGGGGCCAACGCATGCCAGCCGACGCGCTATTCGACCCTCAAGGCAATCGCCGGCTCTATCGCGGCCGCCCTTCGAGCGGGAATGAGCGTCGCAATTCCCGTTGACAAAAGCAGCGTCCCCATCGCGGCAACCAGGACAACCGGGTCGTCGACATTGCGGATCGACCACCGTGCGAGCACGGAGCTGAGGCCGACACTCAGGACCAATCCGGCGCCGAGGCCGGCGAACACCGCGAGCATGGCCGATTGGAGCGCCGATCGGAGCACGGCGCGTGGCGACGCACCGAGAGCGATCCGAATGGCGAACTCGCGCGTGCGATGCGCGATGGTGTAGCACGCGACGCTGAACAGCCCGAACGAGGCCAGCACGAGTGCGATGCCCGCGAAGCCCAGGAGCACGCCGCTCACGAACTCGCCTTGCTGCCGGCCCATGAACGTTTCGGGTGTGATGAACCGGATGATCGGAAGGTTCCCGTCTGCCCTGCTGACCGCTGTCCGCAGGCGGGCTTCGGCAGCGAGCGGGCTTCGTTTCGTGCGCACCAACAGCACCGCGATATCGCTGAGCGCCACGGTGTAGGGGTAGTACATCGCCGGCGCGACCGGCTCGCGCAATCCTCGATTCGGCGCGTCTCGCACCACACCGATCACATCAAACGAACCATCCCGGCCGGGAGCGTTCAGAATCCATTCGGGCCGCCGCTCGAGGAAAGCTCGGTCGCACGTGTTTGCCGATCGGGTCCTGGTTTGGCCATAACTGCCGCGCCATCGTTTCATTGATCACCACCACCGGTCCCGCGCGCTCGTCGTCGCCGGCCGACCACGCGCGTCCACGCACCAGCGGCATCTTTAAGGTGGAGAAATAGTCGGACGCGACCGAGTGCGCTAACACTTCGCGGTCGTCGCCGGCACGGAGGCCATCAGCGTCGATGCGAGTCACCATGCCGGTGGTTGGCGGCGGTCCGGTGGGAATCAAGCTGATTGTCGCGCTCTCGACGGCCGGATCGCTCGTCACCTCCGACCGCAGGCGCTGATACAACGCTACGCGCGCCGGCCAATCGGTGTAAGTCCCGACCTGCGGGTAAATCTGTGCGATGGTCACACGCGTGGGGTCGTAGCCGACCGGCGCGCGATAGAGATCTATAAGCGCACGAATCGCCGCGCCAGTTCCCGCCAGGAGTACTACGGCGATCGTCACCTGGGTGGCGACCAGGAAGCCCGAACTCGCACGGCCTGTGCCAGAAGCCGCCCTAGCTGCCGACGCTGTGCGCATCGCATCGCTCCGCGCACGCGAGATGGCCAACGCCGGCCAAAAGCCGATGATCACCGACAGCAGAGCGCTGACCGCTGTCGCGAAGAGAATGGCCGCGGGTCCAACGACGATACGGGCCGCGGGCAGCGAGACGGCGCCTGGCACTTCCGCAAGAAGCGGCGGTAACGCGTACGTCACCGCCAGTAGCGCCAGACCCGCGGCGGCGAGCGTGACGAGCAGCGTTTCAGAGAGCTGGAGACTGACCAGCCGCCACCGGCCCGCTCCGAGTGCGTGGCGCACCGCCATCTCGCGCATCCGATTACGGGCGCGGGCCAGCAGCAGGATTGTCACGTTGGCGCACCCGATCAACAGGAGCAACGCCGCTGCTCCGAACAGCAGACCGAGAACCGGCACGTACGCGGCGCGTCGTTCCTCGTCCACCAACCTGCTCAATTGCACACGGAAGCTCCGTGGGTATGCCGCGGGCCTCGCTCGTTTGAACTGTTCGTAGGCGTTCTGCAGTTCGGCCTCTGCCTGGGCCATCGATCTGCCTACCTTCACTCGCACGGTGACCGGCCACGTCGTATCCGATGCTAGTGGCATCCGCAGCGGAACGACGACATCGGTGAGGCCGGTAGTGTAGTCACGCGGAATCACACCAATGACGGTGAACGGCTCGCCGTCGAGCCGGAGGGCTTGTCCGATTGCCTCCCGCTGGCCGGCGAAGCGACGCTGCCAGAACGGGTACGTGAGCACCGCGACACGCTGTGGCTCGGACCCGATCGGCGCGTCGGCTTCGCTAAACACCCGCCCGAGCAGCGGCCGAACGCCAAGCATCGATGGCGCGTTAGCGCTGAATGAATCGGTCCACACCGATTCGGGGAACGACGCTCCGCCGAGCGTCTTCGTAAAGCTGTCCTCGATGTAGACTCCATCCAACGTTGACGACGTCACGGTGGACGCGGCCCGCAGCGCGCGGAACTGGCCGGCGCTCACCATCGCTTCCCGAGGCTGACCGGACGGCGTTACCAGCCGAACGCGTGCGATGCGATCGGCCCCGGCATAGGGCAGTGGGTGCAGCACCACGGCATCGATCACCGCAAAGAGACCTGTACTCGCGGCGATGCCGAGGGTAAGAATCAGCACCGCGGATGCGGCAAACCCGCGATTGAGGCATAACATTCGCGCGGCAAACCGAAAGTCCTGCGTCAAATTTGTGAGCATTTCGGGAAGCTTTGCCCTCGCCCGAGTCACTCCGGCCAAGGGTTCAGTTGCTTATCGTACCCGATCATGCGGTCTCCCCGCCGCAGTCCTTGTTCACGCCGTTTTCCAGACCGGCACGCGAGGGTGATGGTCAGCACTGACTAGTGTTATAACTAGTTATCGAGGAGATTAAATTATGGCCTCATGGCCCGTTCAGGATGCGAAGGCGCGGTTCAGTGAATTTCTGGACGCAACGTTAGAGAAGGGCCCGCAAATTGTCACTCGGCGAGGGGTGGAGGCTGCGGTTTTGGTACCGATCGCCGAATGGCGGCGGCTGCTAAGCAGCGCCAAGCCGACGCTGAAAGAACTGCTTTTGAGGCCAGAACCGCGTTTCGAAACTCCTGGTAAGCGCACCTTCCGGCGGCGCCGGCCCGTAGCCTTCGAATCATGATCGCAGGCTATCTTATTGACACGAATGTCATTTCGGAAGTCCGCAAACCGCGGCCTCACGGGGCGGTTATCGGCTGGTTGCGAAGTGTGCCCGCCGAACATCTCTTCATTTCCGCAGTTACGATCGGCGAATTACAGGCGGGGATTGAATTGACTCGCAGCCAGGACGATGAGAAAGCTCGTGAAATTGAGGCTTGGCTCGATGAGGTCGCAGAAACCTACCAAGTTCTGCCCATGGATGGGCGCACGTTTCGCGAGTGGGCTCGGCTGATGCACCGGCGCCCGGATCGGTTGATTGAAGACGCCATGATCACGGCGACCGCCCGTATTCATGGGCTAACGGTCGTCACAAGGAATACACGCGACTTTGCCGAATTCAAAATTCCGTTGCTGAATCCATTCGCTTTGTAGGAGAGCTTAGTCGAAGGTCTGACCCGCGGCACGATCAGTACGCGGAGGCGTAGTGTAAGCTAACTCCAAAATTTGGTCGCGGTATGCCAGCCGGTGTTTAGAGCACCGGCACGCCGCCCCAGTTAATAATGCGCTCATCGACTGTCAGAAGCGTCAGTTCATGACAAAGCGCGGTTGCGGCGATCAGGCGGTCGGCGGGATCGCCGGGAAGAGCTGTTAAGCCCACACTAGTGGCGGCGATTGCGGGAGTGAGAGGCAGCACGGAGACAAGCGGGTCATCGGCCATATCTTCGACCCAGGCGCCAAGCGGCGGATTCACACGAATTTTGCCACTAGCCGCCAGCATGGCTAGTTCCCAAAGGCTAATCGCGCTTACGGCTACCGCTTCGTTGTTGCGCTCTGCCCGGTTGAGGGCGCGTACATGGCGATCTGAAAGCTTTTTCGGAGCAGCGCGCCAGCGATACCAGATATGCGTATCCGCTAAAAACATCAGCGCGCCGACCTCCAGAGCTCGGTGCTGTCGAAGTGTACGATATCGCCGACCTCGTCCGAAGTTCCCGCCATCCCCCCCATCAATGGCCGTCGCTGGTGGCTTGCCCGAGTCAACCGCGCGATGGGCTTACCGCGCTTAGTGATTACGATTGATGCGCCGGTGCTCACTTCGTCAAGGATGCCCAAGCATTTGGCTTTGAATTCCGTGGCGGATATCTCTCGTTCCCTCATACTCCGATTGTCGAGGGAATCGACATGACCAGTCAAGTGGTCATTTGCCATCAAGGCACGTACGCTTGACTATGGTGCGCGGCCGCAGGGCGGTAACTCTTGTTGTGCCGGTTAGTCGAAAGTTTGACCGGCCGCGTTCGGCCATTTGAAGCCGTCCGAAGGCCGGCTGATGCTGACCATGCGCAGGCGGTGATCTTCCGGCGTGCGGCCTGGATTGCCTGTCACAATCACGTGGTCGCCGGCTTTAAGCGTGTCGCGCGATACGCCTTGACGGCCAAGCTGTCCGCCCGCGCCCCATTCGATGGCCCAGCGCGTGACCGAACCGTCCTTCTCCTTCACCTCAACGTGAACGAAGGAGTGCGGATTGCGGTACAGGAACTGCACCAACTCGCCTTCGACCTTGACGGTTTTGTCCTCAAAGTAAGTCGCGGCGAAAGAATGATGGGCATATGCCACGCCGGCCACAAGGCCTCCCGCTAAAACCAACATCAGCAGCTTTTGTTTCATGAAATGCGTCTCCCGGAAACTACTCCGCGGGTAATTAAAATCCTAGAGCATATGATAATGCATCGAAGCGCTGTTTTGTGGGCAGATTGGCAACCTGCAAACTTCGGCAGGCGCGATTGGCAATCGCGCGCAGGATTGCATCCTGCCCCACAGGGTCCGGTTACAATACGGCCATGGGACGTTTTGCTCTCCTTCTGCTCGCGTCCGTGCTGCTTCACGCGCAGACGAAAGGCGTCACCGTAACTCCCGACGACTGGCTGGATACAGGTATCGACTTGCGCGCGGGCGATGTGGTGGTGATCACCAGTACGGGCGCCGTCACACTGGCCCAAGGGCGCACGGCCGGACCTGCCGGGAATGCTCGGGGGTTCCGGGATTTATTGAAAACCTATCCTGTGAATGAAGCGGGGCAAGCCGCGCTCATCGGGCGCATTGGATCGAGCGACGCCGCAGTGCCTTTCCTGGTCGGCGAGGCCAAGCGGCTGGAGGTCCCGCGCTCCGGACGCCTTTTCTTATGGATGAACAAATCCGGCAACGATACAATCACCGGGAAATTTCAAGCCAGTATCGAGTTCAAGTCGCGGGGACCGGAAAAGGCAGTTTCCATCGACGATTCGAAACTGCCGAAGGTGACGTTGGACATCGTCGATCGGATTCCGCGCCGCGTGACGGATTTGGCCGGCGATTCCGGCGATAACACCAATTTCGTGATCCCCGCGAGCGAGCAGCGAGTGCTCGGTGTTTTTCAGGCCGCGGGATGGGTTCAAGTAAACAAGACGAGGGAGGGCGCCTTGGTTACAGGACTGATCCAAACGTTATCCAAGCAAGCGTATCTTGAATTGCCGATGAGCGAACTGATGCTGTTCGGCCGTAATCAGGATTACGGACTCGCGCATGCCGAGCCGATCGCGGTTGTGGCTCAACGCCATCATTTAAGGCTGTGGAAAGCGCCATTTAAAGTGGATGGCGAGGAGTTGTGGGTGGGCGCCGCCACGCACGACGTCGGCTTCGACCGCGACGCGCGCAATAACGGGATCACGCATAAGATCGATCCGAATATCGACGATGAACGCGAATTCGTCGGCCGCAGCCTGGAAGAAACCGGGCGCGTGGCGAAGTTGTCCTATATCATGCCTTCAAAACCGTCGAAGGAAGCGCGCACTGCCACTGGCGCGACGTTCCATTCAGACGGCCGCGTGCTGGTGATTCAACTGGTTCCGGAAACGACCTCGGCGGCGCGGTAGCGAGAAGGCAAGCCGGTTGGCAACGGGAAAGTGGGGCAGGTTGCAAAACCTGCGGCGGGTTTCAACCCCTGGGCGAGTCTTTGCAAAGCTCGCCCAGCGCGATTGGCAATCGCGCGCGGGATGGCATCCTGCCCCACCATGCCTACAATTAGGGGTTGGTCCAAAACTCGGCTATCCTTGATCAGCTACTGAAGAAGCACTGGGGGTACTCATGCTTCCGTCCGCGCCAGCGCGAGATTATCGAATCGATTCTGGCTGGGCGCGATTGCGCGGTGGTGATGCCGACCGGAGGAGGGAAGTCGCTCTGTTATCAACTTCCGGCAGTTGCCCTCGGCGGCACGGCTGTGGTCGTCAGTCCGCTGATCGCTCTGATGCGAGATCAAGCGGCGGGCCTGAGCGAGATCGGGATTAGCGCAGCGTTCATCAACAGCGCGCTCGATGTTTCAACTGTTCGCGATGTTCAGCGGCGCGCTGTGGAGGGCGAATATCGCCTGCTTTATCTCTCCCCGGAGCGCGGAGTGCGCGCCGACACGCTGGATTGGCTGGCTCGTTTGCCGCTGTCCTTTTTTGCTATCGATGAAGCGCATTGCATTTCCGAATGGGGCCACGAGTTCCGGCCGGAATACCGTCAGCTCCGGTTGCTGCGGGAACGCTTCCCGGACATTCCGATTGCCGCCTTTACGGCAAGCGCCACTCGCCAAGTGCGACATGACATGCTGGCTCAACTGGCATTGCGGGATCCGGCGAAGTTCGTCATGAGTTTTCATCGGGCTAACCTGCGCTATGTCGTTCGTCAGTATGCCGAGAAGGAATTGCAAGCGCTGCTCCTCGCCGCCCTGGAGCATTACCCCGAAGGCAACATCATTATGTATGCGCCGACGATCAAGCGGGTGGAGCAGACCGCATCCTGGCTTTCATCGACGGGTATTCCGGCGGTTGCCTATCACGGGCAAATGCCGAACCCCACGCGGGAGGCGAATCAAGAACTCTGGATGTCGGGCGAAAAACGGGTGCTGGTTGGAACTCTGGCCTTCGGACTGGGCATCAATTATCCCGGCGTACGCGCGGTCATCCACCTGAGCCTGCCGAAATCGCTCGAACAGTATTATCAGGAAGCGGGGCGCGCGGGCCGCGATGGCGACGTAGCCGATTGCGTGCTTCTGTGGAGAAGGCAGGACGCAGGTCTGTTGGCGCACTTCATTCAGGAGACCCAGGATTCAGCCGAACGCGAGCGTGCTTGGATGCGCTACCGCATTATCCGCCGCTTCGCCGAAGCAACCGAGTGCCGGCACCGTCAAATCTGCCTGCATTTCGGCGAGACGCCGAAATGGGAGCGTTGCGGCGCCTGCGACTTGTGCGGCGTCAGCGTTGGGTGGCTGGCCTCGGAAGCTCCGCAATCCGATTCCACGCCGTTTGCGCCGCCGCCGCAGGCCAGCCCCATGCTGCGCCGGATGCATGTTCCGTTCGCCGGCGCCGTCGATGAACAACTCCGGACCGCGCTGAAAAAGTGGCGGCTGGAAGCCGCGCGCGCGCAGTCCGTGCCGGCATTTGTAATTCTCCACGACTCGACGCTGGATGCGCTCTGCCGCCACCGCCCCCGATCTCTAGCGGAATTGCTCGAGGTCCCCGGGATCGGCGAACGGAAGGCCGAACGCTTCGGCAAACCAATCTTGGATATTTTGAACGGGTAAACCCGCAAGCGTCGGGTGCGCTTACTTGCCGACCAGATGCTGGACGTCCCTATTGTTTTCCTGGCAGATGTACTCGATCAGTTCGCCTTTGAGTAATGAGGGATGAGTAGTGAAGCTCCAGGGTTTGGAGAAGGTCTTGGGATCGTCAATGGTGTGCTCGATCGTCAAATGACCGAAATCCGGCCGGCTGATGCGCTCCGTCACCTTCATTTCGTTTGAGTGCGGGATGCCGGATTCATCGATCCAGGTGATGTCGTTCTGTCCGACGGTTTCAATTACCAGCGTGTCGCCTTCCCAATGGCCTATGGAATCGCCGAGCCAACTTTCTTCCACTTGCGGATTATGCGGACGCCCGTCCAGGAAAACTTTGCGCCAGATATGCGCTCCGCCTTCGTAGACGATCACCAGCAGGTCCTTGGTTTGGACGAAGCTCCAGGGATAGGGTGTGGTGCTCATGCGCGGAACACCCGGCGGCAGGCAGCGCGCCTCGGGGTCATCCTTGCTTAGGCCCGCCTTGCGCTGTTCATAAATAGCCCGGGGGCCGGGCAGTAGGGGGACATCTACGCCAGAGCCGATCATGTCGACATTCTGGCGAATCGCGTTGGGCTGCCAGTTTCCGGAAAGATCAGGATGGCCGTCCGGGGTGCGCGGCGTGGGTCCTTTTGGCGGCCAGTTTGGGTCCTGCTTGGGGGCAGGGGCGGCGCCTTGGCGAGTCCTGCTGAGCTGCAGGTCTTGCGGTTCGCGAGCCTGATCAGGCTGCGCTGGACTCGACGGGGCTGGGGCGGCTGGTGCTTGAGCAAAAACAAAAGCGGAGGAACAGAGCAGTAAAGCGATTTTCATCTTGCGTCAGGATAACGCACCCGCGCGGTTCTGGAGAACCAGCGCAATTGATACAGCATATCATCCGTGCTGATATAACGAGAGCCTGTTTACTCCGGTCCGAACGCAAGCACCACGTTTCCTTGCGAACCGCCCTGGATTCCGGTGTAGCCGGAAGCGACGTACAGCATCCCGCCCGCGATGATGGGTCCCGCGCAGCCGAACGATCCGCCATTGGCGATTACGCCGTTGATCGTCTGGTAATCCCGCTTGGAGTCGTAGCTCCAAACGATCTTTCCCGTTGAGTCAACGGCTCGCAGAATGCCATCCCAACCGCCGGTGAACACGATACCGGCAATGGAAGTCGCTGGGCCGGCCTGACCGCGCCGGTCTGCATTGACGGGTGCATTCCAATCGACCTTGCCGGTCATAAGTTCCAAAGCCTTCAGGCCGCCGCCGGGTTGCTGCAAAGGATAATAGACGCGTTGGCCGTCGGCGGTGCCGCCCCATACAACCAGCCCGGCTGCCGACGGCGCTTGGGTTTCCCACAACTGTGTGCGCCAGATCAGCTTGCCCTCGTCGTCCGGATCGAGTCCAATCGCCACGCCGCCTTTGCCCGCCGCCACCAGAATGTCCTTTCCGTTAACGGATTGCAGGATCGCCGACGAGCCCCCGAAATCGTAATCGGGACCCAGTTTTTCGGGACAATTCGTCTCTTTGGCGTTCGCCGGCCTGCAGCCGTTCATGAACGAATCGCCCGCAAACTCCTGGTGATGCCACACGATCTTGCCATCCTCCATACGCATGGCCAGGATCGAGTCGCTCGTATCCGCGGCGATGCGGCCGAAACTGTTGCCGGTTCCCACATAGATCAGCTTGCGCTTTGCATCCACCGTTGGCGTGTTCCAAACCGATGCTCCCGCGGGGCCAAAGTTCTGCTTTCCTTTTGAGTTCTCGCCAAGTGCGCGAAGCGGCTCTGGAATGCTTTGCGACCGCCACAGGACCTTGCCTGTGTTCGCATCTACAGCGACGACCGTGCCGCGCGATTTACAGCATTCGTAATCGAGATTTGCGCCGGTTAGCGTCTCCGTGCCCGATAAAGGCACGTACAACCGGCCATCGTAATACGCAGCCGTTGCGCTGAGATTGTTGAGGCCATCCTTGACCACGTTCTTCCATAACAAGTGGCCGTCATGGGCGTCGATCGCATATGCCGTCGAGGATCGCGTTACGAAGTAGACGGCTTGGGAAGTGCCGGCATAGCCCTTAATGGGCGCAATGATTGGGGCAAATCTTCCGAACATGTCGGACTTGTAGGCCCAATAAGCGCATCCCGACTTCGCGTCCAACGAATACACCACGCCATCGTCGCTGCCCACAAATACGCGGCCGTATGCCACCGCCGGCTGCGAATAACTGTTGGAAGCGCCCGGCAATCCCCACGCCCACTTAAGCTTTAGCTTCGGCACATCGGACGCTTTCAATCCAGCCGCGCTGTCGTTCTGAAAGCGAGCATTGGTTTGACCGCCCCAGCCGGACCAGGACGGCCCGGTTGCCGCGAGCGCGGGATTGGATGGGCACGGATTGGTCATCTTGCTAATGTCACCGGCCGCGGGATCGATGTAGGCGCGCTTGCCTAAAAATTCGGCGATGTTGCGGCGCTCGCGGCTGGTAAGGCTCGCGGCATTGTCCTTCATCTTGCCCTTCATTAAAGCGTCGAAGATGCTCTCGGTGGACATGGCATTCAATGCGGCCACACCGGGCGCGCCCCCTTCCGCCGAGTGGCAATTGGCGCAATTGCGCTGAAAAAGAGCCTGACCGGGAGGCGGAGGTTGCCCAAAGGCGCAACCCGCAAAAAGGGCAATCCATAAAACGGGCCGTACAGAAGGTGCGTTGCTCACAAATGGAATTCCTCGAAATATCGTATAACGCATATGATTTATATGGCGCCGGCCTCTGAGCGGGTGTGCGACATGGCTGTCAGAAAAAAAAATGTTTACACAAAATACTTGACACGCCCCCCCTAAGCGCCTGATGCGCGGAGCGCCCCGGCCGGAACCCGTAACTGCAATCCAGGAAATCAGCCTCAAAGATCGGCTCCAGGATTAACACGGTCGCCATCTGCACTACCCGGTCGCGCACCGTCGGTATCCCTAACGGCCTCAGCTTCCCATTCGCCTTCGGGATGTACACGCGTTGGACCGCCTGCGGCCGGTAGGTCTTGTTTCGTAACGAGTCCTCAATCGCTTCCAGAAATCCCGTCACGCCTTGGTCTGACTCCACGATCTGTGGGATCGTGACGCCATCCACCCCG
>JAFAQY010000054.1 GCA_019261985.1 Bryobacterales bacterium | reverse complement strand
CGCGCGAGGGCGCGTTCGCCGACGGCTCCCGGCGCGAGGTCCGAACGAAAATGCACGCACTCGATCAGTTGGTCAGATTTTAAGAGCAGGTCTTCGCCGGGATTGGGGCGGTAGACGGCGCAATCATGACCGATGCCGAGGATTAGGTTTGGCGCCGGGGCGGCGATGTTTTTCAGCCAATCGACAATTTCGATTTCATTCATGTCGCATCGTGGGGCAGGATGCCATCCTGCGCGCGATTGCCAATCGCGCTGGGCGGCTTACTACAATACCCGACTAGGCGGGTTGGCAATGGCAACCCGCCGCAGGTTGGCAACCTGCCCTACTAGACCTTCGGGAAGTTATACAACTTGTGCTCGCGAATATAGCGTATGACGCAGGGCGGGAGTTCAGGCGGAATCTCGCCGCGCTCAAGCTTCTGCCGCACCTCCGATGACGACACCGGCAGCGCCACCGTCTCAAGTCGATGCACGCACGCACCGGCCGGGCTTGCATAATCGTGCCCCGGACGGGTAACCACGATGAACTCGACAGAAGTAATTACTTCATCAGCGCGATGCCACGAACAGATTTCCGCGAAAGCGTCCGCGCCAATAACGAAAAACAGCCGGGTACCCGGCTTCTCCGACCCGCGAACCCGCTCGATCGTATAGATCGAGTAATTCTTCTCCTGCGCCTCTTCCAGACGCGAAGGTATGAAGCGCGGATCTTCGCGGCATGCGAGTTCCACCATCGCAAAACGGTCCTCGTAAGGCGTCACGGCTTCCTTATGCGGCGGGTTCGCAGCGGGGATGAAAAGTATGCGATCCAGGCCGAACGCCTCCGCGGCTTCGCGAGCAACCGTCAGGTGCGCGGAATGAATAGGATCGAACGTCCCCCCGAAAATGGCGGTTCTCATAGAATGCGGCGCAGCAATTCCTGCTCGTCGTCGATCTCCATGCCGATGCGAAGCCAGTACAATTCGCATGGGTGGAGCAACGCGTCCGCGCCGCTCGGCAGATTCATCATGTCCTTTTCCGTGGTCACCAAAACTTTAGCCCCCGCCGCCGAGGCCTGCGCTCCCAGGCGCTTCAATTCCGCTGGGCGATAGGCATGATGATCGCTAAAAGCCAGTCGAAATGCAACTTGAAGTTCGAGCGACTCGAGCGTGCTCCAGAAGGAGCGGGGATTGCCGAGCCCGCAAAACGCGGCGACCGGGCCCGGTGAAAACAGCGTTGCGGGCACAATAGCCCGCCCCACAAATTGCTTGGGCACGATGCGCGAGGTAAAAACAGGCGCGCTTGCGTTGTAGCGGCGGATCAGGTCCTCGATTCCCGTAATCGCCTGGCCGCGCTCAACTCGCGTGACGATCACAGCGGTCGCGCGCGTCAGGCTTCGGAGAGGCTCCCGGCGGCGGCCAACGGGAAAAACCCCTCCCGCGAGCGGATCGAGCGCATCCACCAACACGATATCTTCATCCCGCTTCAGACGCACGTGTTGGAATCCGTCGTCGAGTAAAAATACGTTCGGGCCAACCGCTTCCATGCGGCGCGCCACCTCACACCGATCCGCGCCGATTCCCACATGCGCGTGCCCCGCGCGCACGAACATCTGCGCCTCATCGCCGGTTAACTCAACAGGAACTTTTTTGCTCCCACGCGTCACGACAACCGGATCGGCCGAGCGCCGCCGGTACCCGCGCGTGAGGATCGCCACATTGCGGCCCGCGGCATCGAGGCGCTCCGCCAAATGCGCCACAATCGGTGTTTTCCCCGCCCCGCCCATGTTTAAACTTCCGATACTTACCACCTTCGCATTCAGCGATTGCCGCCGCGCCGACTGCAGACTCAGATTTATGCTGCTCCCTGCCTGCCATATCCAAGAGAGCGGGGTCAACAACAGCCGTGCCGGGAGGATTGGTAGCGGATGAGGGATCGCCGCATCAGAAGCTTTTAGGATTTCGCACGCGATCCGGTCAGCCACGCCGCGTTTTGCATTCGCAAGCTGCCGGGCCTGCGCGCCGATGCGCGCGGCATGTTCCGTATTGTTCAACAGCCCCGCCACCGCGGCCCCCAGATCTTGCGAGTCCGGGATCCGCACCACAGCGCCGGCCGAAGAGAACTCCTGGGCAATCGCAGCAAAGTTCTCCATGTGCGGCCCCACGATCACCGGCTTCGCAAAAAAGGCCGGCTCCAGGATGTTGTGCCCGCCGCGGGAAACCAGAGTGCCTCCCATGAACACCGCACTCGCGCGCTCGAACAGGGGCGCCAGCTCGCCGATTGAATCCAGCAGAAGCACTCCGGGGAGTTTGATTTTGGTCAGCGAAGATCGGCGAGTGAACGGCAGGGCCGAGCGCGCCAGTTTCTCGGCGGCTCCGTCGAATCGCTCCGGCTTGCGAGGCGCCAATATCAGCAGCGTAGAAGGAAACTGCGGCGCCAGACCTTGAAACGCCTGGACCACTATATCGTCTTCATCCAGGTCGCCTTTTTCGAGCGGCGGCATCGTGCTGGCCGCGATCCACACGTGCTGTGGCAGGAGCGAATCCAAGAACGCCGCGATCTCGGGAGCGATTCCGGCCGATGGAGGCGCGAAGTCGTATTTCAGATTCCCCTCGGCCCGCACATGCTCCGGGCGCGCACCCGCAATCGCATAGCGGCGCGCGTCCTCCTCCGATTGAACAAAGATGCCATCCGCCTGCTGCAGTGCATGGCGGAAAAACCAGTTGAACCGGCGATAACGCGGCAGCGCCCGGTCGGAGATGCGGCCATTCACAATCAGCAGCGACGCTCCGGCCCGCCTCGATTCGCGGTAAAGATTGGGCCAGATCTCGGTTTCCAGAATCACCACCGCAGACGGGCGCAGCTTGCGCATAACGCGGCGCACCGCCGAGCGATAATCGAGGGGCGCGAAAAAAACACGTGCCTCCAGCGCACCGTGCCCGCTGTCGCGACCTGGGGCTGCGTTGTGCGCTGAGTTAAGGGAGAGCCGCTGCTCTGCCGCCGCGCGCCCGGCGAGAGTCGTGGTCGAGAGATAAACCGGCAACCCCGGCCGCTGCGCGCGCAACCGGCGGATCAGCTCCGCCGCCGAAAGGACTTCACCTACGGAAACCGCGTGAAACCACACGCCTCCCGGCGTCGTCGCTTCAAAGGAGGCGGGAAGAAACCCGAGTCGTTCCGCGAGTCCTCTAAAGTACCGGCGGTCCCGCGCTCCCCGGTAAAGTAAATACAGGATTATCCCCGGACTGAAGACGATCTGGAGTACCTGGTAAAGGAGATAAATGAAACGGCTGCTATTCCGATTGATATGGATCGTTCCTTTGAGTATAACGGCGGCGCTGGCGGCCGACAACAAGGCGCCTTTCACTTCCGCGCCCGCCGCTTCGTACCCGGGCCACCAAACCCTCGACAAAATCACTCTCGCAGCCGTGCCGTTCACTTCCGAGGAGCAAGCCGGCTCCGCGTTCGGCAAAGTACGGCCGTATAAATATGGGATTCTGCCGGTGCTGGTGATTCTTCAAAACGACACCGGAAAAGCTCTGCGCTTGAACCTGACCGCGCAATTCATCGACGGGCGAAACCAGCACATCGATGCGATGCCCGCTTCCGATGTCGTCTTATACGACGGCTCGCGCAAAGAAAGCTGGAAAACCGGCACCGGCGCGGGCGCTCCGCCTTTGCCCATACCCATCCCGCGCAAACCAAAGCACGGGCCGCTGTACGCTCCCGAAATAGAAGGGCTCGCGTTTTCCGCGAAGCTGGTCCCGCCAGGCGAATCCGTGCGTGGCTTCTTTTACTTCGAGGCGCGCAACGACCCCGGGGCGAAGCTATACTTGACGGGAATCAAGGACGCCGCGACAGGCCAGGATTACTTCTATTACGAAGTGCCATTCGCGGATAAGTAAATAAAGTCTCGCAAGCCGCAAACTGCTACGGGTTTTCTTTGGGGTCTTTGCGTCTTTGCGAGAGACTGTCTTCAGTCAACGCGCGGGCTCGCAGGCGCGACCAACAGAAAATATTCTTGCAAAGACGTAAAAATTGCAAACTTCAATGCGCTTCCTTCGCGAGCCGCCGCGTCTGTTCGCCAGTTGGTTGTTTCAAAAAGAAAACGGCGCGCCAGATGCTACTGCAAAACACGGAGGACGACGCCATATGGCCTCGAATTCGAATTACGCCACAACATCAATGGTTGCGACGCGCTGGTACGAACCGCGCCGCGCGAGTTCTCACGGGCAAATACTGGAAAAATGGGTGGCTTTGGGGTTACTGGGAGCGGGGGGCGCGGCGCTGGCGCTTTGGATTCGGGTCATTCTGCAAATGGTCCACGATATTACGCTCGCCAGCGCAGCGTATTTCGGCTCATAACTGAACCGAGCCGTTAACAAGCGCTAACGAGCCGGTTCACGAAGTCATTGTTCCCGAGGCAGCGTAAAATAAAACGTCGATCCCTTGCCCGGCTCCGATTCCGCCCAAATCGACCCGCCCTGCGATTCGATGACTCGCTTGCAAATCGCGAGGCCAATTCCGCTCCCCTCGATTTTTCGCCGGTGCAGCCTTTCAAACGGCCGGAAAATTCGTTTGGCGTATTCGGGATCGAATCCCTCGCCGTTGTCCCGCACGAAGAACAACCAATGCTTCCCCTCCGGCCGCGCCCCCACATAGATTTTCGGACGCTCCGCGGAACGGTATTTGAGTGAATTCGAGATCAGATTTTGAAACAGTTGCATCAAACGGGCTGGATCGGCTCGAACTGCCGGCAGCGTGTCGGCGGTAATCTCTGCCTGGGTCTCCGCGATTTTCGTCCGCAAATTGAGCAGCGCAGTATCGAGCGCCTCATTTGCGTTTGCCTCGGACACAACGGCCTCTCCCGTTTGCGAATACGTCAGCAGACTCTGAATGAGGTTGTCCATGCGCGTCGCGGAATTGTAAATCGGGCGCAGTAAACTCTCCACTTCATTGGTCAGGCTTGCGGCATGGCGATTCAGAATCAGCTCGGAATACGCGCGGATGGTGCGCAGCGGTTCTTGCAGGTCGTGCGTCGCCGCGTAGGTGAAATGCTGAAGCTCGTCGTTAGCTTCCAGCAGCTTTTCTTCAATCGCCTTAAGCCCCGTTATGTCGGTTGAAGCTTCCATCACCAGACCCGGGTGGTTGTGGGCATGGCGGTGGAGGACCCATTCGCTCGCCACCGTAACGGCGTTTCCCTCTTTGCAAATTTGGCGCAGTTCCCCGTTCCATATGCCCGAGTCGAGGAGCGCGCCTTCGATCTCCTCCAACCGTTGCGGAAATTCGGTCTGGAGCAGTTCGTGTGCGCGCCGGCCCAGCGCTTCTTCCCTCGAGTATCCGTAAAGCCGCTCCGCGCCCGCGCTCCAAAACTTGATGATTCCATCCAGGCTGCGCAGCATTACCTGCGCATGATTCAGAGCGCGCGCTAACTCCTCCAGTTGATCTTCCCGGCATTTTCGTTCCGTGATATCGCGCATCACTTTCGAGAACCCGAGCAGATCGCCGCCCGGCCCTCGCAGAGCGACGATAACGCCATCCACGAAGAGCCGGCGGCCGTCCTTCCGCACGTGCCAGCGAACATCCGCTGACCTGCCCTGTTCCGCTGCTCTGACGATTTCTTTTTGAGCCGCCCCCTCCGCGTTGTCTTCCGGAGTGAAGACCATACTAAACGGTTGCCCTATGAATTCGTCCTTTGAATAGCCTAAATTCGCTTCGACTCCGGGATTCCAGCTTGCGAAGCGCCCTTCAACATCGATCATCACCACAACAAACTCCGTGAGCTCGGAGAGAAGGATGTTGTATAGCTGCTTGACATCGGCCTTGGCGGGGTAATTTGGGCCGTCTTCCTGGGCCATAAGAGCCTACACACAATGAGGGCTGCTCATGTATGAGACAAATACAACGACAGTAACATTTCAGGACGCGCGTCCGAAGCAGGAGCTTTTTTATTGTTAAGTGTCACGTCGTGATCCACCCTCGAGAAGCACTCGACATTCGCGATGGGCGGTGTAACGACACCGTGAGTTCGGCACGGACTCGGGAGTCTCCTCTTATCGAGCCCCTGGGCGAGGTCTGAAATGGATTGGATTTGGAAAATGCTGCCCGCGATCGCTTCTCGCTTAAGTGAAGTCAAGAGCGTTGATTTCCGAGCAGCCGTGTTCCTGCACATGGCGAATAAAGTTGTACTTTGCTTCGTGTTTTCTTTCGTTCGCCATCTGGATCGGTAGATCGAACCGGCCGTATTCGGTATCGTCCTGAAGGATCGCGTTCAGTTGCTCTGCGTGCAGATGCAAGACTTCTTTCGCGGCATTGCCGAATTCGTCCAACAGCCGGCAATATTCCTCGCAAACCCCGCTTCGCGATGGGCTCGCTACTCCCGATTCCGTACACTGCATCCCGCGGCTCCGCGGTCCTTTGTGCAACCCAAGGGCCTTCCCGCTCCTACTCTTATCCATTGAGCCGAATCGCTTCAACCTCGATGCAGCATGTATGGCAGACTTGCAAGGCATGCGGTTTTGGGCTGCACGTTTTGCATCTTGGTCAGCATTTCGGCAAGAACGGCGGCCCATCCGCGCTTGCTTCAGGCCATGCTGTTAAAATCATTTCTTGCCCAGCCCGACGGTGACGGTTGCCGTACCTACTCTGGCGGCGGACGGCGCGTTGGCGGAGTGTTTGTGCGCTCTCGAGCGCCAGACCTTTACCGATTTTGAAGTGGTGGTTGTAGATAACAGCGGTTCCAGACGCGTGCAGGCTTCCTACCCGCGCATTCGCGTAATCTCAAACGCGACCAACGTGGGCTTCGGCGCTGCCGTCAATCAAGCCTTCCGGTCGTCGCAATCGAAGTACGCCGCAGCCTTGAACGACGATGCTGTCGCCGCCCCAACCTGGCTCGAAGCGCTCGTCGATTGCGCCGAGGCCAACCGCAAAACAGGGATGTTCGCCAGCCGGGTATGTTTCAGCGATCCACGCTGGAAGAACGCCGCGCTTGATTCCGCCGGGATGTTGATAGCCGCCGACGGATCGAGCAAGCAGCGAGGCCACGGCCAGCCTGCTCAAGCCTTCGACAATTCCTCCGAAGCGCTGTTCCCCAGCGGCTCGGCGGCGATGTACCGCCGCGAAATGCTCCAGCAAGCCGGAATGTTTGATGAATCGTTCTTCCTCTATTGCGAGGACACCGACCTCGGCCTGCGTGGACGCTGGGCCGGCTGGGATTGCCGTTATGTTCCGGACGCGGTGGTGGAACATAGGTACTCGCACTCCTCAGGCGTGGCATCGGTTCTCAAGGCGTATTACGTCGAGAGAAACCGCCTCTATACCGTCATCAAGAACTTCCCGCTCGGCGCGCTCATCCGCGCGATGTTCGCAGAGCCGGCGCGTTACTTCTGGCATGTAGCGTCGATATTTGAAGGACGCGGCAAAGCAGCGGAATTCCGCCGGAACGGCAAATCCGCATTGTGGCTGCCTTGGCTGGTTTTACGCGCCCACGCCGCGGCACTGCTCCAATTGCCGCGCCTGCTAAAACAAAGACGGCAAATTATGTCGGCGCGTCATATCTCCTCCCGCGAATTCCAGCGCATTCTGGCGCGGCATTCTATTTCACTCAGGCGGGTTGCGGCATTGTGACTACTCGCAATCCGGCGCCCGGGAAATTGCTGATCTTGATCCCTGCCTTCAATGAAGAAGGGGCCGTCGGCGATGTCATCGGCGAGGTTCACGCTGTAATGCCGGGCGTGCCCGTGCTGGTGGTCGACGACAGCTCTGCCGACGGCACGGTAACACGCGCGCGCGAGGCCGGCGCTCGCGTGCTCGAATTGCCTCACCATCTAGGTCTGGGCGGCGCGGTTCAGGCCGGCTACCGCTTGGCCTTCGAGCTTGGCTTCGAATATGTGATCCGCATCGACGGCGATGGCCAGCACGACCCGCGGTATATTCCGGGCATCCTGGAGACACTCCAAAAAACCGGCTGCGAAATGGTGATCGGCTCGCGATTTGTCGCAGGAAACGGGGTCCACTTCGGTCCCATGCGCGCGCTCGGAATATTCTTCTTCCGCTCCGTCCTCCGGCCGATTCTCGGAAAACCCGTCCACGATCCTACCTCCGGTTTCGTAGGAGTGAACCGAACCGCTTTGGGCGTGTTCTCGCGCAGTTTTCCGCTGGAGTACCCGGAAATCGAGGCTCTCGTCGTTTTACAGCGCCGCCGCTTCCGCTTTGTCGAGGTGCCCTGCCGCATGCGCCCGCGGCGGTCGGGCCGCAGCTCCATTACGGCGGTTAAGTCTCTGTACTACATCGTCCACGTGCTGTTGGGCGTGTTTGTCAATGTGCTCAAAATTGAAAGACGGAGAAAATAGAACATGGGACGTCTTCCGGTCGTATTCGCCGCCCTGAGCCTTGCGCTGATTTTGGCCGTTTTGCGAGGAGTGCGCCGGGCGCATATCCGGGTGGAATATTCCGTCGCCTGGCTTTTCGCCGCCCTGCTGCTTTTGTCGCTTTCCCTTTCTGATTCCGCGCTGCGATGGGCGGGAACGCTTCTTGATTCTTCCGATCCCACCGCCGCGCTTCTGGTGGTGTGCGGCTGCATCTTCGTGGTTGTGCTGTACCGCTCATCTCTTCGTATTTCGGGACTAAAGGACGCCAACATCGCGTTAGCCCAGCGTGTGGCCATACTGGAATACCGCCTGGAGTCGCTCGATGAAAAAATCGCCTCGCAAACCACCGCCTGAGCGCCACAGGGCCGGCGCGGCCCTTGCCCCTTCTACCAACGCGCCCCGCCCGGCCGCGCCACGCTCTGTTGTCCAGCGAGTGGACGGGTCTAGCGCAACAGCTGGCGCGCCAGTCGCGGTTGCGCAGCCCGGGCGGAAATTCGTCTTGTGGCCATGGGCCGCGGCCCTTGCGGCCCTGTTCTTGATTCTCGAAGCCTACGGCCCCGCGCTTAACGGCCCGTTTGTCCTCGACGACCGCTACCTGCCGTTTTTCAAACCGGATTATCAAAGCATTCCGCTTTCAGGGTGGATCAATGGCCTGCGCCCGCTGCTGATGTTTAGCTTTTGGATGAACTATGCAGCCAATGGCATCGATCCCTACGTTTATCACGTCACGAATGTGGTGCTGCATCTGTTGAACTCCGTGCTGGTGGCGCTGATAGCCGCGAAATTGCTGGAGTGGGCGGGCACCGAGAAAAACATTGCGCGGTCGGCCCTCGGTGTTTTCGCCGGAGCGCTCTTTTTGTTGCACCCGATTCAAACGGAAGCGGTAGCCTATGTCGCCAGCCGTTCCGAAGTGTTGAGCGTTTTCTTTTATTACGCCGCGTACTGCGTATTCTTGTACCGCCGCTCCGCGCAAATCACGTGGTTGCGGGCGATCGCCGTATTGGCGCTGTTTGGCGCCGCCGCCAGCACCAAAGAACATACGCTAACTCTTCCCGTGCTGCTGCTTCTAACCGACCTCTACTGGGGCAACGTGGGGCGGGATGCCATGCCGCGGCGGATTGCCAATCCGCCTACAGAGGCCGAAGTGGGACAGAAGGCGCGCCTGCAAAGCGTTCGCGCCAACTTGCGCCTCTATGGCATGCTAGCGATCGGAGCGGCCCTCGGCGCAATCGGAGTCGCGCGCGTCCTCAGCTCCGCCGATACCGCCGGCTTCCGTGTGCCCGGACTCACGCCCATCAACTACTTCTTCACCCAGTGCCGTGTTGTCTGGATGTATGTGCGCCTTGTTCTACTGCCCATCGGGCAAAACCTGGATCCGGACATCGCGATTACCCGGACCGCGCTCGATCCCGCCGCGTGGCTGGGTCTGCTCGCCGCGGCGGCGCTCATCGTGGCCGCGTGGATTTATCGCCGCCGCTGGCCTCTCGCGGCGTTCGGCGTGTTCGTCTTTTTTCTGCTCCTCGCTCCCACCTCATCCGTCGTGCCTATCCAGGATCCGATGGCGGAGCGTCGCGTGTATCTTCCTTTTCTCGGGCTCGCCCTCATCGCCATCGAATTCCTCCGCTGTCTGAAGCTGCGTCAGCGCGTGATGATCGAAGTTCCAGTGCTGGTCTTGCTCTTCGTTCTCACCTATCAGCGCAGCACCAAATGGGCAAGCCCTTTGGCGCTCTGGACGGACGCGGTCGAAAAATCGCCGCGCAAGCTGCGCCCGCGATCTCAACTGGCGTTCGCTTATTACGAGCAGCAAAATTGTCAGAAAGCCGCCGAAAGCTACGAGATTGCATCGCGTTTGGCCCCGCCCGATTACCCGCTCCTGGTTAACTGGGCTTATTCGCTTGACTGCGGGGGCTTTCCCGACGAAGCCATCCAGAGATTGCGCGAGGCCACCCGGCGCGAAACCGATCCGCAGGCCTGGGCGCTGCTCGGGATGGTCTACGGCAAGCAGCACAAGACGGCGGAAGCCCTAGCTTCGCTGGATGAAGCGCAAAAACTGAATCCGAATTACGTCATGACGTTCGCCGTTCGCGGGAACGTCTATGAATCCATCGGCGATATCCCGAACGCTATCCAACAATATCAACGCGCCGCCGTTTTAGATCCGAACAACGAGCCGGTCCGTCAATCCCTCGCGCGGGCCCTGAGCAAAAACCATTAAATGGCGCGGATCGGGGTAAACGCGCTGTACCTGATCCCGGGCGGCGTTGGCGGGACGGAGATTTACCTCCGTGAATTGTTAGCCGCTCTGGCGCGCGTGGATTCGGAAAACCAATACTTCATCTTCACCAATCGCGAAACCGGCGCCGATTTAATCCCACAACAATCGAACTTCTTTTGGAAACCGCAATCCGTGCGCGCGGCCTTTCGTCTCGCGAGAATTGTTTGGGAACAGATTGCGCTTCCGATCGAGGCCGCGCGCTGCCGCTTGGACGTGCTGTTCAATCCCGGATTCACGACGCCGCTAATCTCGCCCTGCCCTCTCGTCACCACCTTCCATGACCTCCAGCATCTCCGCCATCCCGAGTATTTCCGGTGGTTCGATCTGCCGTTCTGGCGTTTTCTATTGTGGGCCTCCGCGCATCGCTCCAAAACACTGATAGCGGTGTCGGAGAATACGCGCGCGGACCTGCTGCATTTTTATCGCGTGCCGGCAGCCAGGATCGTAGTGGCGCTGCATGGGGTCAATCGGGACCTCTTGCATCTGGATCGCTCGCGGCCCGAACCTTTCCTCCTGTGCGTGTCGACGCTGCACCCGCACAAGAATATCGAGCGGCTGATCCGCGCTTATGCTCGCCGCCCGCGCGCGCAGAAATTGGTCCTTGCCGGAATGCGCGGTTTTCAAACTAACCCCATCGAAAAGCTCGTTGCGGAGCTCGGCGTCCGCGATCGCGTGGAAATTACGGGCTGGCTGCCGCGCCATGAGTTGCTCGATTTATTCGGCCGCGCGTGGGCTTTCGTTTATCCTTCCACTTTCGAGGGCTTCGGAATGCCTGTCCTGGAAGCATTAGCCGCGGGAATTCCGTCGGCGTGCTCCGATATCCCCGCTCTCCGCGAAGTCGCGGGCAGTGCCGCGCTGTTGTTCGATCCGTTGAACGACGACTCAGTTGCCGCCGCCCTCGACCGAATCAGTCAGGATCGGGAGCTTCGCTGCAAGCTGGCCCAAGCCGGCCCGGAACGCGCGCGGATGTTTACTTGGGAACGGTCGGCGGAAACGACTTTAAAAGCTCTGGGTTACATCGCCAGCCGCGTGCCGTCCTCGACGTTCACCGGTGGATTATAAATCAGAATGCGTCCGCAGCTTTCGCACAACATCATCTGGTCGCCGCGCTTGAGCTCCTGCATGTACTGTGGGCGAATCACAATCTGGCACGCGGAACAGCGTCCGCCGATGGCCTCGCCCACCACCGAGCCATGCCACTTCTTGCGAATTCGCTCATAGGTCGTAAGCGCCGCGGGCGGCAATTTGCCGGCAGCTTCTTCCCGTTGCGCGCGAAGCTGATCCAGCTCGCTTTGATCGGCGGCGGTTTTTTCCCGCGCGCGAGCCTTCTCGTCTTCGACGAGCTTCTTCTCGTCTTTGAGCGATGCTTCGGCGGTCTTCACGTTGCCCTCCAGAAGCTCCGATTCCGCCATCAGTTCCAAAATACGGTCCTCGGCCTTCCGAATTTCTTTTTGGATGAAGTCGATTTCGTTCTGAAAAGCGCGATATTGTTCGTTCGTTTTCACGCTGAGCATCTGATCTTTCAGTTTAGAGATTTTCTGCTCATGCATTTGAATATCGCCTTCCAGCTTCTTGCGGTCCTTCTGGTTGGCGGACTGGGCGGCTTTGTCGGCGTCCAGGCGGCGCATGTGAGACTCGAGCGTCTTCTCGATTGCGGCAATATGCTTGGGCAGGGCCGCAACTTCTTTTTCCAGCGCCGCTATCTTTTGATCTATATTCTGAAGCTGGACCACCAGATTAGTATCTGGGTGCATTGATTGTTGATTTTAGCATGCGGCTCGCGTCATCCTTTTAGCATGAACGAACTTCCCCCTGTGCCGTTGACGCTCGAAGGCGCCAGCGTTCTTCATCAGATGCTGCGCGTGCGCTGGCCCGCCTGGCGGGCGCTGGCTCCTGAAGACCGCTCCGCAATCGTAGATGAAGCGGGAGGCGCGCTGGCCGCGATGGAGCAAAATCGCAGCGCCGCGTTCGCCATGCTCGGGCATAAAGGCGATGTGATGCTGGTCCATTTCCGCAACTGTTTCGACGAGCTTGTGGACGTGCAAATGCGTCTGCCGGCCCTGCGCTTATGGGATTTTGTGGAGCAGTCCAGTTCCTATGTATCGGTGGTGGAACTGGGCCTTTACGAATCCACATCGAAGGTCTACGCTTCGCTTGCGGAGAAAGGGATCGCGCCGCATTCGCCCGAATGGAACGCGGAAATCGAGGCGACCATTGAGCGGCAGAGCGCGGCGATGCGTCCGCGCCTATACCCGGAAATTCCTTCATCGAAGTACATTTGCTTTTATCCGATGGACCGCCGCCGCGGCGAAGACAAGAACTGGTATGAAGTGCCGATGGAGCAGCGGCAGGCGATGATGGCGGAGCACGGCGCCGTCGGCCGGCGTTATGCGGGCACAGTGAAACAAATCATCACCGGCTCCATCGGATTCGACGATTGGGAGTGGGGCGTGACTCTGTTCGCCGAGGATCCTCTGGTTTTCAAGAAACTGATCTATGAGATGCGCTTCGACCGCGTGAGCGCGGTGTACGCGCTCTTCGGCGCATTTTTTGTGGGGAAACGCATAAACGCGGACGAGTTCCGCGCGTTTTTAACTGTATAGGACCCGGTCAACATGCGAATATGCTCTTCAGCGCTACTCGTGCTATCCGGCGCGCTGTTTGCGCAGAATCCTGATCCGAACCTTACCTCGAGGTCGCCTCAATCAAGCGCGTCTCGTTTCCGTATCAGAACCCCGACGCGGCGTTGCGTCGCGGTGGTCCGGGAACGGATGATCCGGAGCGGCTCCGCTTCGGCGCGGTCGCGCTCAAGCCGCTAATCATGACGGCATTCGGTGTTCGCAATATCCAGATTTCAGGTCCTTCCTGGCTGGGATTTGACGATAATTTCGAGATAGTGGCGAAGGTTCCGCCGGGCGCGACCAAAAACGATGTCAATGTGATGTTGCAAAATCTCCTCATCGAGCGTTTCGGCCTCGTTTTTCATCGCGAGATGAAAGATCTTCCGGCGTACGAACTGCTAATCGCGAGAAACGGACCGAAGCTTAAGCGCTCGGTCGAAAACCCGGATGCGAAAGAGCGTACCGTTGATGAAATTCGCAAACTGGGCACAGACCAGAATGGACTTCCGAAATTGCCGGAGGGCCGGCCCCTGCACATGTTCATGTTCGGGCCTAACGGGCACAAGGAGATTGCCGCGACTCAGCAAACCACGCGGGATATATGCACCGAGGTCGAGGTCGATCTGGGCCGCCCGTGTGTGGATCACACCGGCTTAACTGGAAAATACGACTACGCCCTCGCGTTTTCGCTTCCTGGCGGACCTCCGGGAATACGTTTGCCTTTCCCGCCCGCGCCCGCCGACGCTCCAAGCGACCCGGCCCCGACCCTCCTCACCGCCCTGCAGCAGGAACTCGGCCTGAAGCTGGAGGAGAAGAAGCTGCCGATCGAACTGCTGGTCATCGACCATTTGGAAAGGAACCCAACCGAGAACTAAGGGCGATGTATAATATACATCGTGAGGCGGACGCAGCTTTATCTCGACGACGATCTATGGACAGTGCTCCACGAGCGTGCTCGTTTTGAAAAAACCACCATTTCCGACTTAGCTCGAATTGCCATTAAAGAGAAATACCTCGGAGACCGAGAGAAACGCGCGGCGGCAATGGACGCGGTTATTGGTATGTGGAAGGATCGCACCGATATAGGAGACTCGACCGAATATGTCCGGCGTCTGCGAAAGAGTAAGCGGCTTGAAAGGCTCATGAGGCAGTGGCGGTCCTAATCGACTCCGACGTCCTTATCGAAGTGTTTCGCGCTCGGGATAATCACCTGGTTCAACGGTGGGAGGAACTTGAGCGCTCGGATACCGCGATTGAATATTCGCCGGTCAGCGCAGCCGAGCTCTACGCGGGTATGCGGCCAGGCGAGTCAGAGCGCCTGATGCGCTTATTTGAGTCGCTTCGCTGTGTTCCGATCGACGCCGAAATAGGAATCCAAGCCGGCCACTTTATCCGGCAGTATTCGAAGAGTCATAGCCTGGACATCGCGGACGCGCTCATAGCCGCATCGGCGTCGGTTTCGGGCGCAGCGCTCTGGACGCGCAATCGCAAGCATTTTCCCATGAAAGAACTTTTGTTCTTTTAACGCGCGCGCGGACGGATAGGGACACGCAATCCAACGCGCGTTAAACTGAGGGCGATGCGTCCCTACGCCGTGATTTTTGCCGCCGCCCTTCTCGCCTCCTGCTCGCAGCCCGCCAGCGAAGCCACCAAAGAGCCGCCGAAACAATACAAGCTGCATGGCGAAGTCACGCGGCTGGATGCGCAAAATAAAGTTGCCACCATCGACGCTCAAAAAATTAACGGATGGATGGAGGCGATGAAGATGGATTATCCTGTCAAAGACCAGCAGGATTTGTCGAAACTCCACCCGGGGGACTGCATCGATGCGACCGTCTTTGTGCAGGGAAACGATTTTTGGGTGATGGATGTCAGGTCTACAACCGCTGCGCCAGGGACTTGCCTTCCCGCAAAAACGCCGCCGGACGGGAAATAATGCAAAACTGTTTACAAAAAGCAACGGACTCTAACTATGCCATTTAGCAGGCGATAGAAGGCGAACTTGTCTGAAATTATTGAGGCAGAGACAAATCTCGCAGTTTGTTGAAACCTCAAGGGTTGGAAGCTCCATCTTAAAGTGATGATGGCTACTTGGTAAGTTCCGCAAAGCCGGGGAAACACTCAGAAAGTGCCAACGCAGCGGTCATGCAGGAACAAGTGCACGTCGTTCGCGCCGGAGAGCGGCGCCGACAAGTCGCAGTACATTCAACGGCGATGGCCCGCGTTTGTGCGCTGGTTCACGACAGCGCGCTTCTGAATGAATTGGTTATAGCAGTAGATCGAAATGACGGAGGGCGGTTTGCATGAGAATTTGTGTTCTCGGCGGCGACGGATACTGCGGTTGGGCGACGGCGCTCTATCTTTCCAAAAAAGGTCACGAGGTTTCTATTGCCGACAATTATTTGCGCCGCCAGTGGGATTTCGAGTTGGGCGTGCAAACGCTCACTCCGATCCAGCCTTTAACCGAGCGCCTCCGGGTGTGGCAGGAATTGACCGGAAAATCAATCGAGCTCTTTGTCGGCGATGTAACCGACTATGATTTTCTCTCAACCCTTTTTCAGGATTTCCGCCCCGAAGCCATAGTTCATTTCGCCGAGCAACGAGCCGCTCCTTATTCCATGATCGACCGCAAGCATGCGGTGTTCACGCAAGTAAATAACGTAGTCGGCACGCTGAACGTGCTGTTCGCGATTAAAGAGTTCCAGCCCGAGTGTCACCTGATCAAGCTCGGAACCATGGGCGAGTACGGAACTCCGAACATCGATATCGAGGAAGGCTACATTCGCGTTGAGCATAACGGACGCGCGGACGTTCTGCCTTTCCCCAAACAGCCCGGTTCTTTTTATCACCTGTCCAAGGTTCACGACAGCCACAACATGATGTTCGCCTGCAAGATTTGGGGCTTGCGAGCAACCGACCTGAATCAAGGCGTCGTGTATGGAACGGTAACCGATGAAACGTCGTTGGACGACGCGCTGATTAACCGCTTGGATTACGACGATGTCTTCGGCACCGTGCTCAACCGGTTCTGTGTCCAGGCGGCAACAGGGCATCCGCTGACCGTTTACGGAAAAGGCGGACAAACGCGCGGTTTCCTCGATATTCGCGACACGGTCCGCTGCATCGAGCTGGCCTGCCTGAATCCGGCCAAATCCGGCGAGTGCCGCGTATTCAACCAATTCACGGAACAATTTTCCGTGCTCGATCTCGCCCGGATGGTGCAGGCGGCGGGTCAAAAAATCGGGCTGCACGTGGAGATCGACCATCTCGCCGCGCCCCGCGTGGAAGCCGAGCAGCATTATTACAACGCGAAGCATTCCAGGTTAATCGACCTCGGCTTGCAACCGCACTTTCTAAGCGATTCTCTGCTGGATTCGCTCATGAATATTGCGGTGAAGTATCAGGACCGCGTAGATATTTCTCTGTTCCTGCCGCAGGTGAATTGGAAGAATTCCCGCAACCGGCGTTGCCGTCCGATTGGCGCAGCGGCTGCGGTGGCTTCGGAGACCCAGAATTGATTCGCACTCTCCGGCGATCTAACCGGAGCTGAAATTTGCCGACAGAGGAACTCGAAACACCACAAACAACAACGGTGCATGCCCGCGCGCGCGCCACGGGAAGCCTGCGGCTGCAATTCTTTGTGTTACTTTTCGCGGCCGCGGTGTATGTGGGCTGCATGATATCTCCGCCTTCGTTGATGGACGACGTCGATGCCGTCCAGGCGCAGATCTCGCACAATATGCTGACCTCGGGCGATTGGGTCACGCCCCATCTCGACGGCATCCCTTACCTGGAGAAAGCGCCGCTCATTTACTGGTTGATGGCGTTTTGCTTCCGGATATTCGGCCCGCATGATTGGGCGGCGAGAATACCGGTGGTCCTGTCCGCGCTGGCCCTCGCCTGGCTGACCGCGGCGTTCGGGGTGTGGGCATTCGGCAAGCGCGCCGGGTTCTACGCCGGGCTGTGCATCTCGACCTGCGTTGGGCTTTTTCTCTTCACCCGAATCCTGATTCCGGATGTGATGCTCACCGCGGATATAACGCTCTCGATGTGGGCGTTTCTCCGGGCGATCGATCAAGAGGAGAGGCATCCTGGCTGGTGGGCGTTCCTGCTGGCCGTGAGTTTGGGAATTAGCCTTTTGCTGAAGAGCCTCATCGGTGTCGTGTTCCCGGTCGCGGCGGGATTGACTTGGCTCGCGGTCACCGGACAGGTCTTGCAGCGGAAGATTTGGAGGCGGCTGCGGCCGGTAAGCGGCACGCTCGTGATCCTCGCCATTGCGGCGCCCTGGCATATCCTCGCCGCATTGCGAAACCCGCCCTATTTCGACTTCTCCTTCCGCAGCGCTCCCGCGGAATATCACGGGTTTTTATGGTTCTTTTTCATGAACGAACAGGTCCTGCGGTTTTTGAACCTCCGCTATCCACGCGATTACAACACCGTTCCGCGCGTCTGGTTCTGGCTCTTTCACCTGATTTGGCTGTTTCCCTGGAGCGTGTATTTCCCGGCCGTCGCGAAGCTTTCTTTTAAGCCCGTTGACCGCGAGAGCCGCGCGCGTTTGCTCGCCCTGTGCTGGATCGGCTTCATCCTGGTCTTCTTCACGTTTTCGACCACCCAGGAGTATTATTCGATGCCCTGCTATCCCGCCCTGGCGTTGCTTACCGGATGCGCGATGGCGGGCGGGGGCGATTGGATTCGGCGCGGCACCCGCGTACTCAGCGTGATCTTCCTAGGCGCCGCCCTCGCGGCGGCGACGTTGTGGTTTTTGGCCAGGGATCTTCCCGCGCCGGGCGATATCTCGTCCGCTCTCAGCTTCAATCCCGGCGCCTACACGCTTTCGCTGGGCCACATGGAGGATCTGACGCTTAAATCGTTCGCCTACCTCCGCGTTCCACTGTTGGCGGCGGCTCTCGCTTTTCTAATCGGCGGTATCGGAACGTTGCGCGCGACCGGGCAGAAGGCGTTCCTGGCGGCGGCGATCGGCGCCGTCGTGTTTTTCCAAGCGGCGCGGATGGCCTTGGTAGTGTTCGATCCGTACTTGTCCTCGCGGCCTTTAGCGGATACCCTCCTGCACTCTCCGGAAGGAAAACTCATCATCGATCATCATTACTACACGTTTTCCTCGATTTTCTTTTACACAAACCGCGATGCCCTGCTGCTGAACGGGCGGACGAACAATCTGATTTACGGCTCCTACGCACCCGGCGCGCCGGACGTCTTCATCAATGATGACGATTGGAGAAAACTCTGGCTATCACCCCAGCGCTACTATGTGGTGGCGAGCGAATCCGCCCGGCCGCGTTTCGAAAACCTGGTCGGGCGCTATCGCCTCAACATAGTCGCCGAAAGCGGCGGGAAAATGCTGCTGACTAATTTGCCGCTCAACTCGGGTAGCCTTAAAGAATGACGGCCGCGCACGTCTTGCTGGGGATGGCCGCGATCCCGTTCATCTACTATTTGATTGCCGTCTACAGCTCGTGGCGATATTTTCATCAGCCCGCGAAGGCTGCGGAGGGCGCCTTCACGCCGCCCGTCAGCAATCTGAAACCAATCCGCGGCCTTGATCCCGACGCATACGAAAATCTTGCAAGCTTCTGCATGCAGGATTACCCCGATTACGAAATCGTCTTCTGCATAGATTCAGACGACCCGGCGGTGGCTTCGGTCATCGACGGGTTGAAAGCCGAATTTCCCGAGCGGCGCATTCGAGTGCTCCACGGTTCCGGCCGCATTGCCACCAACGATAAGGTCGCAAAACTGGCGCGGCTGGTGGAAGAAGCCGAACATGAAGTCGTCGTCATCAGCGATAGCGACGTGCGCGTGCGTCCCGATTACTTGCGCCGTATTACGGCCCCGCTGCGCGACCCCGGAGTCGGCGCGGTAACCTGCTTCTACACGCCGATATCGATCAATTCGTTCACCGATCATCTTCAAACCGCCGGAATGACCTCCGATTTTTTCGCCGGCGTGCTGGTTGCCTGGCAGTTGGACGGAATCAAATTCGCGCTCGGCACTACTATCGCCACCACGCGTTCTCGCCTGGCGGCTTTCGGCGGCTACGCATCCATTGAAAACCAGCCTGCCGACGATCTTCTGGTGGGCCGGTTAATTGCCGAACAGGGCCGTGAAGTGGTTTTGCTTCCCTATGTGGTCGAAACGGTTCCGGATTATCACTCCATGCGCGCTCTTTTACATAAGCGCTTGCGCTGGCTGGTGGTGATGCGGCACATGCGCCCGTCGGGCCATTTCGGACTGCTGTTTACCCAGGGTTTACCGTGGTCGCTTGCGGCTGTGGCGCTACACCCCACGGTAGCGGTTGCTGTTGGGTTTCTGAGCACGTACTATTCATTGCGGGTTGCGATGGCGTGGGTGATCGGCATTCACGGCTTGAAGCAGCCGCGATTCTGGAAGCAGATGCCCTTCATTCCTATTTGGGACGCGACTGCGTTTGTGATCTGGGTGGCGAGTTTCTTGCGCAAGAGTATTCGCTGGCGCGGAGCGGATTATTACATTCGCGAAGGCAAGCTTGTGCCGGTGGCGGCGGCAACCGGCAAACAGTAATTGCGGCTACTGAGCGCTCTCAAGCTTGCCTGCCGCTTGCATGTCGATTCTTACGGTATTGCCGACGCGCAGGAAGAGCGTGCTTGGATTTGTCATGCCCCACGCGATATAGGGAATTTTGAAACTGGTAGTGAGGTTCACCGCGCCGTTTTCGATATGGACCTGTGCGGGTATGGTCATTTCATGCAAGCCTCCGTGTATTCCGAACGTACCGTGCACCTGGATCGTGGAATCCCCATTCATGTTCACCCGGCCGTCGATCGAATCTGGAGCGAAAGTGATTTCCGGGTATTTCGTGCTTTGAATGATTTCTTTATGCATGCGGTTGTCCCGCGCATGATCGCCGCTCTCGCCGCTAGCGGCGTCGGCGATCAACATTCCCGATGCCTGGCCGCCCGCCGGCTCGAAGCGGATGCTGCCGGATTTGAACCGGAATGTGCCCTTCACCGTGTGTAGAACTGAATCCAGCGTGTACTGAATGTGCGCGTCGGATGGACTGAACTGGACCTGTACTTCCTCCGCGTGCAGCCACAACGAGGCAAGCAGAAATAGGATCGTGCGCTTGATCATAGCAATTCGGCGCCAAGCGCAATGCCCGCCGATGCTAGCTCGCTCAACCGCGCTGCGCCCACGTGCGCGGCGAGCACGCGAGAAAACAGCTCCGGCTTTCCGGCAAACGCTTGCAGCACACGGCGGCGCAACGGAGGGATGCGATCCAGCGATAGAAGCAATGCGGACATTAGGCGCGGCCGCTGCGAAATCCTGTCGTGCGCGGTCTGATATGACGCGAGATCGTTCCGCGCGAAAGCGTCCGCCAATGCGCCTGCTTGCTGAAAAGCCAGGCAGAGGCCTTCTCCGGTAACGGCGTCCACCGATCCCGAAGCATCGCCGATCAGCGCCACTCTGCCACTCCAGACCTTCTTCAGTTTGCGCGTCGAGGACGTTGCGCCGCGGTCGCTGCTGGAAACGGATGCGTGCCGGAGCCGCGCCGCCAGTTCAGGGAACGCCGACAGAGCGTCATCCAGCCGCCGCCGCGGATCCCGCGAAATCAGCGCAACGCAAACCTCTTCCGGCGCGACCGGCGTAATGTAGATTTGAAACGCATCGCCCCAATGGACCTCAACGTATTCGGCCCAAGGCGCGACCTGATAATGGCGCCGAAATCCGAAGCGGTGCGACCCACGCATACCCGTATCGAGACTCGCCCATTTCCGCGCTAGTGATTGCCCTCCATCGGCGCCCACAATCCAGCGCGCAGTCACTCCCCCGTTGCTCAGATGCACGCGGCATCCGTCGATTCCGGTCACTACCGTTTCCCAGCGTAGGTCTACGCCCGCCGCCCGCGCGGCCTCAATCATTGTCTGGTGCAATGCCGTTCGGCGCATGCCCCAACCGGTGCCATCCGGAAAATCGGCTGTGGCGCTGACTCCGTTCCCAAGAAAACGGATGCCCCGAAACGGGGCGCGGGGCGATGTTGGAAGAGGGATGCCGATCGCGCGGGCCGCTTCCACGGCATCGGGCATTAGCCCTTCGCCGCAAGCCTTATCGATGGGCGGCTTCATTCCATCGCCGAGAATGACCCGGAATCCCTTGCGCTTTGCAGCAAGCGCCGCGGCTAGGCCCGCGGGTCCTCCGCCGATAACGAAGACATCGGTTTCGAAATTGTCTACCACTGCATCAACACCAGCTCTGAGCAAAAGCCGGGGCCCATCGCGGCGAGTACGCTCCAGGCGCCTGGGGCCGGCCGGCGGCGATTCATGATTTCTTCAAGCACCAGCAACACCGAGGCGGACGACAAATTTCCCGTCCTCCGCAAAACATCCCACGAAGCGGCGGTCTGCGATTCGTGTAATCCTAGAGCTTCCTCCGTGGCTCGCAGCACCTTCGGTCCGCCGGTGTGCATCACCCAGCAGCCGATATCCGCTCGCGTTAAGCCGTGATCTGAAAGAAACGCGTCTACATCCCGGCCCAGGTTTGCGCGGACCACGTCCGGGACCTCCGGCGAAAGTACGATCCTAAAGCCTTTTTCGGATATGGACCAGCCCATCGCGTCTTCGGTCTCCGGATAAAAGGAAGCGCGTGTTGCGACGATCCTTGGCCCCGGCACATTAACTTCGCTGCCGGCCACGATCACCGCGGCCGCGCCGTCGCCGAACAGAGCCGACGAAATCTGATTCGCGATGGAGAGATCGTCGCGCTGCAGCGTAAGTGAACAAAGCTCGACGGAAAGCAACACTGCGATCTGATCCGGATAGGCGCGAACGTAATCGGCCGCCCGCGCAAGCCCGGCCGCCCCGCCCACACATCCGAGTCCGAAAATCGGCGTGCGTTTAATATTCAGAGGCAAACCCATTCGGTTGACCAGCAGCCCATCGATGGACGGGCTTGCGATTCCCGTAATCGAAACGAAAAATAACGCGCTCACATCGGCCACCGTAAGGCTGCCGGCTCCCAGCGCGCGGCAGATCGCGGATGAACCCAAATCCAGCGCCGCCCCGATCCATATGTTGTTGGCTTTTCCCCAGGTATCCATCTCCAGGTAGGCCGAGATGGGTTGAACCAGGTGCCGCCCTTCTACACCCGCATTCGCCCACAAACGGTCCAGCACTCGCGGGTTCTCCAGCCGGTCGCCCCAATAAGCTTTGAAAGCCTCCCGGAGCACTGCCTGAGGATAATAATGCCGCGGTAGCGCGCTAGCAGCGCCGGCAATTCTCATTTTTGTCCTTTATTGGACTTTGGCTAATTCCGCCCGGAACAGCCGGTTTTCGGGGTAATGTGCGGCCAGCCAGCTTAGTTGCTCGCGAGCCGCGTTTCGATCCTTGTCGCGCAGCGCCGCAACCGCCAGCAGAAGCCTCGCAAAAGGAGCTAAGTAGTGACCTTTTTCGGCCGTCAGCCGCAGTTTTTCAATGCCGGCCTGTTTATCCGTCTCCGACCCGGTCGCGCGAAGCAACAGCCGGATGGGCGCCGGCTTAAGGCTCAACATGTAATTTTCGATGCCAATCGCCAGGTTGGCGTCGTAAAAATCGGGGTTTGAAGAGAGGACCTTCTCCGCGGCCGCGCGCGCCTGCTTGGTTTCCCCCAACGCCGCCACGTAGCGTTTTTCAATCATTGCCAGATAGTCGGAGTGCAGCCCGTGCTGCAACACTTGCGCGAACAGCGAATCTGTACTCGTACTGGCGTCCGCCGCGGCAAGCTGCTCCGCGGCGTTCAGATCCTTTTCAAATTCGCTCTTGGCCGCCGGGTCGGGCGAGAGCTTGTGCATTCTCAGGAACTGCTGATCTTGGGCAAATAACTCGGACTGCAGAACGTGAAGACGGTCGAATTCCGAAAAGAGATAGGCCGCGGCATCCGAGGCCGGACCCATCGGATCAGCCGGGTGCGCGCGCTCCCACTGTTGGAACGTGCGGTGCGCGTCCTCGAACCGGAGGTTATACATTTGCGCATAGCCCTCGTCGAGCGTCGCGGAATGCTCGATGTCCGCGCCGGCGCAAAGCGCCGCAGAGCAGAGGGCCGCTGCCGTTAGGAGCTTCATGCTCTGATCCAAATCTAGCAGATGCGCGGGAGGGGGGAATAGGGTACAGGTGGGCGTTTATTTCCTTAGGCTCGAATGAAATCGTTCGGATCGATGCCCGCCTGCTTTTGGATCGCCCGGAGTGTTCCTTCCGGCGATCGAAGACAAACCCGCACGCTTTCAGTTTGCGCACGATCTCCTTGTATCGGAACCCCGTTAACCTGCCCATTTAGGCAGCGATAACGATTGTGTAATCGCGCCTATCCGAAATCGTTGGCAATGGAGGAAGGCCATCCCGCTCGCGGTGAGCCTCAATCAACTTCCTGGCGACGTCGCGCGCGATTTCAAGCGTCTCCGCAACCGTCCGCCCCTGAGCGACAAGACCTGGCAGCTCATCGGAGGTGGCCAGAAAAGGACCTTCTGGCAACTGCTCGATTTGAATCCGAATAGCCAGTTCCATGCGAACTAGATCGTAGCACTTCCGACATCTTCTCGTCTGTAAGCTCGGACATGTACCGCAGATCCTTCTATACTGACAAATAACCCGCCGCCGACTGATGCCCACCACTCCCCACATCGAGCATCACTTCGAGTCCTCCGACACCGTCCGCGATGTGGTCATTGGCATGGCGGATGGGCTGACCGTTCCCTTCGCGCTCGCGGCCGGGCTAACCGGGGCCGTTGATGCGACCCGAATAATCGTAATTGCCGGCCTGGCGGAAATCGCCGCGGGATCGATCGCGATGGGGCTCGGCGGCTATCTGGCCGCTCGCGGAGATGCCGAGCATTACGCGAGCGAGCGTAAGCGCGAAGAGTTGGAGATCGTCGAAAAGACCGATATCGAGCGCCACGAAGTTTTGGAAATTCTCGAATCCTACGGACTCACGCATGAAGAGAGCGTGCCGATTCTCGCGGCATTCGAGCGGAAACCGAAGGTCTGGGTGGATTGGATGATGCGCTTTGAATTGGGCCTCGAAGAGCCGGACCCTAAGCGCGCGGTCATCAGTGCGGTGACGATTGCCGCGTCTTATGTCGCCGGGGGCCTGATACCATTGGCGCCGTATATGTTCGCGTCCCACACCATGACCGCGCTGCGCTTTTCCGTTGCGGCCACACTGGTTGCGCTGGCGATATTCGGGTATGTCAAGGGCCGGTTCACCGGCGCGCCCCCAGTGCGTAGCGCCGTTAGAACCACAGTAATCGGCGGCCTCGCCGCGGGAGCGGCATTTTCAATCGCTCGGCTTTTTAGTTGATTTCTTGGCTGTGATAGCCTGATCCCGAATCTCCCATGCGAGTCGGCGTCTTTACTCCATTGCTGTCGCAACTGTCGTTTGAAGATGTTCTTAAAAAACTGAAAACGCATGCCATCGATACAGTCGAACTCGGCACGGGAAATTATCCCGGCGACGCGCATTGCAAGCTATCCATGCTCGAAAGCGCCGGTGCCCTCGCGGATTTCAAGTCGAAGCTCGCCGATCACGGCTTCACCATTAGCGCCCTGAGCTGCCATGGAAATCTGTTGCATCCCGATCTCGAGCGCGCCCGCCGCGATCAGGATGTGAGCCGGCGAACGATTCTGCTTGCGGAAAAGCTCGGCGTGCCCGTAGTGGTCGATTTTTCCGGATGCCCTGGCGACTCGCCATCCGCTAAACGTCCGAATTGGGTGACCTGCCCCTGGCCTCCGGATTATCTGGAGATTCTCAAGTGGCAATGGGAGGAAGTCGTCGCGCCGTACTGGGTGAAGCACGCCCGCTTCGCCGCCGAACACGGAGTAAAGATCGCCATCGAAATGCACCCGGGCTTCGTTGTCTACAGTCCGGAGACGTTGCTGAAGCTTCGCTCCATCGCCGGCCCTTCGATAGGATGCAACTACGATCCCAGCCACATGTTCTGGCAAGGCATCGACCCAATCGCCGCCATTCGCGTGTTGGGCGATGCGATTTTTCACGTCCACGCAAAAGACACTCAGCTCTACCAACGCAATCTGCCGCTCACCGGCGTTCTTGATACTAAGCCATATACGGATGAACGGAATCGCTCCTGGATCTTCCGCACATGCGGGTACGGTCATGGCGAGGAGTGGTGGCGCGAGTTCGTCTCCACGCTGCGGATGTTTGATTACGATTACGTCCTCTCCATCGAGCATGAGGATAGCTTGATGTCGCCCGAAGAGGGCTTGAGTCGCGCTGCGGCGTTTCTGAATCAGATCGTGATCCGGCAGCCCGCGGCGGCCGCGTGGTGGGTATGAAGGCCGCGATTGTTGGAAGCGGCTTTATGGGCCGCGTGCATTTGGAGGCGCTTCGGCGGCTGGGTTCAGTCGAAGCCGTCCCGGTGCGCGGCCGCGATGAAACGGCGTTTCGTGCCGCTCTCGCCGATCCCACGATAAAAGCCGTTCACATCTGTACTCCCAATTGCAGCCATTTCGCGCTGGCCAAAACAGCCATGGAAGCGGGTAAGCATGTGCTCTGCGAGAAGCCTCTGACGACTTCGGCTGGCGAGGCCGAAGAATTGGTCGCGCTCGCCCGCGCGAAAAACATCCGCAATTGTACTTGCCACAACCTGCGCTACTACCCCATGGTGCAGCACATCCGGCGTATGCGTGAAGACGGCGATCTGGGCGAAATCCTGGTAGTGCAGGGCACGTATTCACAGGACTGGCTGCTGTACGACACGGACTGGAACTGGCGAATCGATCCGCGGGAAAGCGGGCCTTCGCGAGTGATGGCGGATATCGGCTCCCATTGGTGCGACATGGCCGAACACATCACCGGCCGGCGGATCAGCGCTTTGTGCGCCGATTTGCAGACCTTCCATCGAACACGCAAGCGGCCCAAAGGGGAGGTAGAAACGTTCGCCGGAAAGAACCTCGCGCCCGAGGATTACGATGAAATGCCGATCCAAACCGAGGATTTCGGCAGCGTGATTTTCCATATGGGCGAGCGTACCCGCGGCGCGTACACCGCCAGCCAGGTTTCCGCGGGGTGCAAGAACGGGCTAAGCATTGAGGTGTACGGTAGCAAAATGTCCGCGGCCTGGAATCAGGAGCGGCCGGACGAGTTATGGATCGGTAACCGGAATACGAATAATCAGGTGATTGTGAAAGACCCCGCCTTACTCAAGGACCGCGCCAAGTCATACGCCGATCTGCCCGGCGGCCACAGCGAAGGTTACGACGACACGTTTAAGCAGGTCTTCCGGCGTTTCTACGGCTCAATTGAGAATCCCGCCGAAACCGCCGAGTACCCCCAGTTCGAAGATGGTCTCCGGCAGCTGCATATCCTCGAGGCGGAACTAGAGAGCCACAAACTCCGCGGCTGGGTGAATCTGTACTAAGCCCGATTTCGCCTGGTGGAGCACGCTTTAGCGTGCAACCGGGGCTTCAGCCCCGGCAGCGGGCGGGTGTTGAAGCACCCGTCGCAGCCTGAGCCCGCTCCACTAAGTTCTCCCACGTGCCTGAAGTATAATTACGCTAATGAACGCCATGAGACCGCTCGCCATTGTCCTTTGCTCTATCGCTATCGCCGCCGTTGCCGGCGCCCAGGATCTTCCCGCCGGACCCGGAAAAGACACCGTCGAAAAGGTTTGCACCACTTGTCACGGCCTGGAGGCGATCGTGACGATGCAGGGTAATAAAGACATCTGGCAGAGCGTCGTCGACGATATGAAAGGCCGCGGCGCCGACGGCAGCAATGAAGATTTCACCGCCATTGTCAATTACCTCGGCAAGTACTTCGGTCCGAATGTAAACGTGAACACAGCCGCGGCGAAGGCGCTGACGGACGACCTCGGCCTCACTTCGTCCGAAGCCGATGCGATCGTGAAATACCGCGCCGATAAGGGCAATTTCAAAGAGTTTGCCGATCTCAAGAAAGTGCCCGGCCTGGATGCAAGCAAGCTTGAGCCGATCCAGAAGCGGATTAAATTCTAGGAGTTTTGATCAGGCCCCGCTTTCGCGCCGACCGCACGCAAGGCATCGTTGAGAGCGTCATTCGCGAAATGACGCGCTTGGCCGTGCAGCACCAAGCCGTTAACCTGGCGCAAGGATTTCCCGATTTTCCGGCCCCCGATGCAGTAAAGAAAGCCGCCATGGACGCCATCGCGGCCGAAATGAATCAATATGCGATTACATGGGGCGCGAAAAAATTCCGCGATGCGATCGCCGCAAAGTATCTCCGCCACTACGGATTAGAAAGCGATCCCGAGCGCGAAATCACGGTTTGTTGCGGGTCCACGGAGGGAATGATCGCGTCGCTCCTCGCCGTAACCAATCCAGCTGACGAAGTCGTGATCTTCGAGCCGTACTATGAAAACTACGGCCCCGACACTCTGCTCTGCGGCGCGAAACGCAAGTTCGTGCGCCTGTATCCTCCAGCGTGGCGCTTTGATCCGGATGAGCTCCGGCGCGCCTTTTCGCCTCGGACGAAGGCCATTATCCTGAACTCGCCCGGCAATCCGACAGGACAGGTATTCAGTCGCGAGGAACTAACTGTCATCGCGGGTCTATGTCAAGAATTCGACGCGCTTGCGATCGCGGATGAAATATACGAGCACATTATTTACGACGGAGCCAAGCACATTCCGATAATGACGCTCCCGGGCATGCGGGACCGCACCATTCTCGTGAACAGTATGAGCAAGACGTACTCGGTCACCGGGTGGCGCGTAGGTTGGGTGCTGGCTTCCGCCGATCTCACCGCGTCCATTCGCAAGGTGCACGATTTTCTAACCGTGGGTGCGGCCGCGCCTCTCCAAGAGGCCGGCGCGGCCGCGTTGGCTCTGCCCGGTGAATATTATGCATGCCTGGCGCGCGATTATCAGGAGCGCCGCGACACCATGCTGCAAATCCTGCAAGACGCCGGGTTCCCCTGTTTCCGTCCTCTCGGCGCGTACTATGTGATGGCCGACATTTCCGGTTTCGGATTTGCAAGCGACGTGCAATGCGTCCGCCATTTGATTGAAAAGCACGGCGTCGCCGCTGTGCCAGGCTCAAGCTTTTTTTCAAATCCAGAGCATGGAAAAACATTAATCCGCTTTTGTTTTTGCAAAAAATATGAGACGCTTAGGGCAGCAGGCGAAAGATTATCCGAATTAGAGAGGCGCTAGCGAGGAGGCGCTAAGGGCCCGAGTTGATGGAGGATCGAATGCCCCCTCGGTTTTTGCTGCCGGAAACCGTGGCCCACACTGACGGAGTGGGAGCGGAGTTAGCCATTGAGCGCAGTTCACCGCTGCTGCTGACCCTAAGCATCCATCGTATCGTTGAGCGCGAGAGCCTCGAGGTTTCCATTTGCGGATCTACGGACGGATCGCATTGGCGTCCACTGGCCTCCTTTCCGCAGAAGTCGTACTGCGGGACCTACTGTATGGACCTTGACCTCGGCCGCCATCCCGACATCCGGTACTTACGGGCGCAATGGAAAATGGGCCGCTGGGTTGGAACGCAGCGTCCGCTCTTCGGCTTCGACGTCTTCGTGGAAGAGCTGAAGATGCAGCACGCGGGCGCGGCATAAGCGCCGGTGCTACACTAAGTCCGTACCTCGTGCGCCCGTAGCTCAGTCTGGATAGAGCGTCTGCCTCCGGAGCAGAAGGTCAGAGGTTCGAATCCTCTCGGGCGTACCACCTCTGAGTAAATTAACTCGGAATTCCTCCCGAGAAATGCCGCTGACCGTCTGTTAGCGCGCGATTCTATCCTCGGATCTCACATACAGTCACGCGGGCCCAGATCCGCCGCGTATTTCTCGTATCGAAAGTGGCAGCGAATGAGAGTATCAAACGTGGGGCAAATTAGGGCTCTTCCGCACTTTTGATGCAAGCTGGGGGCTAAACAATATTGATATAGATTGTTTATGCTGTAAAAACGATGGCAACTCCCCCGATCCATTCGCAATGCCTTCTTCCGAACCCGGACCTTCGGATCTTGGACGGAATCGAGCGCGACGCTGACCGCTTCCGGCTGTTAGTGCATGTGGAACAGATACCGAGCTGCCCGCTTTGCGGGGAAGTATCGCGATCGCGCCATAGTAATGACCGCCGCCGCCTACAGGATTTGCCTTGGCAAGGCGTATCTGTGCAATTGTGGGCGACAGTCGGTCGGTTCCGCTGCGCTCGACTTGCCATTGGCATCAGTGACGATACGGTTCTACGAAGGGTCCGGAAGAAACCTGCAGAACCCGTTCTTCCGCTTCACAACTTGGGAGTGGACGATTGGGCTTGGCGCAAAAGCCAGGAATACGGAACCATCTTGGTCAATTGGAGTTGCACCGCGTGGTCGAACTCCTGCCGGATCGGTCCGCTGACAGCTTCTCGGAGTGGTTTCAGCATCATTCCGAAATCGAAACCATCTCCCGCGATCACTGTGCCATTTATGCCGAAGGTGCTGCGACCGGAGCTCCGTAGGCACAACAGATCGCGGATCGCTTTCATCTGATGGTAAATCTCTCAGCCACGATGGAGCGCGTGCTGGAAGAGCGGAGTCGCGAGCTGATCTTGCCTCTGGTCGAGCAGCCGGCGACGGAATCAAAGCCTGCGGTGGTTAGCGATGTGAGCGCGGAGATTCCAGCGGCGCTACCGCGACCCATGCGAGTCGCAACTGCGGCGCCAATGACGCCTGGAGCGCTACGAACAAGTGATGGCATTATTCAGATCGGGCCATTCACAGAGGGCGATCACCATCGCCCTTGGACTGGAACGGAAGACCATTCGTCGCTGGCTCCGCAGTGGACAATTTCCAGAACGAAAACGACCGCATCCGCCGCCACCGAAAGTGAATGAATTTGGAGAGTACTTAACAGCGTTGGAACGAGGGATGCCATAACGCGACACTTTTGTTCAAAGAAATTCGGGACAAAGGCTATCGAGGGAAGCGTTCCATGGTGGCGCGCTTTGTGGCCGGTTGGCGAAAAACTGGAAGGTGCGATCGGCCCCAGACCCCGGAGAGAATCTCACCTAAACACGCTGCCATCCTCGTCACGCGCGCCGCCGAGCAAATGACCAAAGAGCAACGGTCGAACCGGCCGCCTTATCAAGTTGCCCTGGATACCATCCAAAAACCCTCCAATAAGGGGCGGCTGGGATAGAAGTTGCTGATTTGCTTGGATCTGCACGCATCCCCTTGAGCGCCATGTCCTTTATATTCAATTGGGGTTAAGATTCCCAAGCTGGACGTCGCGGGTTCGAGTCCCGTCTCCCGCTCCATCTTTTCAATAAGCTTAGCCATCAGCCACTCACGCGAAGTGACGACGCGATTACTTCGCGGACCTGCGAACATTCGCGACGACGATTTGTATCTCTACACCGATTGAATAGCAATGAGGCTCGAATAAGCGCCTAATTAGGCCGGGCCGGCTGGTAAAATAAGAAAAGAAACCGCGCCTGCGGTACCCTCCTAAGGAGCTATAAATTGGCAGATTCCCAGGATCCGACTATTCCACCTTCCGGCGGCCAGATGCCGCTCGGGGGCGGGGATGGATCGAAGAACCTTGTCCCGGTAAATATCGAAGACGAGATGCGGCGGTCGTATCTCGATTATGCGATGAGCGTAATCGTGGGCCGCGCTCTGCCGGACGTGCGCGACGGCTTGAAGCCCGTGCACCGGCGCACGCTTTACATGATGTATGAGATGGGGCTGCACTTCAACCGGCCCACGAAGAAATGCGCGCGCGTCGTCGGCGATGTAATGGGCAAGTTGCACCCGCACGGAGATCAGGCGATCTACGATGCCCTGGTGCGCATGGCGCAACCCTTTTCGATGCGCTATGTCCTGGTGGACGGGCAGGGGAACTTCGGTTCGGTAGATGGCGATCCGCCCGCCGCGATGCGGTACACCGAATGCCGCTTGTCGCGGATAGCGGCGGCCTTGCTGGAGGATATCGACAAGGAAACCGTCGATTTCATTCCGAATTACGACGAAACGGAGACTCAGCCGGATGTCCTGCCCACGCGTGTTCCGAATCTGCTGATCAACGGCAGCGAGGGCATCGCCGTCGGAATGGCGAGTAAAATTCCGCCGCACAACCTCGGCGAGATCATCGAAGCGGCCATTTTGCTGATACAGAATCCCGCAACCCCGCTTTCCAAGATCGTGGAAGTCGTGGCCGGCCCGGATTTTCCCACCGGCGGATTGATTCTGGGCCGGAATGGCATCCATGATTACTTCACCACCGGCCGCGGCACGATAAAGATTCGCGCGAAAGCCGCTACGGAAAAGCTGGGGCGCGATACCGAAGCGATTATCGTCACCGAGCTTCCCTATCAGGTGAACAAAGCCCGGTTGATCGAGTACACAGCGGCCCTGATCAACGAAAAGAAATTGGAAGGCCTCGGAGAGCCGCGCGATGAAAGCGACCGTGAAGGCATGCGCATCGTGTTCCCGCTAAAGCGCGGCGAGCAGGCTGAAGTGGTTCTGAACAATCTCTACAAACAAACGCAATTGCAGGTCAACTTCGGCGTGATTCTGCTGGCCATCGTGAACGGCCAGCCGCGCGAGTTGGGACTGATCGATGCGATCAAGCGGTTTATCGACCACCGCGTCGATGTGGTGCGGCGCCGCACCGATTACCTTTTGCGTAAGGCGCGCGAGCGCGAACACCTGCTGCTGGGATTCAAGAAAGCTTTGGATAATCTGGACGCCGTGATCGCGTTGATTCGAGCGGCGAAGACGCCGAGGGACGCGCGCGATGGACTGATGACCCGGTTCGAATTTACCGAACGGCAAGCGCAAGCGATCATCGAGCTGCAACTCCAGCGCCTTACCGGCATGGAGCGGCAAAAGATCCTCGAAGAACTCGATGAAATTCAAAAGAGGATCGCCGAATACGTCGAGATTCTCGGGTCCGAAAAGGTTCTTCGCAACCTGATCGTCAAGGAGCTGAAGGAAGTTCAGAAAGAGTACGGCGATGAGCGCCGCACCCAGATCGTCGAGGACACGGGAGAGATCAAGCTCGAAGACCTGGTGCAGATGGAAGACGTCGCCGTGACGGTGACGCGCGGCGGCTATCTGAAGCGGACGGCGGTCGATACATACCGGCGGCAGTCGCGCGGAGGGAAGGGCCGCATCGGAATGTCCACGCGCGCGGAAGACGTAGTGGAGCATCTGATCATCGCGTCTACGCACGCGTATTTGCTCATATTTACCAATAAAGGCCGCGTGTACTGGCTCAAGATCTACGAAATCCCCGATGCTGCTACCGTCGGCAAGGGTAAGCACATCTCGGGCTTGATCAACTTGCAGGCGGATGAAAGCATCACTGCTTTCCTGCCGGTGAAGGAATTCATCGCCGGCCAGTACGTGGTGATGGTGACGAAACAGGGCGTGATCAAAAAATGCGAACTGACCGAGTTCGACAATCCAATGTCGCGCGGCATCATCGCCCTGGCGTTGGATGACGGCGACGAACTGCTGGCCGCCCGGCTGACGGCGGGCGAGGATTATATTTTCCTGGGCTCGCATGAAGGCATGGCGTGCCGGTTCTCCGAAGAAGACGTGCGTCCGATGGGGCGCCCCGCGCGTGGAGTGCGGGGGATGGAGTTGGACGAAGGCGATTACCTGGTCGGGGCCGAAGTGATCGGCAGCGAAGGACTGATCCTTTCGATCGCCGAAAACGGTTTCGGAAAACGCACCCCGCTCGAGGATTACCGGTTGACGGCCCGGGGCCGAAAAGGCGTTACGAATATGAAGACCACGGGCAAAACCGGCAAGGTCGTCGGGATTCTTTCCGTGAAGGAAGATTCCGAAGTAATGATCATCACCAAGCAGGGGCAGATCATCCGCATCGATTCGGGAGAGATCCGGCAAGCCGGGCGATCGACCCAGGGCGTGCGGTTGGTGAGTCTCGGAGAAGGCGACCAGGTCGCCGCGGCGAGTCTGATTCCGGAGACGGAGGCGCCGGACGGGTCGAACGGCCAAGGGAATTTGGCGCTGCAGTAGGACCAGCGCTTAACCGCCGGTCCTAAAATAAAGGCATGAAGTTCTGGCTGTACGTTCTCCTGCTGGTTGCTGTCCCGGCGTTCGGAGAAACCGTCCGCCTTTATTTGAAGGATGGCAATTATCAGCTTGCGAAGGAGTACCAGGTGCTCGACGATCGCGTGAAATATTTGAGCGCGGAGCGCGGAGAATGGGAAGAATTGCCGCTGGATTTGGTGGATCTCAACCGCACCAAAAAAGAAGCCGGCGAGCGGCAGGAACAACTTCAGAAAGAAGCCAAGGAGCAGGACGAAGAAGACACCGCCATCCGCGCGGCACAAGAGGAAGCGGGGCGGGTTCCGGTTGAGCCCGGAGCGTACTTTATCCATGGCGATAAACTCGAGGCGCTGAAGCAGGCTGACGTGAAAATCGCGAAGGATAAAAAGCGCACTGTGCTGAAAGTGCTCTCGCCTATGCCGATCATCCCCGGTAAGCAGACAGTGGAGCTCGACGGCGGAGCGGCGCAATTCCGCATCACGGAGGAGCGGCCTGAGTTCTATTTCCGTTTATCGAAAGTGGAAGGCCTGGCAATTATAAAGCTGTCGTCCAAGAAAACCCTTCGAGTGGTCGAAAATGCGAACATCCTCCCGGTGACGAATGAAATCGAAGAGGACCGCCAGGCGGTGCCGACCTTCAAAAAAGAGGTCGGCGAGCAGCTTTTCAAGATCTGGCCGGAGCAACCGCTGCAACCGGGCGAGTACGCGCTAATCCAGTACACGGATGGAAGCCTGGATCCGCAGGTGTGGGATTTTGGAGTCGGCGCGGCGAAATAGCGAACGCAGGCCACCCAAAACTGATGGCGTGCGCCATTTCACCTCCTTGTTAAAAGCACCGGTTCGAAAGCGGCCAGATTCTTACTCACAGCCGTCCCAGGCTTTGCTAGTTTCTGCGCCCTCATCCAATATTTCCGATAGAGTTGCTTGTTCGTATCGAAATAGGCAAGAGCAGTAAAGAATTGGTATTCGGGATCGTCTGCTCGCATTTCGGCCGCGCGGCGGATCAAATCCGGGCCATCCGTGTCTTCCGTTATGCGTAAGGCATTCAGGATGGCGATCCAATAGCCAGCTTTCAGAAGTGTCAGCGGCTCTCCGGGGCGGATCTGGGCTCGCAGCTCGGTAATTCTCATCCGAGCAGCAGTCGCCTGTTCAGGATGGTTCGCCGTAGACATTGCTGCATCCCGCAACGGCTCCAGCGCTTCAAAGACCGATCCCGGAGTCGAGACCCATTCGTGGCATGCGAGCGTTGGACCAGCGGCGGCGATGGATGCCAGCGCGATGGCCGGCAGAAGCGTTTTCAAAATGTGCATTTCGCACCTCCTGGTTCAGCTTAGGGCCGGGCAAGCATCGGGCGGAAGTACAGCACGGTTATTTATAACCGTAGGCTACCGTATCATGGCGCCTGTAAACTACAGAATCTATTGACGGCCGCGCGGTACTCTGCCAAGCTGGAGCGTGGTTCCCGAGCAGGAAGTTAAAGCTGCCCTCGAACGGGTTCTGTCCAGTGATAATTTCGTGAACGCGGCGCGGCAGTCCGCGTTCCTTCGTTTTGTGGTCGAGCGAACAATTGGAGGCGACGGCGCCCAACTCAAGGAATATCTTCTGGGCGTCGAGATCTTCGGGAGGGGCCAGGATTTCGATCCAAGACTCGATCCAGTGGTGCGGGTGGAAGCGAGGCGGCTGCGCGCGAAGTTTCAAGAATATTATGAGGGCGCTGGGCGCGCGGAGGCAGTCCGCATCGTAATCCGAAAAGGAGGCTACGTACCCACATTCGCGCGAGCGGAGGAGGACCGAACGGCACAGATTGTCCCCACCCGCCGCCCGAGCTCGGTTTGGATTGCCGCGGCGTGTCTGGTCATCACCGGACTGGCGCTCTGGCTTGGCGGCAATCCTTCGCGCAACACATTTCGATCGTGGTGATTCCCTCCGCACAGCAGCGGGAAGGTACGACCTTCGCCGATGATTTGGCGCAAGCTGTGTCGGGAGAATTATCACGCAATTCCAGATTGGGGTAGTTGCGTGGCCGAAGTTTTTCGAGTACCGTCAGTCGCTCCCATCTCAAGGCGTGCCTTCTCAAGGCTTGTCTATGGATAAAACGGCCAACGCGATGGGCGCCGAAGAAATCCTCTCGGTCAATGTCCGTCAGCGAAACGGTAAATGGAACGTTTTTTCCGTGTTGATGAAGGCAGGAGTGAGTAACAAGGAGTGGTTCGGAGAATACGAACACGCCCCTGGAGATGAATTCGCGATTGAGCGTGAGTTGGCGCGATCCATTGCAGAGGACCTCCGAAAGAAGCTCGGCGGCTGAGGCCTAACCGCCTAGCCAAACGTAAGGACGGACTGCCGTGCGCTACCAATTCTTGCCGAGCGTTTCCAGGCCCGCTCGTCCGAGGTCTTCAGGCGTCATCGCAATCCGAAACTCGACCTGTGCATTGAAAGTCAGAAACCATGGCTCCGCGAGTTTGGGAACATCTGAGGGATCGTTGACGTTCACGACGAGAACGCCGCCCCGCTTCCCGTCTTGCTCGGAAAAGTAGGCCGCCTCGGGCTTGATGGCCTGCAGGATCTTTTGAATCTTTGGACCGACCGAACCGTCGCGGATGGCGGAATTGAATGGCTCCAGCGGAAGCTGGATTTGCATGAGCATGCGCATTAGTGTGCTCCGAAAAAGAGAATTGTGGTTACGGGACTGAGCCAAGATACCACAGCGGAACGCCGCGGTTTATTTGCGCAGCTCCGGAAGGCGCACCCGCAGTGACTCACTCAGCCGGCTCAACCGGCGAAAACTCGCTCCAGATCGAGAACGAAGCCCGCGACAGGCCCTTCGCCGGAAGCTGTTACCGGATTCGACAGAATTTCCGGTGCACGTCCAGGTCGATAAACCGTAACCGTGCGGTCCACCGGATCGATCAGCCATCCGAGCAGCACGCCGTTGGCAACGTACTCTTGCATCTTTTCGCGCTGCATACGAATGCGTTGCTCCGGTGAGCGCACCTCAATCACAAACTCGGGAGCGAATACGGGTACTCTCGTTCCCGGAGCGCTTGCTTTTGCAGCTTTCCATCGCGCTGCATTGAACCAAGCAGCATCGGGTTGGCGCCGCGCTCCGTTCGGGAATAGGAAGCTCCCGTCAGGGCCGCTGACGAGTCCCCATCCATCTTGCTCGGCTGATCGCGCGATTCTCGTTCTAATGTAGTAGTTGGTATTTCGTCGCGCAAAAACGCATAGCCTGCAAAGAAACCGAAAGGGAACTTTGCGTTCTGTGCATCCTTGCGCGAAATCTTTATTTTTCGCCGCCGTGATCGCCGCCTACGGCGCCGGCGCCGTCTTCACTCCGTACTCAGCGGCGAAGCCGGTACTCGACTCCTACCGCGACCGTCTCCCCGAGCAACTCCGCAACCCAAACGAAGCGAAATGGGCCGCATGGACCCGAGCCGAGGATAAATCTATAAGGGCTCGACTTCATCAGGGCGAGCTCGATTCCCTGGCGAACTTCGTTCTGTTCGGCGCTTCATTTACCAAGCAGCCGAGAATCAAGATCGATGCGCTATCCGAGGCGAATAAATCCGGGCTTGTGCAAGCGCGCATCGATGATCTGGTTTCCGGCCTGCGCAATCCCGGCGAGAACGAACGGCTGATTTTCATTAGGGATTTGCTGCGCCGCGATGGTATTGATCCAGCCTCGGCAGAGGCGGGCAAGTTCATTTATTCGACTCTTGCGCGCAACCTTCAAGAACGGAGGACCCTCTCGGAGCGCGCGGCCCAAGCCAAGCCCGCGTCGATTTTGGACCGGGCGTCGGTCTTCTATGATCGGGGCCTTTCGCTTGACACCAGCATATTGCCTGATTTCTCGATTGACCGTACGCTCGCGGATCTGAAACAGCGCGGGATCCTGCGTGAAGGGCAAGTCGGGAGGGTAGCGGTAATCGGGCCGGGTCTGGATTTCATCGACAAGAACGACGAATCCGCTTTTGACTACTATCCGCCGCAAACCCTGCAGCCCTTCGCCGTGTACGATTCGCTGCTGCGGCTAGGATTGGCGCAGCCAGGTTTGTCGTTATCGATTCTCGATATCAGCCCTAGAGTGATCGATCACATCCAGCGTGCCCGCGAACGCGCCCGGAAAAACGTGGGCTATGAAATCCAATTGCCGCACGATGTCTCGCGCGCATGGTCTCCCGATTTGAGCGGCTACTGGAGTTCCTTCGGCGAACACGTAGGCGGCGCGGTGAAGCCCGCGCGGCCTCCCGGAATATTTTCCGGCCTTCAAACGCGTGCCGTTCGGGTCCGCCCCGATGTGGTGCTCTCCTGCGAGCCGGCCGACGTAAACATCGTCCTGCAACGCCTCAATCTGCCGGCGAGCCAGCGCTTCGATCTCATCATCGCGACCAATATTTTTGTCTACTACGATCCCTTCGAGCAGGCGCTGGGCCTGCAAAATGCGGGGGCGATGCTCCGGCCCGGCGGTCTCCTGCTAACGAATGACAAGCTCCCTGAAATTCCAAGCGGCGTAATGCGGCAAGCAGGCGTAACAGTAGTATCGTTCGACGATCGCGACCCAGCCGCCCGCGACGCAGTAGGCTGGTACCAACGGAAATAAAAGTGGGGCAGGATGCCATCCTGCGGCTGATTGCCAATCGGCCTGTGGGGGCAAAGAAAAGCGTAGAGACCCCGAATCCGGTGACCCAAGGACCAGCATGTAACATAAGCCCTGGCATTCAAATGAGCACAGCGACACATCCACAAACCGCGGCACCGCGCCATGCAAGAACAGGCGCGCTTCTGTTGCCGCTTCTGTTCACAGCCGCGCTCGCGTGCCTAACCGCCCTCCCCGCCGGCCATCAAAACCGAAAAGTGTTGTGGTCCTTCACCGGCGCTTGCGCGCTGTTATGCGCGTGGAATATCGCCCTGCTCCCCGGCATCCGCGGACGCGAGCGAACGCTCACCGTAGAACTTTTCCCAAAGAAACAGCATTACATCCAAGCCTGCGCGCAGGCAGCTGTATTTCTCTACTGGGGTTGGTATTGGCGCCCGGTCTATGCTTTTGCGCCGTTGATCCTGGCTCAACTTCTGTTCGCGTATGCCTTCGACATGCTGGTGGGCTGGTCGCGGCGCGACAACTACACTCTCGGGTTCGCGCAATTTCCGGTCGTATTCAGCATTAATCTGTTCCTCTGGTTTAGGCCGGATTGGTTCTACTTGCAATTCGTCATGGTGGGGCTCGGGCTTGCCGCCAAGGACCTGATTCGCTGGAACAAGAACGGGCGGCGGACCCACATCTTCAACCCCTCCTCTTTTCCGCTAGCGGCGCTTTCGCTGATTTTGCTCGCCACGGGCAGAAGCGGCATCACCTGGGGCCAGGACATTGCGGCCACGCAGTTCTATCCGCCCCAAATGTATCTCATGCTGTTCCTGATCGGGCTGCCGGGCCAGTTTTTTTTCGGCGTGACCTCGATGACAATGTCCGCCGTCGTCGCGGCCTATGCCTTCGGGCGCATCTATTTTGGAATGACCGGGATTTATTTCTTTTACGATTCCTACATTCCGATTGCGGTGTTCCTGGGCATGCATTTGCTCTTCACCGATCCGTCGACGTCGCCGCGCACGGAACTGGGCCGCATCATATATGGCGCGCTGTACGGCTTGAGCACGGTGGCGTTGTACGAATTTCTTGGACGCGCCGGCATGCCTACGTTTTACGACAAGCTGCTGCAAGTGCCGGTCCTGAATTTGTCGGTGAAGGCGATCGATGCCGCCGCCCGATCGCGCTGGTTACGGGCTCTCGATCCGGCCGTGCTTGGCCGGTCCCTTCTGCCGCGGCAGCGAAATTTCGCATACATGTCGATTTGGGCCGTAGTGTTCGGCCTTTTGAGCTCTGCGCACGCGCTAGACGATAACCACCCCGGCCAGTGGCTCCCTTTCTGGCGGCAGGCGTGCCAGGATGGACGCGCGTATGCCTGCCCATATCTCGCGGACGTGGAGACAAATTTTTGCGATCGAGGATCGGCTTGGGCCTGCAACGAAGCCGGACTGATGCACATCGCGCTTTCGCGCTCCGGCGAGGATCTGCGTCGGCTGGATCCCGCGGGAGCGGCGAAACCTCTTCGCCGCGGTTGTGAACTCGGGTCCGCAGCAGCGTGCCAAAATCTACAAGTCTTGACCACCGGGTCAGGCAGCTTCGCCGCTCCACCCCCGGCGCTGGATGACTACCCGATCATCCTGCGTGGAAGCAAGGGCGATATCCGTGAACGGGATCCCGCGGCGCTCGCCGCGCGAGCATGCCGGGAAGGCTGGGTGACAGAAGTTGTAGTGGGGCAGGCCTCAGCCTGCGGCGGACTTTAGTCCGCCACGACGCGAGCGGGACTGAGGTCCCGCGCAGCTGAAGCCCGCCGCACTAACCCTTCGGCCGCGGACCGACCGTCAGTTGCACCAGATCGCCGGTGCGAATCCACTTTGCAAATGCCGCTTGCACCTCCGGGGCAGTCAGGCGCAGGTAGCGCTTCGCCGCGACGGTTGGCTCATCCAAAGGCAGGTCCTCTGTTGTCCTATCGATAAAGCCGTGGGCAATGCGAGTGACGCTCGATTCGGAAAGCGGAATCTCGCGCAACAGCATCGCCTGCGCCTGGCGCAGTTCCTCCGGCGAAACCGGGGATGTCTGCATCTGCTTCAGATTGCCTTCCACGATGCCGCGAGCTTCGAAAACGTTTTGTGGATCGCAAGCGTACCGTACGGCGTAAATCCCACGAGTTTTGGTCATTTCAAAGGTCGACAATACGGTGTAGACCAGGCCGGTGTTCTCGCGCAGATCGCGGAACAGCCGCGTGGCGTAAAAGCCTCCGCCGAGCACGTGATTGCCAAGCTCCAATGCGTAGTAATCGGGATCTTTCCGATTCAACCCGAGTGTCTGCGCAAGCGTTACCCTGTCCTGCACGCGGCTTTTGTCGGGCACTTCGGTGAACGAAGGTTTGTTCAGCGGGACAGCCGGCAGAACCGTCTGTGGTTTCGGTCCTTCCGCCTTCCAATCGCCGAAATATTTTTCAATCGCCTCTCTGGCCCGCGCGGGCGTAACCTCGCCGATGACGATGATGGTCGTCAAATCGGGCCGGAACGCATGCTCATAATATTGCCTTACATCGGAGAGCGTGAGCGCCGACACGGTTTTTGGAGTGGCTTCGCGCAAGGTGGGGTCATCAGGCGGGAATAACAGTTGGTTCAGGCCTCTCTTGGCCAGATAGTCCGGGCTTTCGAGTCGCCCGGCCACAGCGCCGCTCAACTGCTGCTGCGCCGTGGTGAACGCCGTCTCCGGCAGCGCCGGGTGCAGTTGATTGTCCGCAAGCAGTTGCACTCCGCGGTCGAATTCCGGGGTCAACACCTGAACGGAAAAAGCGGTCCCCGCGGTCAGTTGGGCTCCGATTTCATCTACCGCCTTCTGGAATGCCAGACGGTCGAGCGTCGTCGAGCCGTAAGAAAACAACTCGTCCAGAAGATCCCCAACGCCTTCCTTCCCGGGCGGCGACTGAAGATCTTCGTTGTTCTCGATATGCCCGTACACGCTGATCGTGTGACTCACATTCGCGGGCTGCACGATCAAATGAATGCCGTTCGGAAGAGTGGTCACGGTGGGGCTCAACGTAGAGGCAGGCACGGCGATGCGGTTTAACGTATTTGCGGCCCATTCCGGCAGCGGCACGCGTTTGATCTCTTTGGGAGTAAATGACTCGCGGCCCGGCCCCGCGCTGACTCCCAGGGACGGCCTGCCCGAGGCTGTGGGAATCAAAATCGCGGTGGTCGCGCGATCTACATCCAGGTACTGGCGAGCCACGCGATTTACGTCCGCGACACTCACGCGTTGAATCGCCCTGACGCTATCCTCGGGTGAATTTCTGCCTTCCACCGCGACGGCTTGAGACCACGACATCGCCAAACCCGAGACTGAATTCTTCTCGAGCTCCGCTGCCGTTGCCGCGTGTTTTTTTGCCGCCTCCACCAGGTCTGCGGGAAAGCCGTTCTTCACGTAGCCGGAGATGACCTCGCGAACCTTGCTGCAAACCTTGTCCTGATCCGCCCCTTTCGGGTAGGCTGCCAGCGCATAAGCGAGACTGGCCTTCGGCAAACCGTTGATGGAGAAATCGGTGGAGAGCGCAATCCCCTGCGGAACTAACCCGTACAAATCGCTGCGCTGGTTGCTCAATACATCCGCGAGCACCTGCGCCGCGGCATACTCCGGACTGTCGAAGCCGGGGAAGCGAAAGGCCATTGAGACAAACCCGTAGGGAAGGTCCGTCTCCATGCTGAACATTTCCGCGGATCTGGGCTGCGGCTTGTATTCGGGCCGCGGCGGCAGCTTGCGCCCGGGGATGTCGCCGAATAACTGCTTAACAGTGGCGAGTAACTGCTCCGGCTGAACGTCCCCAACCACAACCAGCGCGGCATTATTCGGCACGTACCATGTTTCGTGGAATTTTTTGAGCATCTCGCCGGTGGTTTTTTCGAATGACGCTTTGGTCCCTAGCGCGTCATGAGCATAGGGCGTTCCCCGAAACATGGAAGTCAGCAGCCGCGTGTAAAACACGTATTGCGGATTCGAAAGATCCTGCGCCACCTCCTGTTCCAGCGCGCCGCGTTCCTGGCTCCAAAGCTGGTCGGAATTCAGCACGCCGCGCATGCGGATCGCTTCCACATGCAAGGCCAGATCGGCGTCTTCCGACGGAACCGTGAAGAAGTACTGCGTCACGGTTTGCTGCGTGTCCGCATTGAATTCTCCGCCCATCGCAGAGGCGATCTGCGCGAGTTGCCCGGCGGACAAATCCGCGCTCCCGCGGAACATCATGTGTTCCTGAGCGTGCGCCATTCCGGGAAAACCGTCGGTAGTCTCATTCGCCCCGACCTTGTAATTCAGCACCGTTGTAACCACCGGCGCCAGGCGGTTCCGCACGATCACGACTTGCAGGCCATTACTGAGCGTGTCGCGCACAACGTCGCCGCTCTGCGCTTGAACGCCATGAGCCGGCCAAAGCATGAGGACGCCGGCCGCCAGCGCAATCAGATTCCGGATCAAGACATTTTGAGCGTGCATTATGAACCTCACGTCTGATGCTTAAGCAGCGGCACGAGAACCAGTCCAATGAAGTCTTGCAGGAAATGCAGGACGATTGGCGCGATCAGGCTCCCTCGCCAGATGTAAACCAGCGCGAAGAACAGGCCGAGAAACGCGACCGTCAAAACGCCCACCGTACCCTCATAGCCATGGCCCAGAGAAAAGATGAGCGATGACAAAATTACGGCGGCAGCGCCGCTGCCCGTAATCGCCTGGAGGCGCAGAATGAGATAACCGCGAAAAATGATCTCTTCGGCGACCGCTACAACGGCGACCAGCAACCCGGCGAGCACGAACTCCGCGGGGCTGCCGGCGATCAGGAACTTCGGAGTCGGCGGCGAGGGCGCGGTCAAGCCTACCTGCTTGAGAACGGTCTCCAGAGCGCCCGCCGCGAGCGTCATTGGAACGAACAACGCGAATCCCACGAGCGCGTCGCGCCACGGCCGGCGGAATCTTAAACCGATCAGCCGTACGGGCTCGCCATTCCGCCACAGGAAAAACAAGACCAGGCACACCAGCCCTAAATCGCGCAGGATGGTTGCAAGCGCCGCTAGCCGAAAACTGAGGTTGCCCTGCCGGATCACCAGGAAGGACAAGCCCATCGAAGGAGCGATCAGGAAGAGAAAGACAAGCAGCTCCCAAATCTGCTGTTCGCGTGGCGAGGCCGGGACGGTAGCGGTTCCGTCCGCTGGTACGTGCACCGCCGCAATCTCCTTTCAATTTTTAGTGTGGCTGAACAACCAAAAAGACATTCGCGCCGCTGCGGTTCACAAGCAGCAGCACGGGCTGATCTCCGGCGCTCTGCATGGCTTGGTTGAATTGACCCGCGCTGGTTATTTTCTGGCGATTTACTTCCTGGATGACGTCGCCTCTGCGCAGGCCGGCGTCCGACGCCGGGCTTGCCGGATCGACGCCGGTCACGACCATTCCCGTGGTATTCGCGGGCAGGTTCAGCTGGTTAGCGATGTCCGGAGTCAACGGCGTGGCGGATATGCCTCGCGTGGGAGAGTTTTGATTTTCCGATGGGGCGTTCTTCGCGGATGTATTCTCCGGCATTTCCCCAAGCGGCACGGAAACGTCGCGCGTGTTGCCGTTGCGCCACACCGTCAGCTTCACGGTCGTGCCGGGGCTTAGACCGCCGATCTTCAATTGCAGCGCGCGGCTATCCTCTACCTGCTGCCCGTCCACGGCGAGAATAACATCTCCGGTTTGGAGGCCGCTTTTTGCGGCCGGACCGTTATTCTCAACGCTCGCGATTAAAGCGCCCTCGGGTTTGGAAAGATGAAATGCGCTCGCGATTTCGGAAGTAACGGGCTGAAGCGATACACCCAGGTAAGCGCGCACCACTTTGCCGTTCTTAATGATCTGATCCATTACATTCCGGGCCATATTAGCGGGAATCGCGAAGCCCACGCCTTGATTGCCGCCCCCGTTTTCGGTAAGAATAGCCGTGTTCACGCCGATGAGATCGCCGCGAGCGTCGACCAGCGCGCCCCCGGAGTTTCCCGGATTAATCGAAGCGTCCGTTTGAATGAAATCCTCGTATGCCTCGATGCCCAGTCCGCCGCGGCCGGTCGCGCTCACGATCCCCATCGTGACGGTCTGATTCAATCCGAACGGATTGCCAATGGCCAGCACGAAATTGCCGACCTGCATTTTCGTCGAATCGCCGAAAACGATTGTGGGCAGGTTGGTCGCGTCCACCTTAAGAACCGCGAGATCGGTTCTAGGATCGGAGCCGACAACTCGCGCGGTGAACTGGCGCTTGTCGCCCAGCAACACCTTTACGTCTTTGGCGCCTTCGATGACGTGATTGTTTGTAAGGATATACCCGTCGCCGTTTACGATTACTCCCGAGCCGAGGCTCTGCTCGCGCTGCACGGAAGGCGGCACTTCAAAGTTCTTTCCGAAAAACTGCCGGAAGAAAGGATTGGAGAAAAAAGGCAGATTCTGGCCGCGCGTCTGTACGATCCTGGAGGAGGACACGTTCACGACAGCGGGAACGGCATTCTTGACAATTGGGGCGAACCCATCGGCGAAGGATACTTGCGACGCGGCTGGTGAAACGCCTGTAGCGATGAGCGTGGGTACGGTTTTATTTGTTTTTGCGGTGGCCCAGGAACCGGCCAGAGCCCCAGCGCCTAAAGCGAGCAGCAACGCGACAATCGCCGTCCCGATGGCGACCTGGAATGTTCTCATGTGTCACTTCCTCCGTCAGCCATTGGCACGTCAACGCGTGGCGGGCGATGGACCGGCTGGCAGACGACGCTAACCTATCGTCTGCCCGTTCGCGTCCGCCAGCAGGCCGGTGTTCAGGTGTATGCAACCTCGCTCGGGATCAGCTCAGTGTCCTCGATATTGCCGCCCAGAGAACGCACTTTCATGCGAATTCCGGGCCGGAGCTTTTGCAAAAGGACTTCCTTGCCGTTTGAAAACTGAATCGCATCACGATAGGCGAATGCGCATTCGCTGGTTTGAACGAATACCACTCGTTCGTTCTCGCTTACGTTCAACTTACGTTGCAAGTCCGCCGGTATCCCGGACACCGATAACTGCGCGCCCGGGGGAATGCACACGGCGCACACCTGTGGTTGCTCGCGCAGTTGGTCTAGAAGATATTTGCAGAACCCCACGAAGCCGCGCCCCATGGGCGTCCGCTCGGGTAGCTCCGAAACGGAGGCCAGCCCCAAAGAGCCGGTTCGAAATCTATAAAGAGCCAATTCGTCGCCTTCGGTGGCCAAGCGGTTCGGCAATCCGCCAAGAGAATAATCGCACATAACAGCCTCCACTTCGGAGATGCTGCGCGGCGGCGTAGCTGTTTCGGCGACGGATCGAGATCAGTGGTCGCATCGGGAATTTGTCGAGTGCGTACAGCCCGCCGTGGGGCAGGCTGCCAAGCCTGCGGCGGGCTTTCGCCCGCCTCTGCGGTTACCCGCAGTCCTGAAATTGCGCACTAGCGCGCGTGAACCCAGCGACTACGCGCGTACGGAATTATCCCTCACGGCGCACGCTAAAGCCCTGCCACGCTTGAATTCAGCGCACTTCCGTATAGATCGTCCTGCCCTGCTCATCGCGCTCACCGGTGCGGGCATACGTTTTATCGACGGTGACGTCGAGATCCGTTACAGCGGAGTGGATCACCTCGCGCAGCGGCAGTTCCGTGCTGAAAATCGTTCTTGTTCCATCGAAGTCGCGAAGGAGAACTTCCGTTTGCGCCACGTCGTTCGAGCCTCGATCCATTTTATCCACGTGGCCCGCCCGCGTACGCTACGCGCCAGATCGTCCCGGCTCCATCATCGGTCACCAGAAGACTGCCATCCGTCATCTGAAACACCGCGACGGGCCGCCCCCACACCTGTTTCCTGTCGGGCGCGAGCATCCAGCCGGTCATAAAATCGCGCGGCGTACCGCTTGGTTGTGCATTGCTGAACGGAATGAAAGCCACTTCATAGCCGCCCCGCCTGGAGCGGTTCCACGAACCGTGAAATGCTAGAAACGCCCCCAACTGGTACTCCGACGGAAACATTTTTCCGGTGTAGAAAACGAAATCGAGCACGGCGACGTGCGCCGGTAAAAGCACATCCGGGACCTTGGCCTTTGCAACCAGACCGGGCCGTTGGTCTTCGATCCGGGGATCAAGATGCCGGCCGATATAGGAATAGGGCCAGCCGTAGAAAGCTCCTTCCTCGATGTGCGTGAAATAATCGGGAACTAAATCGTCGCCGAGTTCATCGCGCTCCTGCACCGTAGCCCAGAGCGCATCCGTATCCGGATACCAGTTGAGTCCGATAGGATTGCGCGTGCCGGTCGCAAACAGCTCATGACCCGAACCGTCCGGATTATAGCGATTGATGGCAGCGCGGCGCGGATCTTCGCCGGTTTCCACGTTAGCCCCCGACCCAATCCCGACGTAGAGTTTCTTGCCCTCGCGGTCAAACAGCAAGCTGCGCGTCCAATGGCCCTGATTGAATCCCGCCAAGGAGATCACCTCCTGGCCGGGTCCCACAGTCAGCGTATCGGGATCGTACAGATACCGCTTGATTGAATCCGCCTGCCCGACATAGAGGTAGTTTTGCCACAGCGCGAGACCATAGGGCCGGTTTAGGCCGCGGATCAGCACTTTGCGCTGAGCAGGGTCCCCTTCCGGAAAGACATATACTGAGCCATCGCTAGCCCGCGAATACGGTGATGCAATGCCGGTTACACCTTTGCCGCTGTCGGAAAGCAGAATTTCCCCTTTCGCGCCCTGCAACAAAAATCGCGGCCGCGAAAAACCACTGGCCCATACTTGCACGATAAATCCTCGAGGTACGTGCAACTGCGCGTTCTCGGGCTTCTCGATTACGGTGGGGCGGTTATCGGAGGAAGGCGTCGCGTAAGGGGCGGGAAGAACGGAAGGAAGCTTCGGCATCTGCCACGCTGTGAGCGCGATCGCCGCGACGGCCGCCAGCGCCAGGAGAGCATGAGGAATGCGGAACATAACAGCATCCGTTTGGGTGATCGAGGCCATGCGCGAATGGTTTCACTGCGACCTTCAGGCGAACGGTTTCAGGCGGACGCGGAGCCACCTGCGTTCTACTGAAGATAGGCATGGCCGTCCTCGGAGTCGACATTGGCGGAACAAAGATCGCCGCGGGCCGCGTGAATGCGCGGGCCGAGGTGGAAGGATTTCGCTCCATACCGACCCTGGCCTCGCGCGGATTTGAAGTGTCGTTGGGGCAGATATGGCGCGCGGTGGAATCGAGCCTGACTCCGCAGGTTCAGGCGATCGGCATCTGCGCTCCGGGTCCCTTGGATGTTAAAACGGGCGTGGTGCTGAATCCGCCGAATCTGCCCGGCTGGCACAATGTGCCGCTAGCGAAATTTGCGAAGGATAAGTTCGGATTGCCGGTGGTGATCGAAAACGACTGCAACGCCGCGGGCCTCGCGGAAGCATTGCATGGCGCGGGCCGGGGCTATTCGCACGTGTTTTATGCCGCCATCGGAACCGGTATCGGCTCTGGAATCGTTCTGGACGGCAAGATTTTTCACGGCGCTCACGGCGCTGGCGCCGAGGCCGGACACATGTGCATCGACTATCGCAGCTCGATTCTGTGCGGCTGTGGAACGGCCGGCTGCATCGAGGCGCTGGCATCAGGTCGCGTATTCGACGATGCCGCCGACGAAGATCTCGACGAGCTGGCGGGCCGCTTGGGCGCATGGCTGGGAGCGGTGATAAGCCTGCTCGACCCCGGCATCATTGTGCTCGGCGGCGGCGTAGCGCAGATGGGCGAGCCATTGTTCGGACGTTTGCGCGCCGCAGCCCCGCGCTGGACCGTAAATCCGTATTCCCGCGAAATCCCGATTGTGCCGGCCCAGTTCGGAGCGGAATCGGGCGTGATCGGCGCGGCCGCGGTCGTGATCGGCGCACAGTGATGCAAAAATGCGCCTGCGATTCTCACGCAGCACGGCAGATGTCTACAATGGCGGGCACAGGGATGCGGCCGATGGTGTTGGGCATAGGTTATTGGAAATAGGGCAGTGGGCTAAGACTGAGGGAGACCCGTGAACCTATACGAAAATATTCGTTGACTCTACGAACTAGTTCGTATAATAATCGATCCATGGGCAAATCCCCGAAGCCGACAGAAGCCGAGCTGGCGATTCTCCGCGTTCTTTGGCAACGGGGACCGAGCACAGTCCGCCAGGTTCACGAAGCTTTGAACGCGGTTAAGAAGACCGGATACACCACCATCCTGAAATTCATGCAGATTATGCACGAGAAAGGTCTGGTGAGCCGGGACGAAACGCCCTACGCTCACGTGTATCAGGCACGGCTCCCGCGAGAGCAGGCCCAGCGAACGCTGGTGGCCGACCTACTTGAGCGAGCCTTCGAAGGGTCGATGAGCAAGTTGGTGTTGCAGGCTTTGTCTTCTAGGAAGGCCACGCCGGAAGAGCTGTCGGAGATCCGCAAAATCCTCAAGGATTACGAGCGAGGTAGGAAATGATATTAGAGACCTTGTTGGCGCATCCCGCAGTGCAGACTTTGGGTCGTGCGCTACTTTACTTCATCTGGCAAGGGTCGTTACTGGCCTTGTTGATGTGGATCGTCAAGACGATTGCGCCGCCATCGGCGGCCCGCCTTCGGTACGCTGCGGCGAGCCTGATCATGCTGATGATGCCAATCGCCCTAGTCGTCACAGCGACATGGAATTCCCGCAGCGAGCCGGAGAGAGCCACATCGACGCCTCGATTCTCTGTGCAAGCGCCGCTGACCGCACCGGAGCAAGCTGTCTATTTTGCCTCGACGACCAGCGCGCCGCACGTTGGAATCTCAGGGTGGGTCGTGTGCATTTGGATCATCGGCGTTTTGCTCCTTTCCGTGCGCGCCGTCGGCGGTTGGATAGGCGCACAGACACTGAAAGGCGGGGCAAGCGGTGCCAGCATTGAATTGGAGGAGACGCTTATACGGCTTAAACTGGCGCTGCGTCTCTCCGCTCCTGTCCGATTGTGTACGTCGTCGATAGTCCGCGTTCCGACTGCAATCGGCTGGCTGCGGCCCTATATTCTTCTGCCCGTTACCGCCATCACCGGGCTGAATGAAGTGCAGATCAGAGCGATCCTCGCGCATGAGCTCGCCCATATTCGCCGGCACGACTACCTTTTGAACCTGTTGCAGACGGCGATCGAGACAGTGTTCTTTTACAACCCCGCCGTGTGGTGGGTGGGCAAGCAGATGCGGCTCGAGCGGGAGCACTGTTGTGATGACATCGCGGTTGAAGTCTGCGGAAATGCGCTGCAATACGCGAGCGCGCTGGCTGAAATGGAAGAGATCCGGGACCGGATTCCCGAACCCGCGCTGGCCGCGAGCGGAGGGGAACTTCTCGGGCGAATCCGGCGACTGTTGGGCCACCGAGACTGCACGTCGCCGTCATTCGGAATTATGGCAGCGGCGGTGCTTGTGTTGTCGATCGCGGCTGTAACCGGAGTCGTTTCGCTGGTGGCCGCTCCGCAAGCCGCGGCACGTCCGAGTTTCGAAGTCGCCTCGGTGAAGCCTGTTGATCGGGCGACGATGCACCGTGACCATGAAGGCCACCGGCTCGACAGCGCCATATTCGTTGACAGAACGGACCTGCTCACTTATATCGTTAGGGCTTATATTCAAGGCGGCAGTTGTGGCATGAAAGTCGCCCTGGGGGAGGACTGCGCGTTGGTCGCAGGCACGCTCCCGGCATGGGTCAAATCGGACCGATGGGAGATTCAAGCCAAGTTGGCCCCCAACTCCGTTCCAAGTTACACGGCGCGCCAGTTGCAGGTCAATGATACTCGAGAGATCAACTTGATGCTTCAGGTGCTGCTGGAGGATCGATTCCATCTGAAGATCCACAGGGAGACAAGACAGATCCCTGTATACGCGGTGACCGTTGGGAAGAACGGACCAAAGCTGAAGCCGACGCCTCCTAAAGGCGAGTTACTAAAAATCGCGGACGGTTCCTTGGTTGAACATCACGGGCTATCAAGTAGTCTCCGCATCCCGGCACCGGATGGCACTCTCAGAAATCGGATGACTTTCCAAGCCAGTTCTATGCAGGATGCCGCCGACACATTGGGATGGTATTTTGAGCGGCCGGTTATCGATCGAACCAGCCTCAAAGGCGAATACGATTTTGTTATCGAATACGACGTAGACCCAAATGAACGCGGGCCTGCCGCAGCTCCCAATACTTCTGGTCTCGGCGGAGGTTATTTCAACCCGTTTACCGGGTTGACCAGCGCCGCGGTATCCGTAGCTCTTCAGGAGGTCGGACTACGATTAGAATCGACCAAGGCTCCCGTCGAGGTCCTCGTAATCGATCACGTGGAGAAACCCTCGGAGAATTGATGCGCGGCCGCTCGCGGGATGACCCGAGAGAACAGTAACCATTCCGGAATTCAGCTTCAGGTGGATATCTCCCTGAATTCGGGCCGTTACGGCAACCGGTGGATAACGAATCGCGCTAACCTTCGTCCTCAGCTACGAGCTCGTACGAGCGGCTGATCCTAGGCCATCACTGCCCTCCCCGCTGCTTCAAAATATACCCCAACAACTTCTGCGCGGGCGAGTTGTTGTGATCCAACTCCAGAGCTTTTCGCACCTCCTGCTCGCTGCGCTCGTTCTCGCCACGAAGAAACAACGCGTAGGCGAGGTTCGAATGCAATGCCGGATCGTGCGGCAGCAATTGCACTGCTTGCTCCAACTCGGCTTCAGCCGGCGCGACTTGTCCCGTTTTCAAGTACTCGGCGCCAAGCAGGCTATGCGCATAAGGAACGGCCGAAGGCTCATTCAGCGCCTTTCTTAACTCGTCGATCGCCTGGGCGTGATCGCCGGCGGCGGCGTAGGACTGCGCTTTGCGAATCATCTTGGCGCCTTTGGAAGAAAGCGGGTGCTGCAATTGGTCGGCGGAGACCGTCGATGCCGCGGCATTCCGCGCGGGACTATCCGGCATTTGCAGACTAATCATCTGACCGTTTCCAATTTGAGCAATCTGCTCAAGAATCGTTTCGCCGGGAGGGCGGATCAACTTCAACGAATACGTGCCAGGAGGCATGTTATAGAGTTGAAACGTGCCGCTGCCTTCTACTGGCACACGCTCTAATGGCCTGCCGTCCGCGAGCGTGCTCACAACGATCATGAGATCCGTAGTATCGAAGTTTATATTCCGTATCTCCCCCTGGACGACTGGTTGCGCATTCATGTTTCCGGAGAGCCCTGGAGCCGAGTATTCCATTCCCTGGGCAGCCAAACCAATTGAGGCTAAAAATGTCGGAAGGACAATAGCGGACGCATTTGTAGACACAATTTCTCCGTATTAGATTTTCGGGTCGGGTGTCCACCGCGCGGTGGGATTCAAACGAGGGTGAAGTCTAAGAGTCGACGGCGTAGACTCACTCGCTACTTTCCAGATCCAGAATATCCGGCAATTGTTTCGCCTTCAAATCGATTCTGTTTATATAGTCCATTCGTTCCCGCGTCCGCGATACTAGAACGAGTGGCGGCGTATGCGGCGTTTCGGTCTCGTAATTACCGGTTCCTGCTTGGCGGAATCGTTCTTTCCATGCTCAGCCAGCAAATGCTCTCGGTGGTGGTTGCGTGGGATCTATACCAGGCCAGACACTCGCCGCTGGTGTTGGGAAACGTCGGACTCGTCCAGATCGTTCCGGTCCTGATGTTCACGTTCGCGGCGGGTCATGTCGCCGATGCTTACGACCGTCGCCGCACCCTGGTGCTAACGCAGATCGCGATTGCCGCGATGGGATTCATCCTGGCGTTCGCCGGAGCCTCGCGCGGCGTCACGGTGATTTACGCGTGCCTGTTTCTCGGCGCTTGCGCGCGCGCATTTCAGTGGCCGGCGAGTTCCTCCGTGCTCCCGAACGTCGTGCCTCCCGAGCATCTCAACAACGCCATTAGTTGGAATGGAACAGGGCGCGAAATGGCTACTGTAACGGGTCCAGCGATCGCTGGACTTCTGCTTGCGTGGCTTGGCAGCACGGCCGTGTATCTGGTCCAGGCCGTTTGTACGCTGCTCACGCTTGCCTGTTACGTTGCCCTGCGTCCGCCGCCGGTAATTGCGCCGAAGCGCGAGCGCCGGGGCATCCGCGAGATGAGCGAAGGAATCCGCTTCGTCTTTCGCGAAAAGCTGCTGTTATCGGCATTGAGCCTGGATCTGCTCGCCGTCTTTTTCGGAGGCGCTACCGCTTTGCTCCCGATTTATGCCGATAGCATTCTGCATATTGGGGCAAGAGGACTGGGCTGGTTGCGCGCGGCTCCGGCCATTGGCGCGGGCGCGATGGCATTCGCCCTGGCGCATCGCAAGCAGATCGGGCCGGCCGGACCGGTTCTGCTTGCCGTGGTCGCCGGCTTCGGCTTGGCGACCGTTGGTTTCGCGATCTCGACATCTGCTTGGCTTTCCTTCGCGCTCCTGGTTGCGACAGGCGCGCTGGACAGCGTAAGCGTCGTCCTCAGAACCTATCTCGTGCATTCGCGCACACCGGATCGTTTACGGGGCCGCGTGAATGCCGTGAACGCGCTGTTCATCAGTTGTTCCAATCAGTGGGGCGCCGTGGAATCGGGCATCGCGGCGGAGTGGATGGGAACCGTGCCCTCCGTCGCGTTCGGCGGAGCCGCGACGGTCGTGGTCGTCGGGATTCTCGCCGCGGCTGCCCGGAGCCTGAGGGCCTGGAAAAACTACTCGTGAAGACTTATTCGTAAAACTGCGGCGATTTCTTGGCCTGGTTGTAAGTCGCCAAATCGTGCGAGATCCACATCTGCGCGTTGTTCTTCTTTAGAAACTCATCGATTGCCGCGCGGCTGCTCGCCGATTGAGGAACGTTGAACTCGAATGTCGGAAACCGGTTCATCGTCTGTTCTTCCGGGAAGTGATAAAGGTCGCCCGCTAAAAGCATGTTCCCGTCCTTCTTCAGTCTCAAAAACAGCACTTGGTGGCCGGGCGTGTGCCCCGGCGCGGTTTTGATCACTACCTTTCCATCGCCGAACACATCGTAGTCCTCATTGTTCAAGACCTTGGTTTTGCTGTTCTTCAGCGCGCTGAAGGTCGCTGGAGCAAGAATGCGCGGGGGCGGCTCGGTAAACATGGTTTCGCGCTCGGCCCGCTGCACGATCCATGTGGCGGAAGCGAAGTCGTTGGCGTTGCCGGTATGGTCCGAGTGGTAGTGCGACATGGCCAGATAAGTAATATCGGCGGGCGTATACCCGATTTCGGCCAGCTGCGTCTTTAGCGGCTTGTTCGGCGCGTCGGGCTTAAGCGCGGCATCGGGCGTAAAGCCCACGTCCCACATCAGCGTCCCCTTGGGATGCGCGATAAGATAGCACGTGACCACAAAATCGCGGTTCGGAACCTCTCCCTCTTTGAAGCCGTATGTGGTGACCGACATCGCCTTGATGATCCCGCAGTTGAACACATACAGGCGCGGGGAGCTTGGCGGTTTGGGTTTCTCCGCTGCCCATGCTAACGTCGCCGCGGCAAACAGCAGGAAAACAAGTGACCTAAAACGCATTGGCACAGCATATCACCTATGCTTTTTCGGCTATGCGTTTCAGCGCCTCGCCGGCGAGCCGGTAACCGCTCCACTCCGTCACTTCGTCCGCGCCCAGGCGTAGATAGAAATCGATCGCGGGCTGGTTCCACTTCAACACCGACCAACTCAGCGCGCCTCCTCGATCGAGAGCCAGTTTGGCGACTGCCGCCATCAGCGCCGTCCCGACGCCTGCGCGCCGGTGCCCCGGCTCGACGAAAAGATCCTCCAGGTAGATTCCCGGCCTGCTGAGGAACGTAGAGAACGATTGAAAATAGACTGCGAACCCGGCCGGTTCGGAGCCGGCGTAAGCTAACAGCACTTCCGATGCGGGCCGTTCGCGGAATAGAGCCTCCCGAAGATCGGCCTCCGTCGCGCGCACGCGGTCGGACATCCGCTCATACTCCGCCAGTTTTCGAATGAATTCCAGGATCAGCGGAACGTCATCCGCCGTGGCTTTCCGGACTTCGACGCGCACTATGGCTGCGGCCCGCGCCCCAGCCCGGGCGGCTTCATGCGCTTGAGCGCCTGAGTTGAGAAGGTAGTCCAGTGCCCTTGGCGGTCTTTCGATTCCAACACGAACTGCCAGCTCTTCTCTTTCGAGTCCCAGCTAAACGTGTAATGATAAGGGCCGCTGGGATACTCGAAAACGAACTGAATCTTATCGCCGGAGCGGATGCCGTAACCGAGCGTTTCCGAACCTCGGCCACCGAAGGTATCGAGTAAATGGGCGACATACCGCTCGCTGACCGGATCGTAACCGATGTAGATAAGCTGTTCGTGCGGACCTTCCAACTGTTTCCGATGAATGCGCAAAAACTGATGGTTCAGGACCCAATCTGAAGCGAGATGTTCGTGTACGGGCTCACCGCGAACCATCCCATTTAAATCCCAAAATCCAACCAGCTGGTCCAATAGATCGTCTTTAAAGGTAGGCTGCTGCATGGGACCCACCTGCTGGGCAAACAGCGTGGAGACAAATATCAACGGCAGCAGCATCTTTTGTAACCATAACATCTTTAGTAGGACAAGCTTAAGCTTGTCCTACCGATATGGAAATACGCGCATGGGATGAACGCTACCGGACGGCCGCACGGCCGCGCGAGGACTTGGAAGCCGCTCCGGTTCCTTTGCTCGTTCGAACCGCGAATGATCTCTCACCCGGACGCGCTCTCGATTTAGCCTGTGGCGCGGGCCGCAACGCGCTATGGCTTGCGAGCTGGGGCTGGACGGTCACCGCGGTGGATGGCTCGGCCATCGCGATCGACATTCTTCGTCAACGCGCGGCGGAGAAAAACCTGCGCATCGATTGCCGCGTCGCGGACCTGGAAAAAGCAGAGTTTCAAATCGAGCCGGCTTCCTGGGACCTTATCGTTATCGCCTACTACCTACAGCTCGATCTGATCGAAGCGGCTAAACAAGGACTGAAGCCACGCGGCGTACTCCTCGTCATTGTCCACATCGCCGAACCCGGCGAACAACCTACGGCGCACCGCCTCCGCCCCGGCGAATTGATCCGCCGCTTCGAAGGATGGGAAATCCTGCACACGTTCGAGGGCCAACCCGACGACGAGGCTCATCGCAGTGCCGTGGCCGAGGTCGTAGCGCGGCGACCCGATGGTATTCTGTGAAGCGGGAGGCCTGCCCAAGCGGTAAATCCACGATGACCGAGCAACCCGATGATCGTGTCCTCGTCGCCATTCGCACGGATCAAGCTGAGTTTCATGTCGCCGGCACACGCCATGGCTACCACTGTTCCAAATGCGGCTGCGATCTCAGCATCGCCCCGGCGGGCCAGCGGTTCTTGAAAGAAAATCCGCACGTGCCTGTGCTGTGCGTGGATTGCGCTCTTGCCGCGAAGCCGGACAAAGTGGAAGCGGCTCCCGGCGCTATCGATGAATTGATCGCCGATCGCATCCGCCGCGCCAAGCGGCATCAACAAAACTAATCTGTTTTTTCCATCCCGCTAAAATGTAACCTTCATGGGAACAAGCCCTGTCCGAAACCCTGTTATCGACCCCCGCTTTACCTGCTTCAACGTGGTCATCCGCAAATCCAGCATTCATCGCTACGGCGTTTACGCGCGGGAGCGTATTCCAGCCAACCGCAAAGTGATCGAATACACTGGCGAACGCGTTAACCGCCGCGAAGCCAAGCTCCGCGGCAACGGCAAATATACGTACCTGTTTGCGCTCGATAACTATTGGACCTTGGACGGCGCCGTAGGAGGCAGCGGAGCGGAAATCATCAACCATAGCTGCGACCCCAACCTCGTCAGCCGCGTAATGAAGGGTCACGTGCTCTACATGAGCCTGCGTGAAATCAAGCCCGGCGAAGAACTCACCGTGGATTATCACCTCGACTGGAACCCGCCGACTACCCCATGCCAGTGTGGGACCGCGAAGTGCCGCGGCACGCTGGAGCTGAAAAAGAAGCGCTAAGACTCGATTACCCGGCGGACGGAAAGCTCCATTAGCTTCCGCGGTGGTTGCGATCCGATCGTGAGTTCGCCCACCTCGGTCCATTCTCCTTTTTCGTTGATCCGCAATACGGAGCTGGCCTTGAACTCACCCAGCGTGAAGCCCCAGCTCATCCCAACGCCTTCCTCGAGAAGCTTGACCTCAGTCTCCAGAAAACGTCCATCGTTAAAGGCGCGCATGTGGTAGGCGCCGTTCTCGTCGTCGAAATTAACAATGCCATAAGCCTGGAGCGCGGGAGCACCGTCTTTATTGATACCCACGCCTTCAATCACCAGGATTAGCCCGCCCAATTTGTACTCGGCGCACTCGGTCTGCGCCAAATCCACCATCATTCCCGGTCCGCGCAATACGCGGGCTTCTCCCGCCCATTTCCCGGCCAAAAAAGCGAGCTTTCCCATCGCGGCACGCTGAACCGCCAGATCTGGAGCACGCGGAATAGTCATTATGATGACTTGGACACCATCGGCCTGCGAAGGTTCCCGTCGCACGCGGACAGTCGGCCGGACTTGCGGTAGCAACTATCATGGACGACGGGCTACATGAAGCCGATTTACGTGTTCGTCGGGGCCGCCTACGCCCTATCGATCGCGCTGAGTATCGTAATCGGGACCACCGGCGGATATACGAGCCCCTTATAGGGCTCCGATATCTCTCCATGTTCCTGCCGGCAATCGCCGTACTGATCGTCAACTCCGCCATGAACGAAGCTCCGCGCGTACAGTGGGATCGGTTTCCCGTGACATATCTTCCGGCGGCGCTCTTCCTTATCCCGGGCGTAATGCACGCTGCAATGCTGCCGGTCATGGTGAGGCTCGAGCGAGGCTGGCAATGGGAGGACTGGTTGACCGCGCAGGCCGATGGGTTATACCACGGACCGCCCTCCCGCGGATGGGGCACACTCACGCTCCAGGAACTCGTGGAACACATTCTAGTGAACGCCGTCGTCGGATTGTTAATTGCAAGTTTCCTGTCGTTCTTCGAGGAAATAGGCTGGCGAGCGTGGCTGCTTCCGCGACTGATATACCGGATCGGCCCCCGTCGCGCGGTGATGCTCACCGCGGTTATCTGGGGGTTTTGGCACGTTCCATTCCAGCTCTCGGGAATTCAGCACATCGACGGTATGTCGCCTGTGAAGCTCGCCCTCACGCTCCCTTTCGGAATCATGATTACGGGTCTGGTTATCGGCTGGTTATGGCTGCGCACGCAAAGCATTTGGATAGTAAGCATCGCTCACGGTGCGCTAAACGCCTGGGGACAGTACGCGTTCAAATTCATGAAGGACTCGGTCGCTCCGAACTCGGACGGGGCGGCGGGAACTGCGGGATCCGCGGCGCTTCTGATCGTGGGAATTGTTCTGCTTTGGCGAACCGCGCCATCTTCCGAATTCGCTCCTCGTAGCCTATCGCTTAACGCCCGCGCGGCTCCGCGACCCCATCTTCTTCTTCGCCGTTTGAGGACGAATCCCGAATCTCTCGTCATTCCGCGCGATGGCCTTAGCGACTCGTTCCATCGTCGCCTCGAACGCCTCATGGCGTGAGTCGATGTAGAGCCATTTCTTCAGCAAGGTATGTGGCGCCATTTGCGGGAACTCTTCAATGATGGCCGGCTGATTCGCATGTTCCGTGCAGATCAGCACGCCATGCCACTTCCACCGGCCGGTCTTGGTCGGTTCCACCAAAATCATCATCATCCGGCCGAACAGATACACCGCCAGCCCGCCGAACATCCTCTTGGTCAAGAAACTGGGGTGATCTTCGAAGGCCTCAAAAATCCATTCGTTGTCGAAAGTTCGCATCGGAGGATTCCCGCTCGTCCGAATCAGGGTACACCCGTTAGGCCGTGGCCGGCACGCCCGGCGCCCACTTCACAGAAGCCCTGCGGATCCGGCCGATGCCTTCGTTTATTTGCTCCAGTGAAGTCGCGTACGAGAAGCGCAGAAAGCTGTCGCCGTGCTGCCCGAAGCAGCCGCCGTCGAGACAAGCCACGCCCGCCTCATACAGCAAATAATCCGCCAGAGCCTTGGACGCCATGCCCGTTCCGCTAACATTCGGGAAGGCATAAAAAGCACCCGCGGGAAGGGAACAGCGAAATCCGGGGATTTGGTTCAGCCCCGCGACAATCGCATCCCTCCGACGGCGGAACTCCGCGACCATATCCGCCACGCATTGCTGCGGACCTTGCAACGCCGCAATACCCGCTCGCTGCGTGAAACTCGCGGTGCAGGAATTCGAGTTCACCATCAGCTTTACCACCGCATCCGCCATCCACGCAGGCATCACGCCATAGCCCAGTCTCCAGCCGGTCATCGAATAAGTTTTCGAAAAACCATCCAGGATGACGGTCTTATCGAGCATCCCTTCCTCGCTGGCGATAGAAGCGGGTGCCTGTTCGTACCAAATGCGCGAATAAATCTCATCGCTTAACACCACTACGTTGCGATCGCGCAGCAGCGCGGCCATCTCGGCCAGATCGGTCCGCGAAAGAACTCCACCGGTCGGATTGGCCGGGGAAATCAGGATCACCATCTTCGTCCGGTCGGAGAGCCGGTCGCGGAACAGGTTCAAGTCGAAAGAAAAACCGCGGCCTTCCACTAGTGGGATCGGGATGGGCTTTGCGCCCAGGAACCGGATCATGGATTCATAAATAGGGAAGCCCGGGTCCGGGAAAATTACTTCATCTCCGGCTTCGAGCAGCGCGATCAAGCTGAAGAACATGATCGGTTTGCCGCCGGGCACGACGCAAACATGTTCGGGTCCGACTTTCACTCGCCGCGTGCGCGAAATCTCTGCCGCGATCGCTTCGCGCAGCTCCGGCAACCCTTGTGTCGGCCCGTATTTCGTCCAGCCCTCGTCGAGCGCGCGCTTGCCGGCCTCGACAATGTGCGGCGGCGTGGGGAAATCCGGCTCGCCGATCTCCATGTGAACTACGCTTTTTCCTTGCTTCTCCAGGGCGCGCGCCTTCACCAGCACTTCGAAGGCAGACTCCACCCCGATCCGGGACATTCTTTCGACAAGTTGCATTCAGATGCTTTCAGCGGATGCTTTACATCAAGGCGGTCGGCCGCCGCGTCCAGTTCGCGCCTTTTTCCTTGGAGACAAGCTCCACGTCTTTGACGTACGCCGTAGCTTGCGTCAGGATGTGGTGCAGATCGTTGCCCAGGCTGATGAACGGAAAACTCTTTTCCAGGAATTCGCCGACACGGGCGGTGCCGAACAGGAACAGACCGAGGATAACGTTGTTGCGCTGCGCCGCCGCGCGCAGTTTATTCGTCGCTTCATTTAACTCGGGCGACGTGTACATGTGCGGGAACTCATATTTCTCATAAAGCCCCATGGACATGCACAGATCGTTTTGCCCGAGGAAAAGAATGTCGACGCCCGGAACGGCCGCGATATCGTCGATGTTCTCGATGCAATCGGCGGTCTCCACCTGCAGTGCGAGGATCACGTTGTCGTTCGCCTCCCCCGCGTAGCCCAAAAGACCTTTGCGGTTCATGCTGCGCTGCGGAAAATAAACCGAACGCGTTCCCGCCGTGGGATACCGAGCGCAGCTTACAGCTTGGCGCGCCTCATCGGCGGTGTTGATATAGGGCACCAGAACGCCATCCGCACCCATGTCGAGCGACTGTTGAATCCCCGGGCGATCGTGATATCCGGCCACGCGCACCAGCGACTTTGCGCCTCCCGCGGCAATACCGGCCAGCATTGCCGAGAGCGTCTCATAACCCATCGGTCCGTGCTGCGTGTCCACCAGCAGCCAGTCGTACCCACTGTGCGCCAGCTGCTCAGCTACCGTTGGGCTGTGCGAGTTGACGAACAGGCCCAGTTTCGGCACGCCGGCGCGCAATTGTTTCTTAAATTCAGCTCCACTGAGAGCTTCACTCATCGTTGTTTGTCTCCCTACCCCTCGGGCCAAGCTTCACGCTTGCAGCCCTGGACTGTGGATTGGTTTTTGGGGGTCTTCAGAAGAGTATACAACGGAGCAAGCTGTGGGGCGGGCTTAAGCCCGGCTTAAGCCTGCGGCGGGCTTGCGCCGCCTAAAGTCCGCAACAACCACTACAACAAATGCCCCAGCTTCTCGCGCTTGGTCCGAAGATAATCTTCGGTGGACTGGATCGGATCTACGATGGCGGGCACCCGTTCGGCAACGTGAACCCCCGCCTCTTCGAGCGCGTGCATCTTCTCCGGGTTATTGGACATTAGACGGACTGCCCTCACACCGAAAAATTTCAGAATGGGTCCGGCGAGCGCATAGGCCCGCAGGTCCGCATCGAAGCCCAGCTTTTCATTTGCTTCCACTGTATCGGCGCCTTGATCTTGAAGTTCATAAGCGCGCAGTTTGTTCAGCAGCCCAATGCCGCGGCCTTCCTGATTCTCATAGATCAGCAAGCCCCTGCCCTCCTCGGCAATCGAGCGCAGCGCAAGCTCAAGCTGAGCGCGGCAATCGCAGCGCAAGCTATGAAAAACGTCGCCCGTCAGGCACTGCGAATGAATCCGCACCAAAGGAGGATTGGGATTCGATAAATCGCCCATTTTCAATACCACGGCTTCTTCAGGCGCCTCACCGGAAATGGAGCCCTCAAAGCCATAGATCCGAAAATGACCAAACCGGCTGGGAAAATCGGCCTCGGCGACCTTGCGCACTTGTAATTTCTGGGACATGAAGAAATACAGGCGAGTAACTTCATTATAATGATCCCGAGCGCTCATTTCGTAATTCGCCTCATTTTCGGGGCTGGGCCGATCCTTCAGCCCCGCCCGTCAGGGCGCGGTCGAGCGTACGGCCTAACCGAATGATCGAACAGCACCTGGTTATCTTGCTAGTGAAGCTCGCCGTAGCCGCTTCGCTTGCTAGCATCCTGACCCGTTCGGGCCGTTTCCAGCGAATGCTTATGCGGGAAGAGCGCACGCTTGGCCAGCGAGTGCAGATGGCGCTGGTCTGCGCCGCGATTTTTGGAGCCGGCGTCGGCACCAGAGTCCTGACGCAACTCACCCACGACAATTATCAAGCCGTCGACTTGGGCCTGGAAGGCAGCTTAGTCATGGGAATGCTCGGCGGCTACGTGACCGGTCTTTTTGCTGGAGTACTCATCTCCATTCCCGCGATGTTGAATCATGAGCTGATGTCCATGCCCCTGTTCGCTGCCGCCGGAGTAATGGGCGGCTTGCTCCGCGACATCGCTCCCGATAAGGAATTCATTTGGCGCTTTACCGTATTCCCCGATCATGCCTTGTTCCGTCTGCTGCGTAAGCGCGATCTGCGGTTACCCATCTTCAGTCTCGGCTGCGTTGGCGTAATCCTTATCGCCGAGCTTCTCCGTTCCTTTATCGCCGCACATTTTGAACGCCACGGTGTTCGAGGTGTTTTCGCCCTGCAGCAGAACTGGACCGGCATCGGGCCTTGGATGACCGTGGCTATTTACGCAACTACTCTTTTCGCCACGGCTTTGCCCATCAAGGTCTGGAACAGTACACGCAACGAGAAAAAGCTGGAGCAGCAGCAAATGCGCTTGAATCAGGCGCGCTTGGCCGCTCTAAGCAGCCAGATCAATCCACACTTCCTATTCAATACGTTGAACTCGGTTGCGGCGCTGATCCGCCTGGACCCGGAGCAGGCCCGCCAGGTGGTCCAACGGTTGTCCAAGATTCTGCGGCGCTTGCTCCGCCAGCAAGACAATATCACTACTCTTCGCGAGGAACTTTCTTTCATCGATGACTATCTTTCCATTGAGATGGTGCGTTTCGGCGAAAAACTGCGCTTCGTGAAGGACATCGATCCGGTTACGCTGGATCTGCCGGTTCCTAGTATGTTGTTGCAACCGCTGGTAGAAAACTGTATTCGCCATGGACTGGCGAGCAAGGTGGATGGCGGCACCATTCGGGTCCGCAGCCGCATGTCCGGTAAGCGCCTCCAGATTCTAGTGCAGGACGACGGCGTCGGAATCCCGGAAGCGAAACTGGCGACTCTTTTTGAACACGGCATCGGCGTGAATAACGTCAATGAACGCTTGAAAGTACTATTTGGCGGCGAGTATCGCATGTGGATCGATAGCCGCGTTGGGGAGGGGACCAGTACTGGAATTGAGCTGCCGGAGCATCCCGCAGAGCCCGGACTAGGCGGCCACCCCCTCCCAAGTCATTCCGACTCGGCCGCGCCGGGCTATGTTGTCCGCTGAGTTTACAGGAGATCTTCTGTTACATTGTTTGGAGTTGAATCGATGCCAGGCAGCAGGTAAGCCCTCAAGCCAAGGAGCGCAGATTGAATAATTCACTACTGCTACCGCGGGTGCAAGAGCGGCCCCGGACAATTGCGGACCGAACGCGGCGCGTCTATGATACGCTGGCGTCCATTTATCCGGCCAGCACGTTCTTTTTTCATTCGAAGGCGCATGCCTGCGCGCTGCGCCATTCGCGTATTCGCAACGGCATGCGGGTGCTGGAGGTGGCCACCGGCAGCGGCGAAATGTTCCGCCGGCTGCTAAAGGCCAATCCCGATGGCGAAACGTTCGGCTTGGACCTTTCCCCCAATATGGCCGCCCACACCTTGCGCCGCGCGCGTAAGGATTTTCCATGCGTGCAAGCGCATTGCGGCGCCGTGGACGTACGCGACCTGCCGTTTCGTGAAGGTAGCTTCGACGCCGTAGTTTGCTGCTATCTACTCGAGCTTCTCGCCGAGGACGATATCGCCAGCACGCTGCGCGAGATCCGCCGCGTGTTGCGCAGCGGCGCGGTCTTCTCGCTCGTGGTCATTGGGCAGAACGTAAAAATGTTCAATCGCTTGTATGCGGTGTGCGGCTCCCTGGCGCCGGCATTTTGGGGCCGGCAAGTGGAAAGCGACGTCCCGGGCATGATCCGCCAGGCTGGGTTGCGGATCGTAACAGACCAGTTTGTGCGCCAGGGGTTTTATCCCTCGCGCGTGCTCGCCGCGCGAAAACGATAGCCGCGCAAGCCTGCGTTTTTGCGACTCGCCACACTCACTCTCCGGGTTTCAGCCCTGGACGTTCGACGATCTCGATCTTCACGCCAGCGGGACCAGCGACGTAGGAAAAATTAATCGACGGCCCGTTCGCTAGTGCCAGCGGCCGGGGTTCGGTCAATACCTTCACGCCGTCAGCGCGCAAGCCATCGATCGTTTTACTTAGCGCGCCTGTAGAGCGCCAGCCGATATGGTCTATCGCATGGCCCTCGCTTGGCTCTACGTCGCCGCGCCCCACCAGAATCCAAACCGTGCCGAAACCGGTCGCGCTGTATTTGATCGCATCCGCGACGCCTTTCAGTTTGGTGCGCTCTCCGCCGAACTTCGCCAGCAGCCACGCGAACATCTCTTCCGGGTTCGGTCCCCGCAGATTTATGTGGTGCAGCCCAACCAATTCGGGATCCTGCACAACAAGAATGCGAGTGCCCCACGGATCCTCCACCATCCCGATCTTTACGAGCCCAGGCACGTCGCGCGCCGGGGCCACAATCTTGATCCCCGCCGCGGCAAACTCCTTCATCCTCGCGTCCACATCGGCGAAGGAGAAGCCCAAGCTGTCAATCGAACTGCCGCTGCTCGGCTTGGCGCCTGCTTGTTTGAGGAATAGCAAGCGAGTGCTCCCGAGCATCATCCGGTCCGGACCCTCCGGCAGCCGCCGCGCGCCGAAGTGCTTTTCATACCAATTCGCTGCGGCCGTGGGATCGGGGACATTTAAATGGATGTGGTCGAAAGGCCAAGCCTGTCCGACGGCTGGGCTCGCGCCCAAAATCGCCAGCGAGATACCCACAAGTGCGCGTATCGAAAACTCTTGCATCGGTTCCCCCTCTCGACGGAACTATACAGGAATTGCCGCTGAGACGCTATCGGTCGCCCTCAAGCATTGCGGTATCATAAAACGAGTCCACTCCCGAATGGCTTCGGGCCGCGGATCTCCTTCTGACCGGCGGCGATAGAGAGAAAGGGCTAACTCTTCAGTCACTCCATAGGAGTCGATCAGGTACATGGCAAAGGAAAAATTCGATCGCAGCAAACCGCACGTGAACGTGGGCACCATCGGCCACATCGACCACGGCAAGACCACCTTGACCGCGGCGATCACCAAGACGCTGGCCAAGCACAATCCGAAGGTGAAGTTCCGGAGCTTCGATTCAATCGACAACGCGCCGGAAGAGAAGGCGCGGGGAATCACGATCGCGGTAGCGCACGTGGACTGCCCGGGCCACGCCGATTACATCAAGAACATGATCACCGGGGCGGCACAGATGGACGGCGCGATTCTGGTCGTCGCGGCAACCGACGGTCCGATGCCGCAGACCCGTGAGCACATCCTGCTGGCGCGGCAGGTCGGCGTGCCGTACATCGTAGTGGCTCTGAACAAGGTCGACATGGTGGATGATCCGGAGCTGCTGGAGCTGGTGGAGCTGGAAGTGCGCGAGTTGCTGACCAGCTACCAGTTTCCGGGCGACAATCTGCCGGTGGTGCGGGTGAGCGCGCTGGGTGCGTTGAACGATGAAGAGCAGTGGGTGAAGACGGTAGACGAGCTGATGGCCAAGGTGGATGAGTACATCCCGGTGCCGCAGCGGGTGGTGGACAAGCCGTTTCTGATGCCGATTGAAGATATTTTCTCGAT
>JAFAQY010000086.1 GCA_019261985.1 Bryobacterales bacterium | reverse complement strand
TTACCTACCTCGGATACGGATGCCCGCGAAGCGTCGTGAGTGCCCGATAGATCTGCTCGGCAAGAACAACGCGCGCGAGCTCGTGAGGCATGGTGAACGGCGTAAGCGACAGCAACACCTCCGCCCTTTCCCGCCAAGCCGAGGGCAGGCCATCCGCCCCGCCGACCAAGAACAGCAGATCGCGATCGAATAAAGCCGCAAATTTCGCCGAATCCATTACACGCCCGGCTGGATCCAGCAGCACCTTCACCGCGGAAGGATGCTTCTCCCACGGATCGAAGCGGCGCGGGTCGATCTCTCGCATCTCGCACTTGGCGAAACGCGTGGAGCGCTTGATGTACTCATCGGCCATTGCATTGGCGTGCGCATCCCGCGCTTTGCCGATGTAATAAAGGAAAATCTTCACTCAGTCTTAACAACCGGCGAGCTGCACAACGGAGCTTGCCCGTTGGCGCCGCCGTCACAATACCGGCGGGGAGGCGGGCCTGCCGGCGGCGCCCTGCGCCTTGCGAAAGAAAAGCACACCGTTACGGTCCTCGGCAAATTCGACCATATCTCCGATCTGCACGCGCTCTCCGAGAATTCGAACAGTTTGGCGCGAACCCTGATCGAAGGAAACGATCGCCAACTGGTACGGCGCGTCGGCCACGAACTGCGTAGGCGCGGCGTGGACCACTGTCTCGGTGTAAACGGTTCCGGTTTTGCTCATACCGCCCCTAAGATCGTCACCACCGCGGTCGCGCCGGAGCCGCCCAGATTCTCCGCCAGCCCAAGCGAATGCCTCGGGACCTGCAAATCGCCCGCCTCGCCGCGGATCTGCATCACGACATCACAGATCTGGCCGACGCCGGTCGCGCCCACGGGATGACCCTTGGATTTCAGCCCACCGCTTGCGTTTACCGGGCGCTCGCCGCGCAAGCAAGTACGGCCGGAAAGCGCATATGGGCCGCCTTCGCCGGGCTTTACCCAACCCAGATCCTCCATCGCAATAATCTCGGCGATGGTGAAGCAGTCGTGAAGTTCGGCGAACTGAATATCCGACGGCTTTACGCCGGCCTTTCTGTACGCCTTCTCGGCCGCAAGCCGGACGGCGTGGAAGCTGGTGATGTCGTCCTTGTTGTCCAAAGCGACGGCATCGGACGTCTGTGCAACACCGAGAATCCTGGCCACTTTATCGGTAAACTCGGCGGCGCGCTCCAACGGAGCGAGGATCACCGCGGCGGCGCCGTCGCTGATCAGTGAACAATCGTAAATCGTCAATGGTTCGGCCACGGGCTTTCCCGCTAGCGCCTGCTCCATCGTGATCACCTTTCGCATGTGCGCAAGCGGGTTTTTCGCGCCGTTGGAATGATTCTTCACGGCGACCGCGGCGAGTTGCTCGCGCGTGGTGCCGTACTGAAACATATGCCGCCGCGCAATCATCCCAAACAGCGCGGGGAAAGTGGCTCCCGCGCGCACTTCGCTTGTGGTGTCGCCTGCTCCCGCCAGGATTTCGGTGACCACCGGAGTCGGCTGGGATGTCATTTTTTCCACGCCCGCCACCAGAACCAGATCGTACATGCCGGCTGCGACGCTTGCCACGCCGTGGAAGAAAGCCGAGCCGCTGGACGCGCACGCCGCCTCAAATCTCGTACAGGGCACGCCGGAAATCCCCAAACCGGAGGCCACGTAAGGCGCTAGATGATTCTGCCCCACAAACGCCGGCCCGGCAAAGTTGCCCAGATAGAAAGCCTCTACATGTGAAGCACTTACGTGGGCATCTGCGAGGCACTTTTGGCCCGCCTCGACGGCCAGGGATCGCAAGTCGCGCTGCGGAAACGCGCCAAAAGATGTCTTCCCGATGCCCACAACGGCCACGGGTCTCATATATCATCTAGAATAGCGCTGCACGTACAGCCGGCTTTAATCGTCATGCTGTTGAGGAGATCTCGTTTGAGACAACCGATGGGTGGCGGGAATGGCCCCTGGCATTAGCGCGTTCGAGAGCGAAATGAGCGAAGCGCCGGGATCTACCCGTTATGACGCGTTGCCGCTTTCCTCCGAGAGGGAAAGCCGGTTTGTAGCCGAGAACATGCGGCGCGTGTTCCTGCTGATTTACCGCAAGGTGGGCAACATCGCGGACGCGCAGGATCTGACGCAGGAGGCCTTCATCAAAGCGCTTCAGCGGCAAGATCAGTTGAAGGATCTGGAAAAAGCCGCACACTGGCTGTCGCGCATCGCCAGCAACACCGCCATCGATTTTCTCCGGCGCTCCGGACGCGTGGCTTTCACCGATTTGGAGGATATGCCGGAGCCTTTCGTCAGCTCGCCCGGGGAGAACCCCGAGCAAATCGTGCTGCGGACCGAACATAGGGAGCGCTTGGAAGCCGGGCTCGCCGTTTTGACGGGGCGCGAGCGGACCGCGCTATTGCTGCGCGACGTCGAAGATCTTCCGGCGGAAGAAGTCGCCGCGCGGCTGAACTGCTCCAAAGCCACCGTGCGTTCGCACATCGCCAATGCGAGGATGAAGCTGCGGCGGCATTTCGACAAACGGCGAGGCAAGGACGAAAAGCAATGACAGCGCACGTGGAGGAAAGCGAGCTCGCGTTGTCCGCCTCCGGCGATCTGAGCATTTGGCGCCACGTTGTGGTGCGGCTGCACACCTCCGGCTGCGCGCCGTGCCGCGCGCGGGTGGAGGCGTTCCGGCGAGATCGCGAGCGCCTGAAACAAGAAGCCTTGGAGATGCCCGCCGAAGTGAATTGGGAACGGCTTGCGGCGGAGATGACCGCGAATATTCGCGTGGGCCTGGAAGCCGGCGAGTGTGTCGCCCCGCGCCGCAAGAAGCGCGTCGTTTGGACGTGGGCATGGCACGCGGCGGCTGCCGCGGCCGGTATTATCTTGCTGACTGGCGCTGCGTTGTGGCTGAACTTTCCCGAATCGGACAAAGAAGTGCTCGGCAAGGCCGTGGGCCAGTTGTTTCAGGGCCGGAGCGCGCCCATCGAGGACCGCGGCCCGGTGGTGGAGGCTTCGCCCGCGGGCGTTGAGCTTCGCGAAAACGGCGGCGCTTTGAAGATTTCGCAAGGCGCGCTGAGGCCCCTGGCGGTTTCTGTCAGCGCACAGGGTTCCGCCAGCGCACGGTATGTAGACGCGGATACAGGCCAGGTGACGATCACGAGCGTATATGTTCAGTAGTGCCACAAGAGTCCGCAGCCTCTTGCTTCCGGGGAAATCGCTCCTATTTCTGTTTTCCGGCGCGCTGGCGCTGTTCGGGCAAACTCCCAACGGGCGCGTCGATGTCCCCAAGGACTCGCCTGTCACGATGGTTTCGATCGACTGGACCGGATCGCGAGCCACTCCTCGCGGCAGCGCTTATTTAGTGGATGTGCAGGCATCGCTCACGCTGCGTAACTCCAGTCAGAAGCGCGTTCGCGGCGTGACCCTGGAAGTGCTGGCGCAAGAAATAACTCCGGGCGGAAAGGGCGCGGTGAAGGCGCCCAGCCTGGACGTGGCCCCCGGCGATGTTTTCTCGATGCACATCAATGAAACACTGCTGCGGCCCCTGGGGGGGCAGGGTGGACCGATGGTGGAGGTACGCCTCGACGGAGTGCTTTTCGACGACCTTACTTTTTTCGGACCCGATGACCTCAAAGCGCAGCGCGATATGACCGTGTGGGAAATCGAGGCGCGCCGCGATCGCCGTTACTACAAGGCGCTGCTGGATGCGGGCGGCCGCGAAGCGTTGCAAAACGAAATGCTGGCGAGCTTAACACGCCAGGCGGAGGCGCCGCAGCCCGGCGTACAGGTGGTTCGCGGACGCGCTACGAATGCGGATCCCGAACGTGAAATGCAGTTCGCTTTCCTGCGCGTGCCGGATGCGCCCATCGAACCGGGCTCCGGCGTCGCGCGTGTTACCAGCAGCGAAGCCTGGGCGCCGCGGTTCGATGTGCGCAATCTTTCGAAACGTCCTGTGCGTTACATGGAGATTTCCTGGATCGTAAAAGATCAAACCGGCAACGAATTCATCGCCGCCTCTCTGCCCGCCGAACTCAGCCTCGCGCCCGGACAGACCGGACGCGTAGTTCAAGATGCCGCGCTGAAGTTTCCCGGCCGGGTCGCCATTCAGGGCATGAAGGGATTTGTCTCGACAGTTCAATTCGGCGACGGCTCGTATTGGATTCCCAGCCGTGAGGCCATCGGCGATCCGCAACTCCGCAATCTGGTCGCGCCTTCGCCGGAAGAGCAGCGCCTGTCGCAGATCTATCGCAAGAAGGGTCTGGACGCCCTGATTGTTGAACTGAAGAAATTCTAGCGGGGCAGGTTGCGAACCTGCAGCGGGTTGCCAACCCGCTTGCCGATCGTTTTACCAACCCGCCCGGCGCGGTTGGCAACCGCGCGCCGGATGGCATCCGGCCCCACTCGGTTTGCGGGTTACTTCTTCTCGTACCGCTTCAAATCCTTCGGCCCGACCTCCGCGCCATAAACATTGCCGTCGACATCCGCGGCCACGCCCTCGGCCGCGCTTGTCGCCGGCAGTGCCGCGCCATTTGGCGGAACCAGCGGATCGGGGATGAAAGCCGTCAACTTGCCGTCTTTCGCGCTTCCGATACGGATCCCGCGTTTCCATCCCGGGTTATAACCGTAGCCTTCTTTCGACGTCGATTCCGAGTCGGTCACATAGATCACGTCGTTTTTGTCGATGTAGATTCCGCTCGGCCGTCCAAACTGCTTCCACTGGTCGATGAACTTGCCGTCCTGATCGAAAATCTGAACGCGATTGTTGGCGCGATCGCCGACGAAAAGCCGTCCCTGCGAATCGAACGCGAGCGCGTGGGGAACTTCGAATTCGCCCGGGCCCGAGCCGTGCTTGCCCCACTCCTTGATGAACTTTCCGTCCTTAGTAAACTTCACGATCCGCGCGCTGCCCATATTCGGCGTGTGGCCTTCGGAAATAAAGATATCGCCGTTGGGCGCGATCGCAACGTCATTCGGCTGATTGAACCCCTCGCCGCCCGTGCCGCCGCCCGCTTTGCCCAGCGTCGTTAACAGTTTCCCGTCCGGACTGAATTCAAAAACCTGAAATCCTTTTCCGCCGCTCGCTTGGCCGTCGGTCACCCAGATGTTTCCGTCGCGATCCACGCAGATGCCGTGAGGGAACAGAAGCATCCCGGAACCGAAACTCTTCACCAGCTTGCCGGAGGAATCGAACTTCAGGATCGGGTCGTCCGTCTTGCCAGCGCAGCTGTTGGCGCCACAGCGCTCGGCCACCCATACGCTGCGCCCATCGCGATCGATATCGACGGCGCTAGTCGAGCCCCATTGTCTTGGCGCGGGCAGCTTGGCCCAGTTCTCGACGGTGCGGTAAGGATTGGGCGCTGAATTCTCCTGAGCGTAAGCCGCGGCCGCGGCAATAACCGCGATTTTCGTGATATGTCGAACCTTCGTCATGGCGCCCCTCCAGACCCAACATTAGATCACATGAGGACTCATGTGGGGCAGGTTGCAAACTGTTGCAAACCTGCGCGCGATTGCTAATCGCGTTGTTCGGTGTTAGTAAACCATCGGCAGGCGGGTTGGCAACCCGCCGCAGGTTTGGCAACCTGCCCTACGCCAGCTTGCGCACGATGCGGAACGGCAAGGTCACGATGGCCCATACCAGCCCGAGCGCGCCCTCGACCGCAATGCCGACTAGCCTGAACGGGAGCAAAAGCAGCCACACGATCGGATAGAGCACCAGAGCGACAAGCGCCAGCGGCCAGCAAAGCACCAGGAGAATGCACCACAGCAGAAATATGGTCATCGGTAAATGAACTATACCTCCTCGCCCCAGATCTCTCTCAGCTTCGCGTGGCCCGAGCGGCTCACGGGGAGCTGTGCGCCGTCCCGCAATACGGCGACGCGGCTGTCCTTCGTATAAGGCTCAATGCGCGCGATGCGGTCCAGGTTAACAATGTAAGACCGGTGAATGCGGGCGAAATGCCGCGGATCCAGCTGGCCTTCGATGCTCGATATGGTCTGCTGCTTCAAGTAATTCTTGCCGCAACTTCGGAGTGCGATGTAATCATCCTGGGCCTCGACGTAATCGATTTTGTCGATGGGAATGATGTGCACCTTCGAGCCATCCTTCACCACCACGCGCTCCAGCTTCTGCCCGGGCGCGCGAGCGGCGGCGGCGAGATCGGCCGGAGCGGGCCGGGCTTCGCCCAAACGGGCACGCGCCCGTTCCAGCGCTTTTTTGAAGCGATCCAGATGGAACGGCTTCAGCAGGTAATCCACCGCATGCGCGTCGAAAGCGCGCATCGCGTACTGATCGTATGCGGTCACGAAAATCACCGCAGGCGGGGGATCAATCAATTCAAGCACCTCGAAGCCGTCCAGCTTTGGCATCTGCACGTCGAGAAAGACCAAGTCCGGCTTGAGCTCGCCGACCGCTTTCACGGCATCGAAGCCATTGGCGCTTTCGGCAAGAATTTCAACTCCGCCAGCTTCCCCGGCGTATTCGCGCAGAAGCTGGCGCGCCAAGTCCTCATCGTCCACGATCACCGCGCGTAGGTTGTTCATGGATTCAATCCGTTGTGCGGCACGGCACGGCCATTTCGGCGCGGAAACGATTGCCATCGGCGCTGGTGAGCAACTGTCCGGCGTCTCCGAACCGCGTCTGCAGGCGCGACCGGACATTGCGCAGACCCAAGCCATGGCGGCGAGGGGTGGGCGATTCGGGGTCGAAACAATTCTCAACGCAGACGCGGAGCTGGCCTTCCAGCACGCGGCTGTCGACCACAATCGTGCCGCCGCCCACAAGCGTGGCTATGCCGTGCTTCACTGCGTTCTCGACCAGCGGCTGAAGAACCAGCGGCGGGACGCGGCAGTCGCCGCATTTTCCGTCGACGCGCACCTCGACGTTCAGGCGCGAGCCGAAGCGAATTTGCTCCACGTCGAGATAAGCCTGGGTCAGGTCCAGCTCTTCATTCCAGGCGACGTCTTGCCGCTCGCCCAGTCCGAGCGTGTGGCGCAGAAAATCGGAAAGCCGGATGCACATTTCGCGCGCGCGGCCCGGGTCGGAGGTCGTCAACGCCGTGATGGAATTAAGGCTATTGAACAGGAAGTGCGGGTTGATCTGCGCTTTCAACGCGCGCAACTCGGCATCGCGCGCGTCGATTGCCGCCTGTTGCGACATCTCAAACGCGAGCATCAGATAATGCAGCGCGACGGAAAGCAAATACAGGAGCAGTCCGACCGAAATCACGGCAGGTATCGCGGCCTTCACCTGCTGGGCGAAACCGAAGATGTATCCGATTCCCTGCGCCAGCCCGACTAAGAGGCACGTGGCCAGCACGGCGGCCGTCGCGTGATAAAACTTGCTCTGGATATTCCGTGCGGAGCCGAGCGGCATCTGCCGGCACATGTACCACGGAGTCAAGCACACAAAGGCAAAAAAGATGCACAACGGAATGGCCAAGACCAACGCTTGGCGCCAAGAAAGCGCGATGCCGGGCATGTGGAACAGATCGGCTAACATGTAGGCCAGTCCCAGCCAAACAGCGACGTATCGCCTCAGCCATTGCGCTTTGCGAAAGATCGGGTGCATATTATTTCACCGTCACGCCGCCGAACACGGCTCCGCCGCGGATTGTCAGATGCGGGCGGTTCGACCCAACCGAATTGACCATGCGGTGAGTCTTGTCTTCATAACCGCCCAGAATGCCGGATCCGGTCACCGTCACGTCCCATGTTTCGGGGACGACTATTTCAATCCCGCCGAAGACGGCATTGGCTTCAATCTCAAGCTCCTCACGAGTGGTCGCGGCCCCTCGCAAGTCGAGCTCGATTCCTCCGAAAATGGCCACTGCTTCTCCTCCTTGAAAATTTTCCGAGTTTACGCGGCGATTGATGCCGCCGAATATAGCGAGCGCGTGCAGCGTGTCATCCGAGCTGGTAGAGACCTCATGCACAAACGGGTTTGGCGGTGTGAAAGTAGCCTGCTTGCCGAAGCCGCGCACCAGGATAAAGATGCCGAAAAAAATGAGCCAGGCCGGCCATAGTAGGCTCCAAACCCTCCAGGGAAGGAAGCCGAGGCTATTGCCCAACAAGACTAGACCGGCGGCGGCCGTTGCCGCGCCCCATAGCTTGCGTTCCAAAGTGCGGCCGTCCACAACGCGCGCGATTCCGAGAGCGATCAGCGCCACCGGCCAGAATTGCCAAAGCCTGTCGACGTAAAAGATTCCGAGATTCTGGAGCAGAAAAAGAATGCCGAGCAGCAGGATGATGGTTCCGAACACCAGGCGGCCGTTTGTATCGGCGTTGATATGGAGTTCGCCGCCCCACCTTTCCATTCTTCGCCGCCTCCGCTCTTCCCACTTCTGGCGGCGCGCTTCTCTCCAGTCCTGGTATTTGCCGCCAGGATCGTCCGGTGTCATTGCCATATCCTCACGTAGCGATCCTAACAACTGTCCTGGTCGCCTTCACTTGGGATTCGGCGAATGACGGCAAAAGGCTGGTGTGTGACGCGACTACTGGCGGATATAATGAAACTACATTCCCCCTCCGTGGCCTCAGTTGACCGGTAAGCCACACAGGCGATTCGAAATGAAGCTAAACTGCATCCTTTTTGCTATTTCTGCATCTGTCTCTGTCGGTTCATTCCCAGTAGGCGCTCAACTAAGCCGCGGACCGGAGGCTTCCGGCCGTGGAAACGTCAGAGCGACCTCCGGCGGGCTTCAGTTTTCGTCCGGGGATCAGTTCAACGGGAGCGTTGCGTCAGGCCAGGCGGCATCGAACCCCATCGAACTATCGCTTCAGGATGCAATCGATAGAGGCCTTAAAACGAATCTGGGCCTGCTGGTGCGCGGCAGCTTAAGCAGCGCGGCGCGAGCGGACCGGTTACGTGCATTAAGCGCCTTGTTACCTAACCTGAGCGCGGGATTCACGCAGACCGAAGCGCAGATAGACCTGGCTGTATACGGATTTCGCGCGCAGGGTTTTCCGACGGTCGTCGGTCCATTCCACTACTCGGATCTGCGGGCCTCCGGCAGCGCGGCCTTGTTCGATTGGACGTCGTTTAAGAATCTGAAGGCAGCCGCGGAAAACGCTCGCGCAACCGAGCTTTCGATGGAGGATGGCCGCGATCTTGTGGTTCAGGCCGTGGCATCCGGTTATTTCACGGTTTTGGCCGACGCCGGCCGCGTACAATCGAACCGGGCGCAGGCTGAGACGGCGGAAGCGCTTTACAATATCGCGCGGGACCGGCATGGCGCCGGCATCAGCGCCGCCATAGACGAATTGCGCGCGCAGGTGGAGTTCAAATCGCAGCAGCAGCGGGTTGTAGCTGCCGAAAACGCGTGGGCGCGCGATAAGCTGGCGCTTGGGCGAGTGATCGGGTTGGCACCGGGCCAGGAGTTTCGTCCATCCGATGAAGCGCCATACGTTCCGCTTGAGGACCTCAACATCGAACGGTTGGTCCAAAGGGCCTACGAAACCCGGGCGGATTATCGCAGCGCCCAGGCGCAAGTGCGGGCCGCTGAGATTGCGCGTCAAGCTGCCGGCGCCGAGCGCTATCCCACCGCTTACGTCAGCGCCGATTACGGGGTAGTGGGCACGGCACTGAATAATTCGCACGGCACGTTTACCGTGTCCGGCTCGGTCAACATCAACATTTTCGATGGCGGCCGGATTCGCGCCGATCAACAGACCACCAGCGCGGAAATCGAACGCAGGCGTAATGAACTCGGCGACCTGCGCGGCAAGATCGATTTCGAGGTGCGTTCGGCCGTTCTGGATTTGAGCACCGCCGCCGAGCAGGTGGCGCTCGCTCGCAGCAATCTGGATTTTGCCAATCAGACACTCAACCAGGCGCGGGACCGGTTTTCCGCCGGCGTAGCGGATACTATCGAAGTAGTGCAGGCTCAGGAGGCTGTGGCGAGCGCGAGTCAAGACGCGATCAACAGCCTGTATGCGCATAATTTAGCCAAAGTTTCGCTGGCTCGGGCGGTGGGCGGAACGGAAACATCGCTCCGGCAATTTCTGGGAGGCCGCTGAATGGCACAACTTTTGGAGCGCGAAACTCATCCAACGGTCCGGGGGAAATTTTCTGTCGTGAGAATCGTTAAGTGGCTGCTCGCCCTGGTGGTGGTGAGCGGGATCGCCGTTGCAGGTTACGTTACCTGGCAGAACCTATCGAAAGTTGAATCCACCGATGATGCACAAATCGACGGCACCATCGTTCCGATCAGCTCTCGTATTTCCGGGTATGTAACGACGGTGATGGCCGGCGATGAGCAATTTGTGAAAGCGGGCGATGTGCTTCTGCAACTCGACCGCCGGGATTACGAAGTCGCCGTCGCCCGTGCCCAGGCGAATCTGGCGGATGCGGAAGCTGCATTGCAGGGCGCGCGCGATACCGTCCCGGTCGCTTCTATTTCTACCAGCAGCGCGCTCGAACGAGCTCGCTCGGCGCGCTCAGATGCATCCGTAGCGGTGAACTGGTCCGAGCAGCAGCTTGGCGCGGCGCAGGCCAGGCTGGGCGTGGCGCAAGCCAACCTCCGCGTCGCGCGCGCCAATCAGAGCAAAGCCGAGCAAGACGTGGCGCGATACAAAATCTTGGTCGATAAGGACGAGATCTCACGGCAAACCTACGATCAAGCGGTCGCGGCCGCTGAAGCTGCTCGCGCCACCGTGGATGCTCAGCAGGCGGGCGTAAACGAAGCGCAGCAAAACGTGGCCGCCGCGGAGAAGTCGATCGAGCAGGCGCGAGCCAAAGTGCAGCAGGCAGATGCCGACGTTAGTGGCGCGGCTGTGGGCCCGGAGCAGGTGAAGGCGGCCGAAGCCAGCGTGGCGGTCGCCGCCGCTCAGATTCAACAGAAGAAAGCCGAGTTGGACCAAGCCAAATTGAACCTGAGCTATACGACGGTTACGGCTCCCGTCAGCGGCATCATCGGACGAAAAGCGATTGAGCCGGGGCAGAACATCGCTCCGGGCCAACAGTTAATGTCCATCGTAAATCTGGACGATATCTGGGTCACCGCGAACTTTAAGGAGACTCAGCTCAAAGCGATGAAGATCGGCCAGGCAGTGGACATCGATGTGGATGCGAACGGGCGCGTCTACAAAGGGCGCGTGGAACGAATTGCGGGCGCGAGCGGCGCAAGATTCAGTCTGCTGCCGCCGGAGAATGCAACCGGCAACTATGTGAAAGTGGTCCAGCGGATTCCGGTAAGGATTTCGATCGATCCCGGACAGAACGAAGATCATGGGCTGCGCCCGGGGATGTCGGTGACACCGAAAGTCCACATCCGGTGAGCGTTTTGAAGCTGCTTCTTCTACTCTTGATTTCGGGGGGAGCCATTCCGGCACAGATGACAGAGATATCGGGAGGCCGCATACGCGCGCATGTGAAGTTTTTGTCGAGCGATCTGCTCGAAGGACGGGGCGTAGGCGCGCGCGGCGGTGAGCTGGCGACCGAGTATATTGCCACGCAGTTCGCGTTGCTCGGGGTTAAGCCCGCCGGTGAGAATGGAACGTATTTCCAAAAGGTCTCGCTAGTGGGCTCGGAGCCGCAGCCCAGCACGCGGCTGATAGCGATCCCGGAAAAGGAAAGCGAGATCCCGTTTCGCTGGCTCGACGATTTCGTGGGAGTGAATTTGCGCCAAACCACGAACGAGGAATTCGATGCCCCGGCAATTTTTGTCGGCCACGGCATAACCGCTCCGGAATATAACTGGGACGACTATCGAGACACAGACGTTCGCGGCAAAGTCGTGGTGCTGTTTACCAACGAACCGCCCTCCGACGATCCCAAATTCTTCACGGGCAAAGCACTCACGTATTATGGCCGCTGGACGTACAAGTACGAGGAGGCGGCGCGGCGCGGGGCGATTGGCGCCATCATCATTCATACCAAGCCAACCGCCAGCTACGGATGGGACGTGGTGCGGTCGTCGTGGGGCCGCGAGGATCAGCACGAACGGCTCGCGCCGGGCGAATATGCGCTGTCGTTCGCCGGATGGGTGACAACCGATGCCGGAGAGCGGGTCGCAGCGACGATCGGCAAGAGCGTTGACGAATTGCTTCACATGGCCGATACGCGCGGCTTTCGTCCAGTTTCGTTGCCGTTGCGTTTTCGCGTGAGCGCTCCCACCAAGATCCGGCAGATCGAGACCCGTAATGTGATCGGCCGCGTCGAGGGCGCCGATCCCGAGTTGAAAAATGAAGCCGTGGTCTTCAGCGCGCACTGGGATCATCTGGGGCTCGGCGAGCCGGTGGACGGCGACCCCGTCTATCACGGCGCAGTGGACAACGGAACGGGGTGCGCGATGCTGCTGGAACTCGCGCGCGCTTGGGCCGCGCTTCCGCAAAAGCCGCGCCGCTCTGCGCTGTTCGTATCCGTGACGTCGGAGGAGGCGGGCCTGCTCGGGTCCCGTTATTTCGGCGACCATCCGCCCATTCCCGCCGGCAAAATCGCCCTGGCGATCAATTACGACGGATTTCAACCCTGGGGCCGGAGTCGCGACGTCGTGGTGATTGGTTCCGAACGCACGAGTGTTTTTCCGGTGGTTCAGGAGGCGGCGCGCAGGTTCAATCTGACCATTGCACCCGACCCGCAGCCGGAGGCCGGACTGTATTATCGCTCGGACCATTTCTCATTCGCACGCGCCGGAATCCCCGCGTTTTCTATTGAAGAGGGGCGTGATCTGCTAGGAAAACCTCCGGGCACAGGCGAAAAACTCTACGCGGAATGGCTGGACAAACGCTACCACCAACCAACAGACCGCTACAACGACGATTGGGACGTCTCCGGCATGGAAGAATACGCCCGGTTCGGTCTGTTGATCGGGACAGAAGTGGCGAACTCCCCGAAGCTGCCGACTTGGCGGGATGGGGATGAGTTTCTTCCGGCGCGGCAGCGGAGTTTGGCGCGCTAGTATATCCGCCGTGAAAACAAAGAAAAGGCGTGCAGCGTCCCCACGGCTGCGCAAAACGAAATTCCAGGCTGACCTTGCGCCGGCAGAAGATCGGACTGTGCGTCTGCTCAAAGAGGAATTGCAGCTATCCAGCAACACCGACCTCATGTCTGATGCTATCGCTCTGTTCCGGTGGGCTGTATCGGAGCGGAAATTGGGCACCGAATTGTAAGCGAGAGCGCCAGCGGCGAGCGCAACATATTGGTCTTCCCGCGGCTTGAACGCGTAGCTCCGGATCTAATGCTGCCGCGCCTCGAGATCAAGTGGTCCGAGCGCGAATTGTCGAGCCTTGCCGAACTCGCAATGACCGCGGAGGCAAATCCCCCAACAGAGGCTTTGATACGCGCTCTGCGCGATTGAATGGGCATCATCCTCCGCCGCCTCGAAGAACAAGGCGAGGTCGAGAACTTCGATTGTGGCGACGAGCCTCTTAACAACTACCGAAGCGCCATGCCTGGACCAACCAGGCGAAGAGTTCGATAGGTGTCACTTACGTCAGCGTCGATGAGCACGCCCCGCGGGCAATTCTTGACTATTTCACTTTGGCCATGGCGAGCGTGCCGAGCAAGGCGTTCCCGAAAAAAATGCCTGTGGGCTGCTCTCTACGACCTTCCGCCGATTCTGCTCGCGCGCGTCGCTGTGGACCACGCTTCACGGGCCACGGGCTCGGGCACGCACTGATTTCGGAAGTCTTCCGAATCAGCCTTGCGGTAGCGGATAAGGTTGGCTGCCGTTGCATTGTCACAGATTCTTACCGGGACAGAGTTGGTTGGTACTCCAAATATGGCTTTGTCCCAATTGAAGGAGCTGCGGAGGGGGGCCACAGCGGATGTTTCTCGATATCCGCACAGTTCGGGCCGCGCTACGGCGTTGATTGGTCGCCGGTTCGCGCTTCGCTCCATGAAGCAGTGGTAGGGACGGGCAGATTCGAACTGCCGACCTGTCGCTTAGGAGGCGACCGCTCTATCCATCTGAGCTACGTCCCCGACTAATTCCAAAAGTATCATAACCTCTGGTGGCGCCGGACTGGTCCGTGCCACCCGCTGCGCAGTTCACACCGGCCGAGTACGCTTTACCTTTGCCCTTTTTGTCCCCTCTGGCGCTTTCTTCTTCCCCGCCTGTTTCTTCGGCGTTGCCTTTTTCCGCTGCACGCCCAGTCCCTTTTCGAGCATCGCCTCCAGCAGCTTTTTCTCCGGCGCTGTCATCACTCGATTGAAATTGTCCGGCCGCTTTGCCAATACCGTGTCCAGCTCCGCTAGCCATTCCAAAGACGGGCGGGCCGAATGCCCCTCAATCTGCCGCACCAATCCCAACGCCGCCGCGAAGTCAGGAGCCGACCGGTAACATCGCAACGCCTTCTCCCGGTCCCCCAGCTTCAAGTAGATCCCGGCCGCGCGGATGTGTTCTCCCTCAGCCTCATAGCACTCCGCAGCGAGTTTCGGGTGGGCGTCCGGCGCCGGCTCCAGAATACTCAACGCATCGGTGTACCGGCGATCCTTCATCAGCATTTCCACCGACCGTTGCACCAGCCGGTCCTTGCGCGCTTGCGCGTCCGCAAAACCGAGCACATTGAAGAACGCGGGCAAGATCCGGTTTGCGATCAGCGGATTGTCGCCGGCATCCAGATGTCGATCTAATTCACTCAGCCAGGCGTCCGCGCGAGGTGTGATTTCCACCAGCAGCCATGCCGGAAGCTCGTTCCCGGCCTCCGTCACCGACTGGATCGCAGTAGCGATTCTGTTCAGACGATCCGCGCTTTGCCCAAGATCTATTGCGCCAATTGCACGGAATGCGTTCGCAAGAAGCGGCTTCTCCGCCCAACGAGCCGCTCTGTAAGCTTGATCAAACAGGTCCGGACGGCCGAGTTCCGGCGAGAGTGCTTTCTTCCGGAATCCCAATTGAAAGCAAACCTCGGCCAGAGTCATATGAGCGCTTTGGCGAGTTGCCGGATCCATGATGACTGTTAAGTCCGGGGGGAAACCGAGGAGACTCACTGCTTGATGCGCCCGCGACCAAGCCAGATCGGGCTTCACATCTATTAACTCGCGAGCGTCCTTCTGGCAGCGCTGCACGCGCTCAGCGATGTCGAGTTCCTCTTCCGACAAGCTCGCGCGCAGGCCCTCGGCACTCATCGGATGGAGCGTCACCTCCGCCACAGAATGAAGAAAATATCCCGTTTCCTTGACGGTTGGTGCGTCTGGAGCGACATCCAACCAGATCAGACGTTCTGTGGGCCGCGAGAGAGCGACACGCAGCTTGTCGATCGCTAATCGTTTTTCGAGCATTTCCACGGCGCCCATCAAGCGATTGTCTGTTATTCGCCGCAGCACCGCGCCACCGTTCACCACGCATACTGAGTTGAAATCCAGTCCTTTGACTTCTGCCGGCGAAAGCGTGAAGGAAAGCGCTTCTCTGGGCAAGCTACTCTTGTCGAACGACACGATCGCTAGACCTTCTCGCGTGGACAATTCTGTCAAAAGCTCTGGAAGCTCGCTCGGACGTATGGCCGCGTATAAAACCTGATCCGGCGAGTCGTCATCGATTTCCGCGTAGCCGGTTCCCGAAGGTCTGTCCTGCTTATGCAGGTAATCGTAATAATCCCACGAACGATTGACCAGATCCGCAATTCGACGCGGGCTGCGCAGATTCACCGCCAGCTTGAACTCCTGCGTCTGCCCGATCATCGAGTGCAGCATGTCATTAAGCCAAGCCCATTCGAAATCGGTGGGCTGTACGGTTTGGGCCTCATCGCCAGCCAGCAACAACGGCGCCTTTCGGCCGCCTGCATCGAGTTTTCGCGCTAACGCCAGCACCACAAACGCCTCGAGCGGGGTCAAATCCTGGACCTCGTCAACTGCAATGCAGCCGTAGTCAAGGAAAGCGCGATTAAATTTGCCTGAGCCAGAAACCAGGGCCTGCGCTGCTCGCCACGCTAAGGCGAGTTCGGGAAAATAGCGATCCGTTAGCGGAGCGTCATTCGTTCGCTCCAGCCTACGGACGGCGTCAATGACGTTTCCAGCGACGCTATTAAGGTAACGAAAGCGTTGTGAGCGATAGGCCTCTTCGGACAGGCGCATTCGCTCCGCTTTGGGAAACCGGCCGGCCTTTTCTGGAAGTGCGGAACCCACCACATGTGCATAGAGTTCGTCGTATAAGGCGTCCAGGTCCGATGCGAATGCCCCAAGCGATCGCTGATGATTAAACAGATCTCGCCGGAACTGGCCGCGCGCTTCAGCTGCATCCTCATTCGCCGGCCGCCAGTCCAGGAGTTGGCGTAGAAACGCTGAGTACGTCAATACCGTGAAGGTTCGGTCCTTCGAACAGAACCGGTCGAAATAGTCGCGAGCCAGCGTGGCGAGCTGCCGTGAGAACGTCAGATATAGCACCCGCTCGGCCTGCGATTCATCTGCGGCGTGCAGTAGCGCCGTAGTCTTCCCTGAGCCCGGATGGCCTTTAAGAATTCTCGCGACTGCGCGGCTGCGCGCGAAACGCGCTTGTAAAGGCGTCCACGGCTCCGGCGCGTACTCCTCGCTCCTGAGGTCGGGAACGCCGAGCGCGAGATAATCTTCGGCGAGATCTCCCGCCGTCAAAGGAGCATGATCGTCATGGTGCCGGATATCGCGCAGAAAGACGGCGTCGTTGTGTTTCTCGAACGAACCATGTTGAACCGGAATCGCCCCGCCTGGCGCCCACCACGCGTAAAAATGGGAACCCGAGCCTCCTCCGAGCCGGGACCGCCGCCACCCGCGATTGTTCCCACTCGTGGATTTGTAATGGATCCGGTCCAAGTCCACTGCCATACGTTGAAGGAGCAGGGAAACCCGCTTGCCGACCGGTTCGGTCCGCCGCGCGTGAAGCTTTTCTAGGAACTCCTGGTGACAATAAACCGGTCGCGACGGCCGCGCAGTTTGGAATTCTTTTTCAAATAACGAGCTCGTCAACGTCCCGATTATAGCCTGCGTGCGAGGTGGAGCAGGCTTAAGCCCGGCTTAAGCCTGCAACGGGTGCTTTTAGCACCCGTCGAGAACCGGCGCTAAAGCCTCGGTTGCAAGCTGAAGCCCCTCACCAGCTTTCATTCACAAGCTTTCATTGATCGTTGACACTGCCAGTCCTCGAGGCTATCCTGACTTTCGCGTGAGTAGATCGCTTGTCTTATTCGCCGTCCTGGGGGCCGCCGCATTCGCGCAAAAGCCTTACTCGCCGGCGAAGACTCCTTGGGGAGATCCCGATTTGCAAGGAGTGTGGCCTGGCACCGATATGATCGGTACGCCCATGGAGCGGCCCCGGAACTTCGGTACGCGGAATATTCTTACCGACGAAGAATATGCGCAACGGCAGGCACGCGCGCAGAATCAATCCAATATCGACTCACAGGAAACCGTGAACGACGTCACGCGGTGCGACCCGAACCGTGGCGGGCTCGGCAATACTCCCACGACCTGTTCGAACGGCGTGAGTATCGGCCCTCCTCTGTACTGGGATGACCGGGGCAAGCCGAACCGGCAAGCTTCCTTCGTAGTCGATCCGCCGGATGGACGGATTCCCCAGTTGACCGCCGCGGCGCAGAAACTTCAGTCGGACCGGGCCGCGGCCCGGACTGCGCGGCCCTGCTCGACGCAGGCCGGCGGCTGCCACGATTCCTGGGAGGACGAAAGCCTTTGGGACCGGTGCATTACGAGAGGGGTAACCGGCTCTATCGTTCCGAACACTTACAATCAGGGCAATCAAATCATCCAAACTCCCGGCTATGTCATCCTTCGAAACGAGATGATTCATGAAACCCGCGTTATTCCCGTGGGCGGCGGACCGCACGCGCCATCTTCGATTCGTACCTGGATGGGGGATTCGCGGGGGCGCTGGGAAGGCAACGCATTGGTCGTCGAGACGACAAATCTAAACGGCCGGGATGTGATCGCCGGGACGGCTGTGAGCGATGAGATTCGGCTCATCGAACGGTTCACGCGAACGGATCTCAACACGCTGGAGTACCGCCTCACCATTGACGATCCGAAGACGTGGATCAAGCCCTGGACCATTTCCTTTCCTCTGCGCCGCGATTCCAACTACACGTTGTATGAATATGCGTGCCACGAGGGCAATTACTATATGCGCAACGCGCTCTCCGGCGCGAGGAAGGCCGAGCAAAAGTGAGCATTAAAGCAGGCGTCGCGATCGCATTTCTTCTCACCGCTGCCCAAGCATGGGCCCACCACGCATTCGCCGCCGAGTTCGACATCAACAAGCCCGTGCGCCTGCAAGGCGTGGTGACGGAGATGGAGTGGATTAATCCGCACGCCTGGATACACATCGACGTGAAAGGCCCCGACGGCAAAATCACCAGTTGGATGGTGGAAGGCGGAAGCCCGAATATTCTGCTGCGCCGCGGCTTCACCAAGAAGTCTCTTGAAAAAGGGACCGAAGTGATCGTCGAGGGCTATCAGGCGAAGAACGGAGAAAACTCCGCCAACGGCGCCAATATCACCTTCAAAGACGGCAAGCGTCTGTTTTTGGGCGGGTCCAGCCCGGAGGAACTGCCGCAAGCTGCGAAGTAGGACGCGTCAAAATAAAGCTATGAAGCTCGCGATCTCTTTAGCCTTGTTCGCTGTCTTTCCCGTAGTGGCACAGAACGCGGTCCAAAAATATGTTCCTCCCAAAACGTCATGGGGCGATCCCGATCTGCAAGGCCTCTGGCCGGCGACCGATTCGATCGGCATCCCCATGCAGCGTCCGGAGAGCTTCGGCTCCCGCGCGTTGTTGACGGAGCAGGAGTACGGACAGCGCGAAGCTGCGGCCAAGCGCACCGCCGAATCGGACTCGGAAGAATACGCTAATCCCAACCAGCGCGCCGGAATCAACCCTCCGTCTTATTGGCTGGAGCGCGGAAAGCCGAGCCGCCAGGCTTCGCTGGTTGTCGATCCGCCGAACGGCCGGATTCCACCGCTTACTTCCGAAGGGCTGAAGCGTCAAAACGATCAAATGGCCCTTCGCCGTACGCGCGGCGTGGCCGATTCCTGGGAAGACCAAAGCTACTATGACCGGTGCATTTCCCGCGGTGTGATGGGATCGATCCTGCCCGTCATTTATAACAATGGAAATCAGATCATTCAGGCGCCGGGTCTAGTGGTGATCCGCTACGAAATGATTCACGAAGCGCGGATCATTCCGCTAGACGGCCGGCCCCACGTAGCGGAAGGCGTCCGTTCCTACATGGGCGATCCGAGGGGCCATTGGGAAGGCAACACGCTGGTGGTTGAAACTACAAATCTGCTCGGAAACCGGAACGGGATCAACTTGAATGGCGGCGGACTTCCTCATAGCGACGCCCTGCGGCTAATCGAACGCTTCACGCGAACCGGCCCGGACACGATTCAGTACCAGGCGACGATCGACGATCCGAAGACATGGGCCAAGCCGTGGACGCTCTCGTTTCCGTTAAACCGCGACAAGAATTTCGAGTTGTACGAGTACGCCTGTCACGAAGGCAATTACGCCATGCTCGACATGCTGAGCGGCGCGCGGGCGGATGAGGCGGCGGCAGCGAAGGGAAAATAGGACGTTTGGGCGAAAGTGGTCGCGGCGCATTAGCGCAACGATACTTTAAATGCCCGGTCCATTCCTATTCGGATCGCAAAACTTTTGCAGGGTCGATGCGAACAGCCCGGACGATGGGCGGCACAGCCGCGAGGATGGCCGTGATAGTAAGCGAAAGCGCAGGTGCAAGGAGGGAGCTCACGTCGGTGGCCTTCACCTCATAAAGCAGCGTTGCGATGTAACGCGAAAACACCGCGCCGAGGGCCAGGCCGCCCAGCGATCCGGCGAGCAACCAGACTAGGATCTCGAAGGTGACACGCCGGATGATATCGGGACTTCGAGCTCCGATGGCCATGCGGATGCCGATTTCGCGGCGGCGCTGGAAGACGGAGTAGTCCAGCACACCATAAAGACCGATGGCGGCTAGCAGCAAAGCGACGGCTGCGAAGAAGAGAGCGAGCATGGACAGTAGGCGTTCGCGGGTGGTTTGCGCGTCGATCAATGCCTGCTGGCTTTGGAGGGAGCTGACGCGAAATTCCGGATTCACGCGAGACACCTCCCGACGCAATGTAGACGCGAGAGCGAGGGGATTCGCGGCGATCGTGCGCACCACGAACGTTCCGCCCGGCATCGTGCCATTTCCATCCTGAATGTTCGTATAAGCGACCGGCAGCATGGGGTCCCGCAGGAAACGATAACCGGCGTTGCGAACCAAACCGACGATCTCAAACCGTCGCCCGTTCATCGCGCCCAGGGTCCCCGTGAAGGATTTTCCAACGGGGTTCTCTCCGCCAAAGAAAACTCTCGCGAACTCTTCGTTGACAATCACCGCGCCGGGAGGATCGGCGGGTAGAAAGTCTCTACCTGCAAAAAGAGGGATTCGCATGGTGCCGATCCAGCCGGGCGAAATGTTGACGAACCAACCGATGGCGTCGATTGGAGGCGCGCCGTTGATCGAGACTCCACTCGTCTTGAAGCCGTTGCCGTCTAACGCGGGCCAATCCGTGGAGGCGACGGACTCGACGCCCGGAACCTGGCGCAGGTGTTCGGCGACTTGGCTCCAAAGGACGGGAGGGGCGTTCGGATGCGCGGTGACGATGTTGAGATTGAGAACTCGCGCGGCGGATATGCCAGTGGGTTGGTTCGAGAGTCGCTCGAAGGTCGTCACAAGTAGTCCGGCTACAAACAGGACGAGAAAGCAGAAGGCGACCTGCGAGGCAATGAGTGTGTGCATCACCCGCCGGGGGCTCGTACCGCTGGTGAGTGCGCCGAACGGTTGAAGACGGGAGGCGCGCAGCGCGGGGACGAGGCCGAAGAGAACGGTCACGGCGAGGATGAGCAAAAGAGAAAAGACCACGACCCTCCAGTCCGTGGTGAGGACTAGATGAACTGGATCGCCGGGAGGATTGATTCGGCTCACGACAAAAGGTCCGGACCAGACTGTCAGGAGGCCGCCGGCGGCGGAGGCGAGTAGTGTAAGTATCGCGCATTCCACCAGAACGAGCTGGACGAGGCGCGAACGCCCCGCGCCGATGGCCACGCGCAGGGCCATTTCGCGGGATCGAGCCGCAGCTTGAGCGGTAGTCAAGTTCGCTACGTTCGCGCAGGCGATCAGCAGCACCAGCGCGACCAAGATCGCGAGAGCCGCGATTGCCTGACGGTAATTACTTCGCAAATTGGACGCGCCGGCCAGGGCTGACTCTACCACCAGCGCCCGGGGAGCTTTCGATGGGTCCGGGCCAGCGGACCTAAGACCGGCGAGCAGACGGTCGCGAACAGGTTCGATGGCGGCGCCTGGAGGCAAGTGCACGAATATCCGGAAAATGGACGCGACCGGAACCTCGATCATCGCCTGCATCATGGTGGGAAGGAAGATGTCGATCATGACGCCGGTCTCAGTGCCGGCGAAGCGCTCGGGTGCGACGCCGATAATTTCGAAACCCTTGCCGGTTGGCCCGATACGCCAATCTGGACCGAAGCGAACGGTGCGCCCGATCACGTTCGGGTCGCGTGCGAATCGGCGGGTCCAGTAATCGTAAGAGAGCACCGCAACGGGATGCGCGCCGGGCTTTAGGTCGTCATTTACAGTGAGCAGGCGGCCAAGCGCGGGTTGAATGTGGAAATCGCTGAACATCCAGCCGGAAACGAATTGACCGTGGGCTTTCTCGAACTCCTGATCGGAGCTGTAGGCTACGTCCAAAGACGGGGCACCGGAGACGGCGATCAACTCTCCGTGATCTTTGCTTGGGTCATCGTGCAATGCCGCGCGCATTTGGCGGAATTCCCGGTAAGTAAAATTGCGGGCGACGCCCGCTGGGGAGAGTCCATAAAGACCGCTGGGGTTGGCGATGGGTAATGGCCGCAGAAACAGCGCGTCGATGATGCGGAAGGCGGATGTGCAGGCTCCGATGGCGAGACCGAGAGAAAGAATCGCGGCGGCGGAGGTGACTCTCCGCTTATTGAGCTGACGCCAGCTGAAGACGGCGTCGGCGCCGAGGGACTCGAGCCATGCGCTGATTTTAGTGGGGTAATCTTCAGCGATTGGCATGCCGAGATCATAGCAAGTCCCATACCGAGAGGACTGTCTTCGCTATTAAGGGAAATTGGGATTGCGCTGCGGCTAAAGTTGCACACCTGGGCCGTGCGCGCTCACTATAGGGCCACGTGGGGCGCACCGCAATCGCAGTTCTGAGCGTGCGATCTCACCGATACTGAGCAAAATCAGCCCTGGACTTTCACAATTTACTTCTTGGCTTCCGCCTGCGCCAACTGCTTCGCTAACGCCGCCTCAAAGCCCTTCTCGTACTCGTCCACATGCGCTAGATAGCCCTGCGGATCGATGAACGGATTCGGATCTCCCGGCCCGCGCTTCTGCAATTTCTCGTACTTCGCTTGCATACCATAGAAGGACGCGTGCGAGCTGAGAAAAACGTCCACCGGAAATGTTCGAGCCTTTTTGTACGTCGACCGCATGTCTTCCACGATGTTCGGGTAATCCTTGTTATTGACGTACTGAAGGAAATTGCCATTCAGGCTGCACTCGACGAACACGTGATAAGTTTTGCCGTCCTCTTTGAGATCCGTAGTCCACGCGAGGCATCCCTTCGTATGGCCGGGCATCACGTGCGCGGTCAAGGTCGTTCCACCCAGCGAGGCCGTGTCGCCATCGTCGACCAATCTGTCGATCGGATGTTCCTTACCTCCGGGGCGAAACTCGCGTGTCGCGGGAGCATCCACCCGCCCAACCACTACCTGTGCTCCCGTCATTCCTTAACCATTGCGTCTCCGCCCACGTGGTCCGGGTGGGCATGACCCGCGATCAGGATTTTAATATCGCTGAACTTGAACCCCAGCTTTTCGACGCTCGCCTTGATCGCCGGCACGGATGACTCATAGTTACTGTTCATCAGGATGTTTCCCTGCGGCGTGACGATCAGGAACGAAGCCAGTTCCTTGGTCCCCACGTAGTACATGTTGTCCAAGATGCGGTGGGGCGGGAACGGGTCATTCCACCCCGCGGGCACGCGCTCCTGCGAAAATGCCGCGAGCGGAAAAAGAAACAGCGAGGCTGACCGCAATAATTGGCGCATGAGGATGGATTAGAGTGAACCGGCGTTAATCGGCGTTTTTCTCTTTGCCGCCGGTGTAGCTGCTACCGGTATCCAGCTTGCGGCCATCCGGAAACTCGATGCTGCGCGAATTCGCGCGGAGCGCGCCGTCTTTTGACTGGAATCCGTTCACCACAATCCTGGTCCCCGCCGGAAGCGAGTTCCTGTTCCAGCCATTCCGTAGCAGCACACCGGGAGCGCCGCCCTCCACCGACCAATGTTCGACTGTGCCGTCCGGTTTCTCAACATCGAGAAATAGCCAAGTGTGGGGGTTCGACCATTCCATCTTTACGACTTTGCCCTCAAGCTTGACGGGCTTGTTCGAATCGAACTCGGCGGAGAAGGAATGGTGCGCCGATACGGGCAACACAACCGCCGCCAGCCCGCAGGCTGCTGCCAGAACGTTCATCAATTTGCGGTTCATCACTAGCTCCTATTTTTTGGGCTCCGAAGCTGGCTGCCCCGAAGCGGATTTCGATGATGATGGCCACTCAAGGTGCATCAAATCACTATAAAGAAGTTTATCGGCGAAGGGCACGCACTTGTGCTCCAGCAGTTCTACGTTGTTGTCAATCAAGCGATACAAGGGCATCTCAATGGTCCAGGGCTTTGAGTAGACCATGGGATCCTCAAGCGTCGCTTCGTACCAGATGTGGTTTGCGTCCAGAAGCGTGAAGCGCTCCGTGACCTTCAATTGGTTGCTGTGGAAGTTGCCGGCGCGATCCAACCAGGTCTTTTCGTTTTGTCCGATGGTGGTCACCACAAGCGCCTTGCCGTCCCATTTGCCCATCGACTTGCCCATCCAGGTGTCCACGGCCGGCTCCGAGTTGTCATTCATGTAGACGATCCGGTTGGTAGCCGCGAACGGGTACACCATCAGCAGATCCCCGTTGCCCTGGAAGATCTGAAATGGCATGTCATGGTAAGTGACGCGCGGCACGCCGAGCATGTAACACTTGGCTTCCGGATCCGCCTGCGGCCAAGCCGCGCGGTTCTTGTTACGCTGTTCCAGCGCTTCCGGCAAATAGGGAATCGTGCCGCCGCCCTTCAGAACGCTCTTTCCGGCCGGGATGGCGGCAATCGCCCCCAAGGGCCAAAACTGGTCGAGCGCTGCCGCGTTATGCGCCTCCAGATTCCAATGAGCGCTGTTCAATGCCTGCCAAACCCCGTTAAAGTTGGGATGGCCGCCGATCGTCTCCGCGCGTTTCAGTTCCTGGGCCGAAGCCGAGGACAACAGGGCCGCCGCCAAGGTCACGCCGAAGAATCGAATTCGCCGATCTCGCATCTATGTACTTCCTCTCCCGGGTTCCGCTGCCGCCACGCTAGATAATTGAGCACACAAGGGTTATCATTTCACAGCATATCATGACGTGTTTCGGATTTAACCGTCTTGGCCCTGGCGAACTCCACCAGCGCCATCACCACCAAGCTCGTCTCCGCGGCCAGGAACCCGCATAGGTACCAGGCGATCAGACCGGTGCCGTTCGGGATATTCGTAAGGTCAGTCCTGGCCAAAATGTCTTTCGCCCCTAACTGCGACGTTGTGACCCCAAGCTGGATGTACTGATCGCGTTGTAACCGGATAGAATCTTGCACCATGGTCACGTAGCGGAACAGGGAGCCGACGGAGAACAAGATCAGCAGGGCAGGTAATGCCAGGACGATCCTGCTTCGAAGCGTGTTTTTTCGCCGGCCGGTTTGAACGCGCAGCGTCGGACGGTAATAAAAGAGCGCAGCCGCGATGATAAATCCATATAAGGCGGTAGTGGAAGCGAGGACATTTTCGTGGTCTTTATAAATCGGCAGCAGATGCAGGTATTTCGTGACCGGGCCAATCAGGCAAGCAACCATTACCGACCAGGCGCTCAAGTAACGTTTCAGGAATTGGGCGAAGCCGGGCAGCGTATCGCGCGGCGCAGTCTTCGCGGCAGTCTTGTGAACCGGCATGAAGCGCTATTTCTTCGGCGAGGGCGCCTGCGGAACCTGAAGCGACCACTTGAAAAGTTGGGCGCCGCCGATGCTAACGCGCACTGGCTTCGTCCGTTCGCAGCACGGCGCTTTCGCGGCTAACTCGTATTCACCGGGCACCGGCACGGTTCCGCGCGCGGGACTGCTCAAGCCTTGCAGACGCTTGGGCTCCGTAGTAAAGCGGTCGCCGGCCGGAAGCCACAGCGTGTAGACCTCCCAATCCGAAACCTGGGTGCGCCCTTGCTTGACCTCGATCTCGACGGGAATGTTTGTGCGGCTGTGTCCGAACTCCCGGCAGTCGGCGCGCTTGATGCGCACATCGCGCATTACCGCCAGAGCGGCCTCGCATCCGGCGCGAACATCGCGATTATCCGCGGCTTCTCGTAGCGTGTAGAGAAGCGCGTTTAAACTAGCCGTATATTCCGGACCTACCTTTTCCCAGCCCGCCCGCGCGAGGCGATGCGCGAGCCAATCGGCATCCTCCTCCGCGGCCCGGCGGGCCTGGCTGACCTCAAAACAGTTCGGCAATTTCCCGCGATACTGCTTGTGAAGGCCGTCTAGCGCCGCTTCTGCGCTCAGCGAGCGTGATTGAGCCAGAGCGCCACAACCGGCCAGTAACGCCAACCCGGCGGCCAGGCAGACCCGCATGGTTCGAGTCTATGCGCCGGAGTGCCAGAAAATCAAGATGGCCGTCTAATGTAGCCGGCCCGGGGATCGCTGGTCGCTCGTGTGCCCCTCGATGAATTCGCGATCGATCGGCTTGCGTCCGCGGAAGCCCTCTTCGGCGCCGTGCCAAAATCCGATTCCGCTCTCGCCCAACTTCCAGCACAGGCAGACGTCCTGATTGCGGAACCGGCTCATAAAATCGATCAACCCTATATCGAGATCCTTGAGTACAGCACCCGTTTGCTCGATCTGTTCGACGGCTTCTTTCAGCGCAGCCGCCGAGGTATCGAAGCGGGCGCGAACGGCAAGCAAAGCTCCGGGGTTCACACGAACCCCTCCCGCCATGCGAATGTGTTCCGACGTGGCTTGCAATTCTTCATGGGCCTTCTGAGCTTCCTCGCGGTGAAGCAGCGCGTCGCGCAGGTATCGTTCGACGCGCGGAAGCAGTCGCTCGGCTTCGGGCAACGTGAAATATTGAGCCATTTTTTGAGTTTAGCGAAGGCAGTGCGGCTTATTTGGTCGCTACGACTTCGGCCGAGCGGCCGCCTGCCAAAAGACCTCCTCGACGAGGGATTGAGCAGCAATCCCTGAACGCCAACCAACAGGAGTAGGCGTCCATGCAGCGGAGCTGCTTGAGTGCTATTCGCGACTGGCCACAATGGAACCCAGAAGCTTCGTCGCCAGTGCTAACATCAAGGCAGTCAGTGGACCCGGAAGTTGGTGGAGTTCGAATGGGATCCAGCGAAGAGTCGCTCGAATCGAAAAAAGCATGGAGTCGACTTCGAAACCGCCGCTCGAGTCTTCAACGATACTAATTTCCTGCTCATTGAGGGTCGGATCGGAGAGGATGGGCAGCAGCGCTGGCACGCACTGGGCATGTCCGGAGATATCCCATTACTCGTAGTTGTGCACGTGTACAAGGAGACGGAAAATGGCGAAGAAATCATTCGTATCATCTCAGCGAGAAAAGCCAGTGCGCGTGAAAGTCGAAGATATTTTCGATAAGCCACTAACAAAGCGGCAGCGTCAGGATTTAGCAGATTTGAAGACCCGTCCCGAACGAAAGATCGATTATTCAGATATTCCTCCTCTTAGTGGCAAGCAGTTGGCTTCCGCGTTTCGCCCCATTGACAAACATTTCCTGCTCGTCCGCCTTGATCGTGATGTCATGCAGTGGCTTAATAAATCAGGGGAGAGCTACTCGGCCCATATCAATCGCACGTTACGGAGCGAAATGCGGGCTGGCGTGTCGACAGAATCGCGCCGCGGCTGATGCGCGCGATCTGTTCTACCGGTTCGACCACTCAAAGAACGACCTTATAGAGATGCTAAACGGCGTATTTGGACGAGAGGTTTCGACATTGAGGATTTCTGTCCTGTGCCGTTGTTAACCGACGGGATTATAAATGCCCGTCCGCTAAAATCGTTGACAAGCCATGCCATTCCCCATCCACCGCAAGCGCCGTCTGCGTGTCTCCGAGCCCATGCGCAGACTGGTCCGCGAGACTCAACTGGAACCATCGCAATTCATTCTTCCGCTTTTCGTTTGTCCGGGCGAGGGCGTGCGGCGGCCGATCGGTTCGATGCCGGGCAATTTTCAGCTTTCAATCGATGAGTTAGTAAGAGAGTGCGAAACGGCTCGCAGCGCGGGACTGGGAGGCGTGATTCTATTCGGAATTCCCGATAAAAAAGACGAAGAGGCTTCGGAAGCTTACGCCGACAACGGCATTACCCAGCGAGCTATCCGTGCCATCAAGCAGGCCATGCCGCAGCTTTTGGTGATTACCGACGTCTGCAACTGCGAATACACCAGCCACGGCCATTGCGGGAAGGTGATCGATGGCCAAGTTGATAACGATGCGACATTGAAATGGCTCGCGGACGCGGCGGTGTCGCACGCTCGCGCGGGCGCGGATATCGTCGCCCCGTCGGACATGATGGATGGACGCGTTGCCGCGATCCGGCGATCGCTCGACGCGAACGGATTTCAAAAAACCGCCATTCTGGCCTACGCCGCCAAATTTGCCTCGGCCTTCTACGGGCCATTCCGCGAAGCCGCGGAATCCACGCCTCAGTTCGGCGACCGCCGCAGCTACCAAATGGACCCCGCCAATGCCCGCGAAGCGATGCATGAGATGGCTCTCGATTTCCAGGAGGGCGCGGATATGTTGATGGTGAAACCCGCGCTGCCATATCTCGACCTGATCCGCCGCGCCTATGAGCGATTTCCCGTCCCGATTGCCGCCTATCAGGTTTCCGGCGAATTCAGCATGCTGATGGCGGCAGTGGAGCGGGGATGGCTGGAGTACGAACGCGCCATGCTCGAGACGCTCACTTCCATCCGCCGCGCCGGAGCGCATATCATTCTGACCTACTTTGCGCGCGATGCCGCCCGCCTCATCAGCTAGACCGTTGTGGAGCAGGTTGCCAACCTGCGCGCGATTGCCAATCGCGCTGGGCGGGTTGAGAGGAAACTACCCCAGGCGGGTTGGCAACCCGCCGCAGGATAGCCTCCTGCCCCACCGCACATGAGCACGACGCTTCAGCGGATCGGCGGGGCGCTTGCCCTGCTGACCATAGCCTTCGCGATTCTGCTTCAGGGCAAGCCTTACTTCACCAATGCGGCTCGTCCTGCGCGCGGTATCCCCAGCCCCGGCGTCGCTCTGCAAATGGCGCGCAATCTCGACGAGGTCGATGACGTCCTCGGCGATGCGCCCAGCCCGGACCGCGAGGTAATGCGAGTCAAGCAGTACATCGATTTCGGATTTATCGCATCGTATACGGCATTGTTTCTTGTACTCGCATGGATGCTTTCGAGGCAAGGCGGCTGGGCGCGGGTTGCCGGCACGGCCGCGATAATCTGCGCGCTCGCAACCGCCTTTTTTGACGTGACCGAAAACATTGCGATCTTACGCATTCTCGATGTTCCCTTGCGCCGCACCACGCCCGCAATGATCAACGCGATCCGCAGCGCCAGCGCGGCAAAATGGGCCCTTTCAGCGGTCACGCTGGGCTTGATCTCGGTTTTATTTTGGCGTCAACCGGCTTGGTTCGCGCGGGTGATCGGAGCATCGATGCTCCTCTCGGCGGCGCTAATTTTCTACGGATTTGCCGATAATCGGTTCTTCGTCTATCAGGGCTATCCGGCTTTCATCGCGCTCGCCGGAATTGTCGTAACGTTTTTCCGCCTGCGTTAGTCTGAAGTAGCGCATGAATCCTTTATTGGAAGTTCAGTTCAGAGTCCCTTTCGATCGAATTAAAGCAGAAGACATTGAGCCGGCGATAAACGAACTCCTGGCCGATGCCGGCGGCCGCCTGGAAGAGACGATCGCGTCCGAGCGCCCGCTGCACGCGCTCGACACGATGACGGAGCGGCTGGATTATGCGATGAATGTGGTCCGCCATTTGGAGGCGGTTGCGACCACTCCGCAGCTGCGCGCAGCGTACAACGCCGTGCAGCCGAAAGTCAGCGCGTTCTATTCCAGCATTCCGCTTAATGAAGCCTTGTGGAAATCCATTCAGCGCTACGCCGCCACGGACGAAGCGCGGCAATTGACCGGAACCATGAAGCGCTTTCTTACGAAAACCATAGACTCTTTCAAACGGCATGGAGCGGAATTGGACCCGGACGGCAAAAGGCGCCTTCAGGAAATCGATGTGGCTTTGGCGGAAGCCACTACGAAATTTTCCGAAAATGTTTTGGATTCGACAAATGCATACGAATTTACCGTTAGCGAAGAAGAGAAGCTGAAAGGCCTTCCGCCGACCGCAATCGCGGCGGCACGGGCCTCGGCCGAGGCGAAGGGGCAAAGTGGCTGGCGATTCACTCTGCAAGCCCCCAGCTATATTGCCGCGATGACGTATCTCGACGACGCAGCCATCCGCGAGCAGCTTTACCGCGCCTCCAATACGCGCGGCACCGCCGCCGGACCCGGCGGAGCGGCACACGATAATCGCGAGCTGATCGTCAAAATCCTGAACCTGCGGAAAGAGAAGGCTCAATTGTTGGGATTCCGCGATTTTTCCGACCTCGTGCTGGAAGACCGGATGGCGCATGTCGGCGCGCGCGCCCAGTCATTCCTGGAAGACCTTCGTCAAAAGACCGAGCCTCGCTTCCGTGAAGAAAATCGCGATTTGGAGACCTTCGCGGGACGCGAGTTGGCAGCCTGGGACATCGGTTATTACGCCGAGAAGGAACGCGCCGCGCTCTACGATTTCGACGAGGAGGCTCTGCGCCCGTATTTCCCCCTGGAGCGCGTTACCGCGGGCATGTTCGATATCTTCGGACGGCTATTCGGTATTCGTGTGGCGGAGGAGGCGGGCGTCCCCGTTTGGGACCCGCAGGTGAAATGTTACGCGATTCAGGATGCGGCCACCGGGGCCGCGCTTGGATCGTTTTACGCCGATTGGTATCCGCGCGAGAACAAGCGCCCCGGCGCATGGATGGACGCGCTGATCACCGGCAATCCGAAAGACGGCCGCCCGCATCTCGGCCTGATCTGCGGAAATTTGACGCCGCCGGTCAATAACCAACCTGCGCTATTGACCCATCGCGAAGTAGAGACCATTTTTCACGAGTTCGGCCACTTGCTGCATCATTTGTTGAGTCGCGTGGAGGTTCGCAGTTTGGCCGGCACAAGCGTGGCCTGGGACTTCGTCGAGCTGCCATCCCAAATCATGGAGAACTGGTGCTGGGAGCGCGAATCGCTTGACCTGCTCGCCCGGCATTGGGAAACCGGCGAAACCATCCCGGACGAGCTGTTTCAGAAAATGAAACGCGCCAAGACATTTCGCGCGGCCAATGCGCAAATGCGCCAGCTGGGGTTTGGCTATGTCGACCTCGCGCTGCATCGCGAATGGGAAGGCAAAACGGATGTCATCGAATACTCCCGCTCGGTTTTGCAGCAGTTTTCTCCCGCTCCGCTTGCGCCCGAGCATGCCATGCTTGCTGCGTTCACCCATTTATTTGCAGGGCCGGTCGGCTATGGCGCGGGCTATTACTCCTACAAATGGGCCGAAGTGCTGGACGCGGATGCCTTCACGCGTTTTCGCAAAGAGGGCGTGTTCAACCAAAGCGTCGGGCGCGACTATCGCGAGAAAATTCTGGCCCGCGGCGACAGTGAAGACCCCGCCGAGCTCTACCGGTCGTTTATGGGAAGAGATCCTGACCCGATGGCTTTGCTCGTGCGCGCCGGCCTGGCGTAGGGCAGGTTGCCAAACCTGCGGCGGGTTGCCAACCTAAATTATGCGCGCAGACCATTCCTCCTGCGCGGTTCTGATATCCGATCTGTAGTCGGGGAAAGCTGTTGAGATCCGACTAGTTCTGCTCTCCTCCTATAGGTTGTTGTTTTGTTTGGCCGTTTCGTGCATAGAAATT
>JAFAQY010000111.1 GCA_019261985.1 Bryobacterales bacterium | reverse complement strand
TAAAAAAATCTTTTCAAGCAACAAACTCCCATTGAGTTTGGCGTGGGAGCCCAAATCTCAATTACAGGAGCGAGACCGAACAAATGACGCGAGTACGAAGAGCGGCCCGGTGCGCGGTATACGTAACGGCTATCCTTGGAGTTTTGTCAAATGCTTATGCAGCCGAGGATGCCGCTGCCCCGTCGACCACCACTGGGAACGACGTACAAGAGCTGAAGCGGATGGTGGCCGATCAGCAGAAACAGATTGAAGAATTGCGGCAGATGATACTCGGCCAGCAAAAGCAGATTCAAGAAGCTGCCATCGTGCCTGCCGCGGCCGTTGAAACCGCGCCGACCGCGCCCGTTGCGGCCCCCCTTACGGCGAAGCCCACGGCCCATGTGGCGAGTTTGACGCCCATCCTGCCGCCGTCGATTGCCGCAGCCCCTGCGCCGAGTGTCGCCGTACCGCCGGTGGTGGTGCCGCCGCCAGCCCCGCAGGCGGCGGATCAAACTTCGCCGCTGCAGATTCACATTGGAGACTCGACCATCACGCCAATTGGGTTCATGGATCTCACTAACACGTTCCGCAGCCCGAACGCCGGCACCAACCTGCAAACTAACTTTGGGAGCTTTCCATACAACAACACGATTCCGGGCCGCTTGACGGAAGACAAGATCAGCGTGGAGAACTCGCGCCTCGGCTTCCGCGTGGATGCCACAGTGAAGGACTGGCATGTACTGGGCTACTTCGAAGGCGACTTTGTAGGCGGCTACGGAAACGGAGCGAACAACGGGCTGGTCTCCAGCAACAGCAATCTGTTCCGGATCCGGCAATATTACGTCAACCTGCGCAAAGGGACTTGGGAATTTTTAGGCGGCCAGGCTTGGAGCTTCATCACTCCGAACCGGCGCGGATTATCGGCGCTTCCGGCCGACTTGTTCTACAGTCAGGTGGTCGATGTGAACTATATGAACGGTCTGTTTTGGGGCCGCATCCCGGGCTTCCGGGTTATCGCTCATCCTAGCGATAAAGTTGCTTGGGGCCTTTCGGTAGAGAATTCGACGCAGTATTTCGGCGGCTCCGGCGGCGGCGGCATCCCGACATTGCCCGCGGCTTTCGCCAGCAACACGGCTTTCATCAGCGCTGAGCTGGACAACAGCTCGGCAAACGATCGGGCTACCTCCAATTTGATCCCCGACTTTATCTCGAAGCTCGCTATCGACCCGAGCTCCCGGCTGCACTTCGAAATCGGCGGCGTGACAAACACGATCAAGCTGTGGAACCCGAATACGAATCAGTATTTCTACAAAACGGGCGCCGGGGGCACGCTGGTTCTGCACGCGGAAATCGTTAAAAACTTTCGTGTGCTGACCAACAATTTCTGGAGCAATGGAAATGGCCGGTACCTGTTTGGAACCATTCCGGACTTCATTGTTCGCGCGGATGGCAGCCCCTCTCTCATCCATTCCATGTCAACGGTATCCGGGTTTGAGGCGACTGTTAAGAATGTCCAGCCCTACGTCTACTACGGCGGAGTCTACGGCTCCCGGAACGTCGCGCTGGATACCAACCACAGCTTTATCGGCTACGGATACCCCGGCTCGCCGAACAGCCATAACCGCAGCATCCAAGAAATCAGCGCCGGATGGACGCACACGCTGTGGCGCGATGGACGATACGGAGCGCTGCAGTACATGGTGCAGTATGCCTATTTCTGGCGGAATCCCTGGTATGTGGCAGCCAACCAGCCTAAGAACGCTCACATGAACACGGTTTGGTTCAATCTTCGTTACGTGCTGCCCGGGACGGCGCCAACCATCAAATATTAGTTAAGGAGATTTGCATGAAAAAGAACGCAGTTTTCGCTCTGATCGCCATAGGCAGTTTCGCCGTTGTGGCGTTCGGGCAAACCCTCATCAATGGGGCGGGGGCGACGTTTCCGTTCCCCATGTACTCGAAGTGGTTCAACGAATATAAGAAAGCTCACCCCGACGTTCAAATCAATTACCAGTCGCGGGGCTCGGGCGCGGGCATTCAGCAAGTCACGGCCGGCACGGTAGATTTCGGCGCCGCGGACGTACCCATGACCGACATGCAAATGCAGGAGTTCACGAAACAGCGTAGCGCCGAGATCCTGCATTTCCCGACGGTGCTGGGCGCTGTGGTGCCCACGTATGACATTAAAGGCGTCACGGCCACTCTGAACTTCACGGGAGACGCATTGGCGGGAATCTACCTCGGCAAAATCACGAAGTGGAACGACCCGGCGATCGCTTCGGCCAATCCGGGTGTCATGCTTCCGAACAGCGATATCGTTGTAGTCCATCGCGCAGAGGCGAGCGGAACCAGTTTCATCTGGACCGACTATTTATCGAAGGTCAGCCCGGAATGGAAGATGAAGGTGGGCAGCGGCGCGTCGGTTAACTGGCCGGTCGGTTTGGGAGGACAGGGTAATGAAGGCGTTTCCGGTCAGATCAAGCAGACCGGCAACACCATCGGCTACGTAGAGTTGATCTATGCCATCCAGAACAAAATGCCGTACGGCAAAGTTAAGAATGCGGCGGGTGAGTTCGTCCAGGCGGATCTGAACAGCGTTACAGCGGCCGCCGCGGGCGCTGCCAAAAACATGCCCGAGGACTTCCGGGTTTCCATCACCAACGCACCCGGCAAGGGCGCCTACCCGATATCGAGCTTCACGTGGTTGCTGATCCCTGCCAAGATCGCGGATCCGGCTAAAAAGAAAGCCATTACCGATTTCCTGGCGTGGATGCTGAAAGATGGTCAGAGCCTGACATCCGCGCTCTCTTACGCGCCTCTGCCGAAGGATGTGGTGGCGAAAGAAACTAAGGCTATCGCTAAAATAAAGTAAGATGGCCACGGCGTCAGTCCCGCGGACAGCTCGCCCCGTCGTGCGGGCTTCTTATGTCAGACGCATTTTCAGCGCGGACAGTCTCGCGCAGGCGATATTCCTGGTCTGCGCGTTGGCGATTTTAGCTGTTACGGCTTTACTCGTTTGGGAATTATGGACCAAGTCCAGCCTGTCACGAGATAAGTTTGGGTTGACTTTTCTGACCAAAACGGACTGGGATCCGGTTGCCGGAAATTTCGGGGCGTTGCCATTCATATTCGGGACGCTGGTTACTTCGGCTGTGGCGTTGATTTTGGCTGTGCCATTCGGCGTGGGCGCGGCAATTTTCCTGGCTGAACTGGCTCCGCCGAAGGCATCCGATGCGATGACGTTTCTGATTGAGCTTCTGGCGGCCGTACCGAGCGTGATTTTTGGTCTTATCGGAATTTTTGTGCTGGTGCCGATGCTAAATGTCGTAGTGCCGGTGCTGAAGGATGATGTGGGGCTCGGCATCATACCGATTTTTTCCGGGCCTTTTTACGGTGTCAGCCTGTTAACGGCGGGCGTAGTGCTTTCCGTGATGGTGGCTCCGTTCATCATTTCCGTTTCTCGCGAGGTTTTGCTGGCTGTCCCGCGGGATTTGCGGGAAGCCTCCCTGGCTCTGGGCGCGACGCGTTGGGAGACCACCTGGGATGTGGTGGTTCCATACGCGCGGCGGGGAATCATGGGGTCGGTTTTCCTGGCCCTTGCGCGGGCACTCGGCGAAACCATGGCGGTGACGATGGTGGTGGGGAACACGCCGAAAATCGCACGCTCGCTACTTGCGCCGGGATATTCAATCGCCTCGGTGATTGCGAATGAGTTCGCCGAAGCCACGTCGAACCTGCAGGTCAGCACTCTGATTGAATTGGGGCTGGTTTTGTTCGGGCTGACCATTGTGCTGAATGGAGCGGCGCGGCTGCTGATTATGGCGACGGCGGGGAAGGTTTCGCAATGAGGGGTGTGGCGGAGTTGGGGTGCGGTGGTGTGTTGGCCGAGCTGCAGTGGGCTGCTGACTCGTTGGCCGACGTTCTCGACGACCCGACCAGCGCGGTTGGCAACCGCGCGCCGGATGGCATCCGGCCCCACAAGGGCGGGGTATGAGGCGCGATCCGGGGAGGCTTTCCTTTCGGCGGAAGGCTGTTAATGCGATCATGCTCAACGTTACGGGCGTTTGCACGCTGATCGCGGTGGGGTTGCTCTTCTTTGTTCTCGGCTATCTGTTCGTCAAAGGCGGCTTTTCGCTCAATTTCGATTTCTTCACCAAGCTTCCTGTACCGGTTGGAGAAATGGGCGGCGGCATGGCGAACGCTCTGGTAGGCAGCGCTAAGGTCCTGCTGCTGGCCACATTTATTGGCGTTCCGATTGGCTTCCTGGCTGGCGTGTATCTCGCCGAGTATGCCGGGACGGCCTTCGCGTCAGCCATCCGCTTCGTGACAGACCTGTTGAACGGTGTCCCATCCATCGTAATCGGCATCTTTGCGTACGCAATTATCGTCATCAAGATTGGTTTTTCCACGCTGGCTGGAGGAGTGGCACTGGGCGTCATGATGATCCCTATCGCGCTTCGGTCAACGGAAGAGTTTCTCCGTTCGGTGCCGGTGCCGCTGCGAGAGGGCGCCATGGCGCTGGGCGCAACCAAATCGCGGACGATTCTAACGGTGGTGATTCCCGCCGCCATTCGGGGCCTAATTTCCGGTATGATGCTCAATCTGGCTCGAGTGGCTGGGGAAACCGCGCCGCTGCTATTCACCGCTCTGGGGAACCAATTCTGGAGTCCCGGATGGAAGCAGCCCACGGCGACGCTGCCCGCAATGATTTACGAATACGCTAAAGCGCCTTATGAAGATTGGCACCGGCAGGCGTGGGCCGCGGGATTTGTGCTTTTGATGCTGGTGCTCGTGGTCAATATAACCGCCCGGTCTATCGTTGCGGGTGGATTTTCACACAAGCAGAGATAATCGCGTGACCCCACAAGCCAGTTCGAAGTTCGAGACCGCAGCCAGTCCTAACCCGCCGGAACCGAAACCCCACGAGGGCGGTTTAGACCCCAAAATCCGCTCCACCCATCTGGATTTTTTCTATGGAGCCTATCACGCCCTGCACGACATCAATCTGGACGTACATAGCAATAAGGTCACCGCGTTTATCGGCCCATCCGGCTGTGGGAAATCCACGTTTCTGCGGACCATGAACCGGATGTACGAGACGATCAAAAGCACGCGGGTGCAAGGGCAGATTCTACTGGATAACGAGAACATTCTCGAGATGGAAGTCTCGCACCTGCGCCGGCGCGTGGGAATGGTGTTCCAGCGGCCGAATCCGTTTCCGAAGTCAATTTTCGATAACGTGGCCTACGGGCCAAAAATCAACGGCATGGTCAGCCGCTCGGGCATGGCCGAGCGCGTGGAGCAAAGCTTGAGGCGCGCGGCGCTGTGGGAAGAAGTAAAAGACAAGCTGCACAAATCCGCTTTCGATCTCTCAGGTGGCCAGCAGCAGCGTTTGTGTATTGCGCGCGCGCTAGCGGTTGACCCCGAAGTCCTCTTGCTGGACGAGCCGTGCTCCGCGCTCGATCCGATCGCCACAGCGAAGATCGAGGAGCTTCTGTTCCAGGTGAAGCACAACTGCACGGTGGTAATCGTCACGCACAATATGCAACAAGCGGCTCGCGTGGCCGATTACACAGGCTTTTTCCTGCTTGGGAAACTGGTTGAGTTCGACAGCACGGAAGTTATTTTCAAGACGCCGAAGGTAAAGGCGACCGAAGATTATATCACCGGCCGCTTCGGTTGACGATCAGGTCTACGGGAGCCCAATTGGTGCCGACTCAGTTACGTCATTTCGATCAGGAGCTGGAACAGCTCAAAAGCAAACTGCTGGCGATGAGCGCGCTGGTGGAATCGGCGGTTTATCGCAGCATTACCGCGGTTGTGCAGAAGGACCGCAAGCTCGCCGAAGAGGTGCTGCAAAACGAGGCCCGCGTCAACCGGCTGGAAATCGAAGTCGACGATCAAGCGATCAGTTTGCTGGCGCTGCAGCAGCCGATGGCCGGAGATCTACGCCTGATCACGTCGGCTCTCAAGATCAACAACGATCTGGAGCGGATGGGCGATCTGGCGGTGAACATCGCGCAACGCGCGCTGGCGCTAATTGAAGAACCAACCATTCAACCGGCGATCGATATTCCGCATATCGGCGCGCTGGTGCAGAACATGGTACGGAAAGCGCTGGACTCATTCGTGGCGAAAGACGCGGAGCTTGCGCAAAGCGTTCTTTCGTCCGATGACGCCGTCGACAGCCTGAGGACGGCTTTTTTTCACGAGCTGATCAGCTTTATGCAGCGCGAGCCCAGCCACATTCCGCAGGGCTTAAACCTGCTTTCGATCGTCCGGAATTTGGAGCGGATCGCCGACCATGCGACCAACATTGCCGAGGATGTGCTCTACTACGTGAAGGGCATCGACGTTCGCCACCACGCGGAAGCGATTGCAGGCATGGCGCGCGAGCCGCGGGCGTGATTAGTTCTCAGTTTTCAGTGATCAGTTTTCAGTCATTCGGTTTCACCTCATCAGCAAACATCTGAGAACTGACCAACTGAGAACCGACAACTGAGAACTCATGGATCTCGGATTAAACGGCAAAATAGCTATGATCGGCGGCGCCAGCCGAGGGCTGGGCTTCGCGGTAGCGCGCGCGCTCGCGAAAGAGGGCGTGCAGGTTTCAATTTCGTCCCGCAACGCGGAGGCGATCGCGGCGGCGTCGGCGAAAATCGGACGCGAGGCGGGGCCGGCTGTTTTGGCCACGGTTGTAGACGCAAGGTCGGCGGAGGACATCGCGCGCTGGCACGCCGCTACCATGGATCGATTTGGCGGAGTGGATCTGCTTTACCCGAACTCGGGCGGCCCGCCTCCCGGACCGGCGCTCAAATTCGACGATGCGGCGTGGCAGAATGCTTTTGAACTGTTGCTTTTGAGCGCGGTGCGCCTGATTCGCCTGGGGGCGCCGGTGATGGCGCAGCGCGGCGGGGGAGCGATCGTGGTTCCCACGTCTACGGCGGTGAAGGAGCCGATTCCGAATCTTTCCTTATCAACCGTCGTCCGTAGTTCTGTTTCGGCATTGTCCAAGACATTGGCGCTGGAGCTTGCGCCGCAGAAAATACGGGTGAATCAGCTTATCCCAGGGCGCATCGACACGGATCGCGTCAGAGAGATCGACGCCGAAAACAGTCAGCGCGCCGGCATCTCGATTGAAGAGCAGCGCAAGCGGATTCATGCCACAATTCCGTTGAACAGCTACGGAGACCCGGATGGCTTCGCGGCTGCCGCGGTGTTCCTTTTCTCGAATGCGGCATCGTATATCACCGGCGCGAGCCTGACTGTCGATGGGGGTTTGCTGCGGGGGATTTGAGGGGTTATTTCAGAGGTCACGCCGGGGATCCACTCGGCTTCCGTTGAACGGGTTCGAGTAGAAGGATCGCTTCGATAGCCGTGCCGATGGGTAATGAATCGGGAACGAGGACAATTGAAGCGCATTTGTTCGCGCCTTCCAAGAACTGGCGGCGAGCGGATGGTATTGTGTTGACCTCAGACGGCTTGGCTAAAGCCCGCGGCAGGCTGAAGCCTGCCCCACAATATCTCGCGCGAACAAAGTCAAAATCCCGGCGACTGCCTCAGAACACCGCCACTTCACTGTCTCTTGCGCCGGGCCAGGAGACGATCTCGTAATCCAACCGGAGACCACTCAGGATGCGCGGCCAATAGCGCCTTCTCCTCCGCCTTGCCGCCGGTCGAGATATTCGTCGAGCTCGTTGCGATGGTTCAGGTAATAACCGATCACCTGGTACACGTCGGAAACGCGTAGACTCGTGTAATTGTCGGCAATCTGCTCGGGCGTGTCACCGCGGTTGAACGCACGGATCACTAAATCCAGGGGTGACCCTGGTTCCGCCGACTCGATAAACACCATGCTCGTCCTGTGCCAACGGAATCGCCTCTATTACAGCCGCCATAATTTAATTGTCACTTGCATCATCCGCCTGTGCAAGCGAGAATGATGCATGGCTCAGCACCTCTCGCATTTTCTAAAGGAAACGATTGAACGCGAAGTTCCGAATCTTCGCGCGCTCGACGAACAACGCGCTTCTATTCCGCGTGGGGCGGGCAAGTGGTGTCCGAAAGAAGAGTTGGGGCATTTGATCGACTCGGCGGCGAATAACCACATCCGGTTCGTGTGCGGCGCGATTCAGCCGGAGTACCGCGGCGCATCCTATGCGCAGGAGGATTGGGTGCGCCTACATGGATATCGCGACTTGCCGTGGAACACGATCGTCAACTTCTGGTTTCAGTTCAACCAGTTCCTTGCCGCGTTGGTGGCCAATATTCCAGAGGACCGGCTGGCTACCAAGTGCCTTATCGCGGCCGGGCCGGAAGTGACGCTGGGTTTTGTGATTGAGGACTACATTCTCCACATGCAGCACCATATCGACCAGATGTTGCGCAGAGAAAAAGTGGCCACTTACCCGGGAGTGGCGATCCGGGCGACATTTTAGACGCGCCCTCGTTTGTTCCCTGACGATATTTGCGCAGAGCGATCGAACTTCCATCACCCGGCGCGCAATACCCGGTTGTCCAGCACGCGAGTAATGATTCCGCTAGTACGCTCTCCTGCGCGCGAGCAGGCCGATTGGCAATCGGCCGCAGGTTGGCAACCTGCCCCACGCATCGTGAACAATGGTGCGGGTTTCAGTTGATTGCAATTGTTGCTTGTAATGTTGATGAAAATACACTGGGCGGCCTTGAGATACGGTGTTTCAGTTGATTGCGATTGTTGCTTGGGCCTGGGACGGCGCGTTTCCGATGGTGACGGCGACTGGCGCCGTTAACGATGGACCGAGAGTCTGGGGAATTAGTGCGTTGATTTGAACGAGTCCTTCGACCTCGCCTGGCGCTGAACCGGCGAACTGAACCGGCGCGTTTACGCCCGCGATCGTCACGCTGACGGACTGGGCAAGGTTTTCCCCAGACGATGCGAGAGTGCCGGTTGTGCCGGGCGGGTGAGTCAAGCCTCCGCCCGTCGCGTAAAGCTGGATAACCGTGCCGCGGGCGGCGGGATTCGAAAGTCCGTTGACGGAATTGTCCTGATTGAGCGCGGCGGCTTGGCCTTTGCCGGTGGAGTTACCGGTGAAGATTGCCGGAGCAGAGACCGCTAGAGGCACCTGCCACGTTGCCGATTCAATGCCATTTGAGACTACTTGAACCGTTGTGGTCGCATCGATGGCCCCGCCAAAGGGAACGATAGCGTTCACCTGGCTGGCTGACACATAAATCAGCGGAGCCGCGATGCCGCCGATCAACACCTGGGTTTGCGCGAGCGTTGTGAGGACCTTTCCTGAGGAATCCAACTGCGGCCCGGTGGGCGTGCCTCCGACTCCGGATCCGAAGATGCTGAGGATCTCGCCCGGCGCAATCGCGCCCGCAATCCCGGACGCAGAATTGACAATCGCAGACATGATGGGAGGGAATGTCGCGGTGGGGGTGACGCTAAGCGTCACTGGAATGGTGATGGACCCGGTGGTCCAACTGACGGTGAGTGCCGTGTGGTAGGCACCGGGCGCGAGACCGCTCGTATAAACGGAGACGTTATAGGCTGGCGCCGCAGTCGTGGAATTGGATGCATTCGGCGCCTGGAGCCATTGCGCTCCGCCACGTAGATTGAACAGAACCGGGCCGCCGTTGAAGCCGATCGCGAGCGTCTGCGGCGGACTCGAGCCGCCCACGGGAGCCGTGAACGACAAGCTTGTTGGATTCGCCGTGAGGATAGTCTGCGCAGTCGGGGCGGCGATTACCGTGAGCGTCGCTGGAACTTGAAGCTCTGGGTAATTCGACGAGTCGATCGTGATGGTTCCCGAGTAGAAACCGGGTGACAATCCGACGGAATTCGGGTACAGCTCGACGGTATTGGCCAGGATGGTTGCGGTGAGCCACGGGACGTTCGTCGTCACGGAAGTAAGTGCAACATCGAACTCTTGAAAAGTAATGAACCCGGCCGCCGCCATCTGTTGCGGAGATCCGGCGGGGAGCGTATAGTTCGGGGGCGGCCCGTTGATTTGGAGCGTGGTCCCGTGCGTCGGTGGAGCAAATACGTGGAGTCCTACCGGGACTACAACACTATTACCAGGGCCCTGGATAGTTATTTGGCCCGCGTAATCGCCCGGCGCCAGATTCAAGGTCGCCGGGTTTGCCGTCACTGTAAGCTGCAGCGGCGTTGTGCCGCTCGACGGAGAGACCATCAGCCAGTCGCCTCCTGTATTCGACGAAGTGGAAACCGCGACCTGCGCGGGATTTCCATTGGTCGAAACAGTAAGGTTTTCAGGTAGGCCGCCTGGCCGTCCAGGCCCGATCGCGAAAAACACACAGCACCCTTGCGACGTGTAGCTGATCTGCGGGAGGGTGGTAACGATCAGCGAGACATTGATCGTCGTGGGCACAACGGGTGCGGCGCTTAGCGAGGCAGGAGCGATCGGCGTCACCGTAACGGCGCCTGAATAGGATCCAGCGCTCAGCTTGGAGGGATCCGGCGTGAGTGTCAGGGTGCTCGAAGAGCCGTTGCTCGTTGCGGAAACGGAAAGCCATTGTCCGCCGCCGTTCGGAACCGGCGCTGAAACCGAAGTCGTGAAAGCGAAGCTTCCGGAGAGCGTTACTGTAGCGGGGGCGGGCGGGGCGGTTCCGGTTTGCCACGTCCAGGACACGGAATTGCGCGAAGCAGGCAGGCTGACTTGCACCGGAGGAGCCGGACTCGTGGCCGGCGATGGCCTGGTGACCATCGGGTATGCCAAAGATGGAACAATGACTTCGACGAAACGGATGGGCGTGGAAGCCGTGATAAAAAGCTCTCCTTCAAGATCTAGCGGCTGGAGCAGCGTGGTTGCATCGAAATAATAGAGTTCGCCCGGGGGGATGACCAATGTGTCGACATAGAGCAGCTCGGTTGGCGATACGCCAGCGGGGCGGCTGAATGCCTCGAAAGTGACCGTGGCAGGAGCCAAATTCGGGTTCAGCATGGCGAATCCCGCGTAGCCTGAGAAAGACACGACCGGATTGAAGGTTTGGGAGTTGGTGTACGTTGTAAACGGCAGGATGGGCTGAAGGTTCGTGATCACCGGAAAGCCCGGTCCGGGGTCCGCCGAGGCGCTCGGCAGCGCAGCGAAGTAGTCGACTCTTGCGCCCGCCGCGTTGGTTACGCGGACATGCTTGCCTGTCATCTCGGTTGCTCCGCCGAGCGTGAGCTTCAGGACAGTCGTGCTCACAAAGTCCACATGCGTAATGCTGACGCCGTCAATCGCTACGCTCGTCGAGGGATCGAAACCCGTTCCCGTCACTTGCAGAACAGTTCCCGAGGGCAGCAAACCGCCGCCTGGCGTGATCGCCTGAATCGAGAGGGTACCGCCCACGGTGAAAGTCCCCGGAAGAACGGTCACGGAGTACTGGTTTGTGTTTTGATCGGTCCATTTTGTGCCGCCGTTTAGTGAGCTTGGGTCTGCGGTAATCGAAGAGGTCATGCCGGGTGTTGCCGTAGCGAGAACCGGCACTGAGACCGTGAACACCGGCAGGTTCGGCAACTGACCGATTCCGGCGGAAGCAGACGAAAAATGTACGTCCACGTGCTCGCCCTTCACATTCGCGTAACCGATTTGATCGCCGGTCGCGCTGAAGACCGCTAGGTTCGCGATCGGGCCAAAAATCGAAGAATCGAAGTCCAGCGTGAGATCGCCGCCCGCGATCAGGGTGGGCGCGCCGGCCGTGATCTTAATTTGCGCCCATCCTCCGGGAGGCGCAGTTTCACTAGAGATCTGAAGAACGAGAGGCGTGCCCGCAATCGCGAGACTCGCGGCCAGGAGGCAGGAAAGCAGATGTGGCAAAAGGCCACGGCGGCTGGGTCGACCAAGGGACAGCAGACCCAAGGCAAGCCGCGAATATACAAGGGTTGCAAGCATGCCCGAATGGGCCAGGCACGCGGGCGACCATACCACTGAGCGCGGAGCAACCGAGGAGTCGCCGCAAGCAGCGGGTTCGGTCATGTAAAGATTTGATGGTGGCTTCCGTACAACCAGCTAAGTCCAGGCTCACGCGGAATCAAGTGCGCGGCTTCTGGGCCGCTTGGGGCGGATGGGCGTTGGACGGAATGGATTCGTTTATCTATGCGCTGGTTATGCTGCCCGCGCTGCGCGAGCTGTTGCCGCGTTCCGGCATCGAAGCCAACGCGAGCACGACCGGCTACTATGGCGGGCTGCTCTTCGCGCTGTTCCTGTTCGGGTGGGGGCTATCGATGTTGTGGGGTCCCGTTGGCGACCGGTTCGGCAGAGTGAAGACGCTGATGCTCACTATTCTTTGCTACTCCGTTTTCACCTTCGCGGGAGCGATCGCGAC
>JAFAQY010000053.1 GCA_019261985.1 Bryobacterales bacterium | reverse complement strand
CCGGAATGGCTCGCTACTGGCTCTGTCCTGCCTCCCGTTGGTCGGCCTCGAGCTCTTCCTATTGCTTTCCCATCATCAAAACGAAAGGAGCATCGCCTGCGGCATTTTTAGCGTCCTTCAGGCTCATCTTTCAATGAGAATATGCTTTCGTTTCCGATCACCTGTTCAGACCGTTAGAGAATGTACGGCCGCTCCGGCAAGCCCCGCCTTGTCCTGGATCTCCTGGGCTGCGCGCGCGGGTTTGGCTTGCGCCGCCGCCACGGCCCTGTTGTGGCCATTGCATCGTTCTGGTTCCCGTTCGCCATGGATCAAGGCATCTTCGCAAACGTCGGAGACGTCATCTTGCGAGGCATATGCCCTACCTGGATCCCTGGGAGATCAATTTCATAGAGCTTTAAGACCTTCTAAGCCGAGATTATTTCCTTGAAAGCCATATTGGTGTCCTGGATCTTTACCGGCGAAGCAAACCGTAGCCTGTTCTGCCCCGAAATTTTGGAAATCGGGCCTTCAATTTGGAAATGAATCGTTTTTTTGGGAACTATCAAGAACCCCCTCTCGTAACTCCGCGCGGCTGGGTACCCGCAATATACAATCCGGAATTCGGTTCTGGGCTAGCTCAAACCCGCCCCTCGCCAGCGGAACTTAAACATCGACGATAGATCAATTGGGCAGCCAGGCCCTGGCCGCAACGTAGAGTTGAGGGCGCTGAAAACATGCCTTGGGGGCGCGGCAACATCCTAATCCGCACGAACAATATTTGCTATTTAGACTGCTACTTGCTAAGCTCGATTTTTCCGATAAGAGAATAGTTCTGCGTCCGCGAAAGGCTTCGTCGCGTGCTGGAGGAGCGCGCTGAAGACCCTCTCGAAGATGATTGTTTTTTGGCGTACGACAGGTCAGGAAGGCTGCTATGACCGCTTCGACCGTCTATTTCAAACACGACACCGCAATCGTGGAATGCGGCCAAATCGGAACGGGTACCCGAGTTTGGGCGTTCGCACATATCCTGCCCGGAGCGAAAATAGGCGCTGACTGCAACATTTGCGATCACGCCTTCATCGAGAACGATGTCGTTATTGGGGATCGGGTTACGATCAAATGCGGCGTCCAGATCTGGGATGGGATTCGCATTGAAGATGATGTTTTTATCGGACCGAATGCAACCTTCACCAACGATCCGTTTCCCCGAAGCAAGCAGTACCGGGCGGAGTACCCGCGCACTTTAGTTCGCCGGTGGGCCTCCATCGGAGCTAACGCTACTATCCTGCCGGGCATTACCATCGGAGAACGAGCGATGGTCGGCGCCGGCGCGGTCGTCACTCACAATGTGCCTCCGCACGCGAAGGTACTGGGGAATCCGGCGCGCATAGTCGGCTATGCGGATGCGAAGCCGGAACATCCTGCTCCGCCGCTTACGTCCAAAACAGAGCCTGCCGAAGATACACGGGCGGGAGCCGTGACCGTCCATCATATGCCTGTTTTCGAGGACCTTCGCGGCATGCTTTCGTTCGGCGAAATTGAACGCGATGTTCCGTTCGAGGTAAAACGATATTTTCTGGTGTTCGATGTCGCCAGCGAGGAAATCCGTGGCGAGCACGCCCACCGCTGCCTCCATCAATTTCTTATTTGCGTAGCCGGGCGGTGCCACGTGGTCACCGACGATGGAATCGAGCGCCGCGAATTTATACTGGATTCACCCGCGAAGGGCGTGCATATTCCACCCATGGTGTGGGCGACGCAATACAAATTCACGCGCGACGCTATCCTGCTGGTGCTGGCATCGGATTTTTACGATGCAACCGACTACATTCGCGACTACGGCGAATTTCGCGTGCTTCGGGGGCGGCAGCCATGAGCGCAGGCGCGGACTCCGGCGAACGACCCCGCGGTGGAGAAGCCGGCGTGCTCTCGCTCATCGTTCCGATCTATAAAAGTGAAGCCAATCTCGAACGGCTGCTGCCGGAGCTGGCGCGCTTGGATAACCAGTTCCATCACGAGTTTGAAGTTGTGTTCGTAGTGGATGGAAGTCCCGATAATAGCCTGGAAATCCTGCGGCAGCGCGCGCAAACCTTCCTTCAGCACTGCCAGATCGCGTGCTTGACCCGGAATTTTGGATCGTTCAACGCCATTCTCGCGGGACTGGAATTGGGGCGTGGAGAATATTTCGCCGTCTTAGCCGCGGATCTGCAAGAGCCGCCGCACCTTATCCTTGAGTTTTACAACGCCCTGCGGCGCGGAGATGCCGATATCGTGTTTGGGTACCGTTCTAAACGAAGCGATCCTTGGGTGAGCGAAATCACCGCCAGCCTTTTCTGGGGGATTTACCGGCGCTTTGTTGTCAAAGATATACCTAGGGGAGGGGTGGACATCTTCGGATGTACGCGGCGTGTCCGCGATCGCGTGCTGTCGCTGCCCGAATTCAATTCAAGCCTGATCGCGCTCCTGTTTTGGCTGGGATTCCGCCGCCGCTACATTGGCTATGAGCGGCAACCCCGCCGCGAAGGCAGTAGCACCTGGACGATCGCCAAGAAACTTCGCTATTGCCTGGATAGCATTTTTGGCTTCACGGATCTTCCCATCCGGATTCTGCTCGCAATCGGCGGGATGGGAACCGCGATTGCGATCGTGCTTGGCACGGTTATTGTGGTATCGCGTTTCACCAGTGGCGTCCCGGTTCGCGGCTACACCGCCCTGGCTCTGATGGTTCTGTTCTTTGGTTCATTGATGACTCTTGGTATGGGGATTGTGGGTCAATACGTGTGGCTGAACCTGCAGAATGTACGCGGACGCCCCAATTATTTGATTGATTCGAATACCGTATGGGATTCCACTATCCTGGAGCGCGAACCCGTCGAAGTCGGTTTAAACGCTCATTGATGCGGTTGTTCGAGCTTTTTCGGCCCTAATTCCGGTTCAACCAATTTCGTTTGTTTTCCGCATTCGCGTGTGCCGCAGCGCGGTTCAGGCGGTAGAGGTCTAAATTACCGAACTGCGCTTCCAACGAATAGCTGTGCCGAAGAAAAGCTGCGAGCTCTGGAAAATCGCGGAGCGCGCGCTCCTTGCCGGGGGCGCCATACGGCTTACCAACTATTAAGTATGCCGGGGGAGTTTTTTGGAGACCACCCATATATTCCCGGCGATAGACATCGCGAGGCGAACCTGGTCCTCCCAGAGTAAGTGCACCGCCAGTCAGGAACCGTGTGGGGTTGGCTCGCCCGCTCAAAAAGTTAAGCAGCGTGTCATCGCCGAATACAACCATGCCTTCGGAGGCGCTGGTCCTCGCGCGTATGTATGCGGCGGCGTCCATTTCGTCGGCCGCCACCCATCTAGTATCTACGCGGTGCGCGGAATAATACTGCCGGCTATCGATTCGTCCGGTGATGAACTTCGCCCAGAGCGCTATGCTCGATGCCGAAGCTAATGCGAGTTGCAGAACGCCCGCGAGCGCAAGCACCAGAGCGGCCGTTCGAAAAAACCACGGCAAATCCAACTGCTTCCTATCGCGCCAAGGACGGCGCACCGCATCGAATCCGATAGAGCCGAGGATCGTGAGCGGCGGAAATAGCAGCGCCCAATGGTAGACGAAAAACTTTCCCTGAACCGCCACACACAATAACGCAAGACTGGTCCATGCGAGCACGATTACAGCAGCGTTCCGGCGCTTCCGCCACAGGCTGTATATTCCGATTAGAATTACCGGGAACGCGAACAGAAGCGGGCGGGCGAGAAAGAATCTTGCCATGCCGCGGAGCTCGGCCCGAATACCCGGGTGCTGAACCCGCCCATACACTCTGAAGTTATACAGAAGGTGAACCTCAATCAGCTCTTTGAAGGCGCCTTTAAATGCAAACCATGCCAGCGCCCCCAGCGCGGGCGCCGCGGCTGCTCCAATGATGGTTGCCCCCTGGATGATCCAAGCCTTCCGGGTGCGCCGTTCTTGGAATAAATAAAATAACGGCACAGCGAGCAAGACTATATTGAAAGGCTTGATAACAGCCGTGCAGCCCACAATGAAGCCTGAAATAACCAGCCGCCGAAGCGATGCGCCACTCTCAAACAATGGGATGAGCGCCAGGGCGAACAAAAGCGACGTCCACAGATCCGGTTCAACCATGTGGAACCACGTAAGCGAGGCGAACCACAGGATTAACGTCAGCCCCGCCCAATAGCCGGTTCGCCGGGATGTTATCCGCGCAACCAGAGATCCTACTGCGATCGATGCCGCGACCAGCAGCGGGAGATCGAAAACGTGAACGCTCCACATATGGCGGCCGAATAGCCATTCGCCAAGCGCGAAAACGTAGAAGGCGAGCGGGCCGCGTAACTCCCAACCATCCCGGTAGGGCATTCCGCCTCGAACAATCACATCGCCCATTGATGCGAACATCCCCTGGTCCCATCCGTAGGGAAACCAGAATGATGCAATACACCACAGCACAACGAGACCTGTCACGCAGGCCAGGGCCAAGCGGGCCGTAGCCGCCGCCCATGGTTGATGCTTTAGCTGAACGGTCACGCTCATTCGTCTTCCGCGAGCTGGATTTTGGATCGTCGCAGCAACAGGAATGTTTTGGTAACAACGATTAAAGCACACCGGAGGCCATTTGGAAAACGCCTGGCGCCCGGATTTGTAATGGCCGCTAGATGCCCCACGGGCCTGGCGCCTATGGCAGTACAGGCGAGTTCGAAACGGACTGACAACTCATATCGACGACGGGTTTAAGCTCCCGGAATGGCGCATATGAGAATGTGAGCATGGACCGGGTAAGAATCGACAAATGGCTATGGGCAGCTCGCTTTTTCAAGACCCGCAGCATGGCCGCGCGGGCGTGCGAGTTGGGGCGCATTCAGTGGAAGGGACAGGCAGCTAAGCCGTCCCGCGAGGTGCAGGCCGGAGACATGCTGCGCGTTAAGAATATGAGCGGCGACTTCGAAATAGAAGTCTTGATCGCCGGCGAGATCCGCGGGCCCGCATCCGTCGCTCAGACGCTTTACCGCGAAACAGAATCCAGCCGGGAGTTACGTCGAAAAATGGCGGAGGAGCGCAGAGCCTTGCCGCGGTTCGAGACTTTTCCCGAAGGCAAGCCATCCAAGCGCGACCGGCGCAGAATTGATCGACTGCGAGGGCGGACCTAAGCGCAATTAAATAAAAAAGCCCGGATCCCCAATGCGTAAATTTGATGTATACTCGGTTGGCCGGGAATTACGAATCGTAATTCAGGCGAATTAACGCGGCCCTCACGGAGGAGGGCGGGGCTCCAAATTACGAAAAAACGGGGATGCACCGCGCTTAATCCCGGGGCTGATTTTCACAAAGGCTGATTTTCACAAAAGGAGGATCGATATTATGAGTACGCAAGTCAAAGCGCGGAAACTGGGACGCAATCCGCGCACTTACAATCCCCGCATCCCTCACCTCAGCTCATTGCTTGCAGGCAAACAGCTGCCGCCCCCGCCGCCGTCGGTCAATTACACAACCGGCATGCCGGCGAATTTCGGGATGATGCTTAACGACACACTGGGCGATTGCACGTGCGCCGCTGTCTATCATGCGATTCAGGTTTGGTCGTTCAAAGCACAGAACAAAGAAACGACCGAGCCGGACAAAGACGTCGAGCAGTTGTACATCCAAGCATGCGGATACAACCCGAAGCAGGGCGGCGAAGGTCCCGGCGGTAACGAGCAGCACGTTCTCCAATACCTCCTCACTAAGGGCGCGCCATTCGGGCCAAGCGGCCAGAGCCGCCACAAGATCCTGGGATTCGTGGAAGTGGATCCGCGCAACATCGACGACGTCAAATCGACCATCAACGACTGCGGCGTGGCCTATATCGGCTTCAATGTTCCGCAAAACATCATGCCGCAAGGCGGCGACCCGCCAGCCGTGTGGACCGTGGACCCATCGAATTCGAACATCATTGGAGGCCATGCGGTGGTTCTTCCGGGCTACGACGCCGAAGGTGCGATCGTAATTTCCTGGGGCCAACTGTACAAAATGGCATGGCCATTCTTCTCAAAATTCGTCGACGAAGTTTATGGCATCGCAGACAGCACCTGGGTCGACGCCGGCGGAAAGACACCCGCGGGAATGACGGTCGCGCAGCTTGAACAGCTCATGCAGGCTTTGAAGGGCGGAACTGCCGCCGTCGCGTAGAAGATTACAGACGCGTAGTGGTATGACAGACTGGCAGTCGCGGCCAGCAAGTGGCTGCGACTGCTAAATAACGCTATGGTATCGCTCAGCGGGCGAGCGTCTTCTCTTCAGAAGCCAACGCTTCGTGGAGCAGCATCCTTAGATATGCGTTATATCGCAAACCCCGCTTGGCCGCAAATTCCCGTGCTCTTTTAACGTCCTCCGGGTCGAGCGAGATCGTTGTAGCGGAATCGGTTAAGCCCGCTCGTTCGCGAGCGAGCCTCGCGGCCGAGCCAATACGAAGTCGTCCGTGCGCGGCGGCGTCCTCGAATGCTTGCGCAAGTTCCCACCGGTTGTCGTACCACCACTGCGCCTCTTCGGCTTCGCTTTCGAACTTCGGGATAGTGAACTTTTGCGGCATTGCTCAGCCCTCGTTTTGTACGACGTAGAAGTCGATCATTGGCTTAGGCGCGGGAAATGCAGTGACGACACGCAATCTAATACCGCGCATTGTCGTGACGACCACAAGGAACCGGCCCTGGTTCGTGCGTCCAATGCTTGTGATGCGATTCTCACCGCCGGATACTTCTGCCTCGATGTCCAAAGGTGCGTTCTGAATCACTTACTTCTTCCGGACAAACCGGATGGCGAGCGACATGAGAACGATTGGCATCATCCCAATTCAAAGGCGACGCCTAAATCCAACTCTTATTGTACGTGTGTACAGGTCGATGTTAGGTGCGGTAACTTTCGCGGAATCTCGCGGATGTGGTCTGCGAAATCTACCACTACCAGGAGCCAGCAGGAGGCACACGGACGATAGGCCTTGCCTTCCTTATCCATTACGACTTGTTGCAGCCGTTGTAGCTCCGTAAATCCGCCGTAGCCTCCATATGTGGTCGCGTATTGCCATCCTTCGCCCTGGCCGCCAACGAACACGGCGTCAAGAAGCGGAATATGACGATACATTGTTCGCTGAACCTGACCTACACTCGCATCCGCAAGTTTAGCCGCGAGGCCGGCGATATCGTTGGCCAACCCCGCCACATCCCAGATGGGGACGGCACTGTTGAACACAAGCGTGAGATCGCCGACTGTTCCACACGAGGTTAGATGCAGGTCTCTTGCGCGGTTGAACGCATCGCTCCGGCGCTGTCGTTGCACCTGCTCACTTTGCAGATCCGTCCCGTCCTCCAAATAAAGACGCGTTATCTCAATTCCGACGCTCTTTGTGCCCCTCAGGATCACATCCGGCTGTTCACCGGGTTCGATAACTCCTTCGGGCTGCTTTCACACCGCCGCTAGCTCTACTACCTGGGTGCCCTTTTCATCTACCGGCTCGAAGCGCACGCTGACCAATTTCGAAATGCCCGGCTCCTGCATGGTTACACCGTAGAGCGCTTGCGCGGCCTCCATGGTCCGCTTGGCGTGCGTGATCACGATGAACTGGGTGGTCTCCGACATCTCTTTGATCAGGCGCGTGAGGCGCTGAATGTTGGGTTCATCCAGCGGCGCGTCCACTTCGTCGAGAATACAGAAGGGGCTGGGGGTGTAGCGGAAAATCGCCATCAGCAGAGCCATTGCGGTGAGGGATTTCTCGCCGCCGGAAAGTAGCGCGACATTTTGCAAACGCTTGCCGGGGGGCGAAGCCATGATGTCGATCCCGCTGTCGCCGATATTTTCTTCGTCCGTGAGCCGCATCTCCCCCTGGCCGCCGCCGAAAAGGGTCCGGAACATCTCGCGGAAGTGCTCGTTGATAGAGTCGAACGCTTCTTTGAATCGCCGCCGCGATTCGATATCCAGGTCGTGGATCGCTTTCTCCGTATCGCGGATGGAATCGAGCAAATCCTGGCGCTGCGTGTTGAGGAAGTCGTAGCGTTGCTGCGCTTCGCGATATTCTTCAAGCGCCTGCGGGTTGACAGGCCCCAGCGCGTCGATTTTTGCGCGGATTTCCTGATACCGCTGCTCGGCTTCCTCCGCGTCGGACGCTTCGGATTCTCCCGCGGCGACGTCCGATGCGGATACGTTCAACTCCTTCCGGCTGGTCTCGTCGAGATACTTGAGGTCGCCTTGCTTCTTGACCAACTCGACTTCGAGTTCACTGCGCCGGTCCTGCGCGGTCTGAGCTTCAGCGCGCAGGGCTTTCAAACATTCTTCAAGAGCGAGTAGCGCCGCGCGGCCGGCGGTCTCTTCCGTGGCGAGCCTTTCTACTTCCGCGGCAGCGTCCGCTGTTGCTTCCGCAAGGCTTGCCGCTTTCCGATCGAGCTCGATGTTATCGGCAAGCAAGCGGGCGCGCTCCACGCCCATGCGCTCCAGTTCGCGAGCCAGCTCGTCGCGCCGCGTGGCGAGGTGGCTGAGTTGCGCCTCCAACCTTGCCGCGGCTGCCTTCTCCGATCTCAAACGTTCATCGCGGCCGGCGAGGTCGGCGCGGAGTGCCGCATGCTCTTCGCCAATACTGTGAGCTTGCGCCTGCATTCGCTCGAATTCGGCGCGCGCGGCTTCGAGTTCTTTCTCCTGCTCGAAGCGCGCCTGTTCCTTTTCGGCCACGACACGCTGGCTCTCTTCGCGCTGCGCTCGAGCGCGGCTGTCTTCCCGCCCCAAACGCTCCAGCTCTAGCCGAGCTACAGAAAGCCGCGATCCGGAGCGAGTGAACTCCTCCGCCAGCTTGCGCTGTTCGTGATCCAGCGCCAACGCATCCTTTTCTTGCGATTGCTGCAAATGGCGGACGTGTTCCAGCTCTTCCCTTAATTGCGACGTGCTGCGCTCGAGTTCTTCGATTTCGCCCGCCAGAGCGTCGGTTTCACGCTGCCGCTGGTCCACCTGCAGGTTCAGTTCGCGCAGTTCGCGCTTAAGCGCGAGCGGGCCGCCACCGGTTTTCCGGCCGGCGCTGACCGCGTGTCCGTGATAGCTCACTCCGTCGGGCAACAGGAAGTAGCAATCAGGATTAGTGATAGCCAACTGCTGCGCCGTAGCTCGATCGGAGACCAGGAAACAGCGAGAAAGACGCGGCGCCAGATCCTGAGGCGCGGCAGCGAGGCCGTTGGTTAATCGAAGCGTATCGCTAAGCCGGCCGGCAACGCCGGTAGGACAAGCTTCAGCTTGTCCAGTGCTTTGTTCGGGACAAGCTGAAGCTTGTCCTACGAGCAGATGCACGAGGAATGTCGCGCGGCCATCCGATTCGGCGTACATCAGCTCGATGCCACGCTCGGCTTCGGCCCATCCATTGACCACGACGTATTCCAACTCCTCGTGAAGGAACGTTTCGCAGGCTTTTTCCCAAGCCGGATCGATTGCTTCTACAAAATCCGCCAGCACGCCCGCCGGCTTGAAACCCTCCACGGGTTCGTGTTCGAAGAGCCGCTTTACGCTTTCCGTTGTGTAGGACCGGTGCGAAAGAATCTCTTCGAGCGAATCTTTGCGCGCCTTTTGCCGCGAGAGCGCGCCGCGGACCTCCTCCAACCGCGCTCGCGCGGCGACCGTGCTGGCCTGCCGCTGCTTGATTTCCTCTTCCACTCGCCGGCGGCGATCCGCTAGGGACTCAAGCTCCATCTGCCGGGCGGACAATCGCGTGGAGAGATCCTTCTTCATTTGCTCCATTCGCGCAAGGTCGGAGGAAGCGGCTTCTTCTTCCCGTTTGCACCGGGCGGAGTCACGTTCCATTCCCGCGAGGTACTCGTCGATTTGGGCGAGCTGATTGCGCAAAGTGGATGCTTCGCCCAGAAGCCTGAGCACCTGCTGACGCGACACCTCGATGGCGCGCTCACGCGCGCGCAGGCTGGTTTGGAGCGCGTCGCGTTCGGCGGTCTTGGCCTGGAGATTCTCCCGCGCGGTGGCACTCGCGGTTTCGAGTTGCGCAAGCGTCTGCGTGTGCGCTTGCAATTCCGCGTTTTCCTGTTGATGCCGCGCTTCCAGGTTCTGTGTCTCGGCCTCGCCGGTGGTGAGGCGCTCATCGATCGCAGCGATCTGCTTCGCCTGCATTTCCAAGCGGCCGCGCGTACGCTCCGATTCGAGATTGAGTTCCGCTACCCGGCTTCGCGCCGAAGTCAGCGCCGCCTCCGTTTTGAAACAGGCTTCTTGCGTGGAGGTGTGCTCGACTTCCTTTTCCTGCACTTGTGCCGAGAATCCCTGAAAAGCGGTCTGCGCTTCGTTCAGGTCCAGCGCCAGTTTCGTAGCTTCGCGCTCGAGTACTGTAAACCGACCCGCCACCGCGCGGCGCAGATGGCCGAGCATTTGCGTCCGCAGCTCTTCGTACCGCTTCGCCTTCGAAGCCTGCCGCTTCAGAGAGTTCGCCTGACGGCCGACCTCTTCGAGAATGTCGAACACGCGCGAAAGGTTCTGCCGGGCGCTTTCGAGCTTCGCCTCGGCCAGCCGCTTGCGGGTTTTATACTTGCCGATGCCGGCAGCTTCTTCGATAACGGCCCGGCGGTCAGCCGGCTTGTTCGAGAGAATCTGCCCAATGCGCCCCTGCTCGATAATGGCGTAGCTTTCCGGGCCAAGACCGGTGCCCATAAACAGGTCCTGAATATCGCGCAGCCGCGCCGGGCGGCCGTTAATCAGGTAATCGCTTTCACCGGAGCGGTAAAGCCGCCGCGTAATCGTGATCTCTTCCGGCTTGGGATGCTGCGGGTGCACGCCGTTCCCGTTTGCATTCGCCGGCAATTCAGAATGCGCCTCGATGTGAGTTTCACCATCCGGACCAACCGAAGTTTCGATATGAGCGTGATGCGGAGCGTTGGGAATCGGTGTAGCCGCCGCTGGGTCGACCATTGTCAGAGTCACCTGCGCCAGGCCGAGCGGCTTGCGGTCGCGCGTGCCGGCGAAGATTACATCTTCCATGCGAGCTCCACGAAGACTCTTCGCGCTCTGTTCGCCCAGGACCCAACTAATGGCGTCGCTGATGTTGGATTTTCCACAGCCGTTCGGTCCGACGATGGCGGCAATCCCCGTTCCATGGAACCGAAGATCGCTGCGGTCGTAAAACGACTTAAATCCCTGGATATCGACTCGTTTCAGTTTCAGCAACGCAATCCCCTCCTAATAGCAGACGTTTATAAGGGGGAGTGTTTACATCCTAAACGCAAAGGAAGAGAAAGTAAAGCGGGTGGGGCACATTATCTTGTGGCACTCCGCAATCGCCGCCCTACATATCGCCCCGTTAGCGCTGGCGCGCCGCGACCAGATTCGATAACAACTGCCGTTCCGCTTGTAGATCGGGACGTACCCGCAACGCCTCCCTGAAGGTGGAAGATCGCCTCATTCTGCCTTCCCGGCGTGCTCGCCAGCGCCGAGCCGAGGTTCGCGTGCGCCTCAACCATTCCGGGGTTCAGGCGCAGCGCTTCTTGAAATTCCTGCAACGCGGCAGGCCCTCCGCCGGGCGTGTGTAGCAGCAGGCTGCCGAGATTGTTGTGTGCCTCGGCGTAGTTGGGATTGCTGCGGAGCGCGGCCCGATACTCCTCGATAGCCTCTTCCGACCGGCCAGGAAGTTGGACAACGCGGCGCCGAGATCGTTGTGAACGACGGCATACGTAGGATAAATTTCGAGCGCTGCCCGGTAGTGCGCCACAGCTTCTTCCAAGTGCCCCGCTTCCGCGAGGAAGACACCAAGGTTCATTTGTGCTTCCGCGTCGGCCGGATTTAAACGAACCGCTTGTTCGAGATGCTGCATCGCCTCGTCCCGGAGCCCAGGCATCCCGGTCAACACGAATCCGAGGTTGTTGTGCGCCATCCAACTATCGGGATTACGAGCCAGCATGTCGCGATAGAGCGTCTCGGCATCTCGAAAGACTCCCGTCTGATTCCACGTCAGGCCTGCCCATGTGCAAGGCCCAGTGACGTTCGGCGGCGGGAATTACGAGCGAAAAATACGGTTCGCCCCGGCGTGGCCTCGACATGAAAAGCTTCCCGTCGACCCAGCACTTAGCCGAATGCGGCTCAAACCGCTGAGGTTCATCAACTCTCCCGATTTGCCTTCGCTTACCGACTATGTCAGCGACACCGATTCTCGACCTGGAACAAGAACCGCCGCGAAAGCCCTGGTGGTTGTTGTTCGGACTCACGTTGTTTTCGTTGGCCTTTATTTTCGCCCCATTTCTTGCAGAATGGGCGGACTTGAATCCTTCCTTTAATGGCCTGCTCTGGTTGCCAGCTATCTACGTCGCTATCGCCGTCCATGAGGCGGGGCACCTGATTGCCGGCCAGCTGGCGGGCGTCGAATCCAGAGGCATCTCGGTAGGGGGCTTTTCGCTTTACAAAATCGCCGGCCATTGGAGGTTTCGGCTTGACGGCTGCACGTTTGGCGGTGGCGTGATGCCGCGTGTAGCGAAGACGCTTCGACCTGCGGGTCTTGCATGGATGGTTGCGGGCGGCCCGCTGGCGAGCATTCTACTCTTCGCGGTTAGCGGCGTTGCTTGGGCGAAATTCGGAAGTGGGTGCAGGCGATTGGATCGGCAGTCTCTTTTGGGGTGCAATCTTTCCTTTAGTCTCGCTTATTCCCCTCTCGACCAGTGGAACGTTATCTGATTCCGCTCGATTATGGCAACTGCTAAGGTATCCGGAGCGATCCCGGAAATGGATCTCCTTCCTTGCGCTTATGGCGGAAGACGCCGACGGGGTGTTGCCTCGTGAATGGGACCCGGAACTGGTCGCGCAATCCTTAAGCGCCGGGCCTTCGGAGGCCCATTACTTCTACTCCCAAATGCTGGCGTACTACAGAAGTGTGGATCTAGGCGACGGGCGGGCGGCTTCCCAACACCTTGAGAACGCCTTGGCCGAGTCAAACTGCGGCGCCACGAACAAACTGCGCGCTTGGTGTTTTTTCAATGCGGCTTCCCAATGTGCTCGCGAGGGGAAGAATCCGGCAAACGCCAAAGTATGGCTTGATCGAGCAAAGAAACTCGACAGAACTAGGCCGATTGTGTTTGCCGAAGCGGACATTGCGATGGGCGAGCGACTTTATGAGGACGCACTCCGTAGCTGGGCGGCGGCGCGCAGCTTCATTGAAGGGCTGGCATTGCATTCGGGACAACACGATTGGCATTGCGGAAGATCTCTGAAAGCGAGACCGAATGCCTAAGCGCGATGCCCGATGCAGAATTCCTTACTTCGCACTCTCGATCCGAGAGAGAGGTGGCGATACCGGTAATCAAGAGCCCTCAGCCGTTCCCGTGGATAGGAGTCTTAGCTATTGCGGCTGTAGGTATCCTCATTCTGGTTGCGGCTGTAATAAATCACTTTGGTCGGTAAGATGGAGTAGTTGTCGGCAAGACCGCCGCGTTACTCGTTGAGTAGGCGTTCCCACAAATCGTCAACCCGGAGATGCTTCGCCCATTTTCGAAGGTACTCGCGATCCAGCTTGTCCCCGCTGGCGCGCAACATACCCCGGAGGTCGTTCCACTGACGCTCGGAGGTTTCGCCTCCGGCACGGTACCATTGCAGTTTTCGCAGCATTGTATCCTCGGCGCTCGCAATCGCACACTGAATCGGTTCCGGGCCGAGGGAGGTTATGACGGCGAAACGGCGTCTGCCGAACTCGGCGCGGCTGAATTCGTCTGTATGGAGCGGAAACAAATCGCATTTGAATGCACTTTGGAAATGGACAATGTTGAAGGCTCGCCCAAGCGCGAGGGCTTTTCGAATCATATCGGCGTCTACATAGAAGTCGGTCTTCAGTTCAGACACCAATTCCGGTATTTGATCGTGTGCAAGGTCAACGACAACATCCACATCATTAGTGGTTCGTGGAATCCCATGAACCGAACTTGCAGTGGAGCCGCCGACCACATACGGAATTTCCATTTTGTCCAGGATTTCCAGCGGCCGGCAGAGCGCATCAGCCGGCGTCGCCATTGTCCCCGGGGTCCCATCCGTAAACGCGAATTATTAAGTCTTTCGGCAAGCGCCGAGCGGCGGCGCGTAAGAAAATTTCGCGTTCGTCCGCGTCCGGATGCGCGAGCCGGACGCCAGCTTCGCTCAGGCGAAATGCCATGTTTGTTAGGTTTAGGCTCTGGGCCAGCTTTTCACCCGGGTCCATGTGCCGTAGCAAATCCAACCACACCTCCATCACTCGCGGGTCTGTGTCCGTGTACTCCGGCGCGTGCTCCATTACCGCAATCGTATCGCCTCAGCGCTGCCGCGCAGCCAGAAGGTTGGATAACAACTGCCGCTCCGCTTGTAGATCGGGACGTACCCGCAACGCCTCCTGGAGGTGGAAGATCGCTTCGTCTTGCCTTCCCGGCGTGCTCGCCAGCGCGGACCCGAGATTCGCGTGCGCCTCAACCAAGCCCGGATTCAGGCGCAGAGCCTCTTGAAATTCCTTTATGGCCGTCGACTGCCCGTCGGCCGTGTGAAGCAGCAGGCTGCCGAGGTTGTTATGGGCTTCGGCGTAATTGGGATTGATCCGGAGCGCTGCCCGATACTCCTCGATGGCATCTTCCGAGCGGCCGGGAAGTTGGGATAACGCGGCGCCGAGATCGTTGTGAACGACGGCATACGTAGGATAAATTTCGAGCGCTGCCCGGTAGTGCGCCACAGCTTCTTCCAAGTGCCCCGTTTCCGCGAGGAAGACACCAAGGTTCATGTGCGCTTCCGCGGCGCCAGGGTTTAAACGAACGGCTGCTTCGAGATGCTGAATAGCCTCGTCTCGATGCCCGGGCATTGCGGCCAACACGAAACCCAGGTTGTTGTGCGCCATCCAACTGTCGGGATTGCGAGCCAGGGTGTCGCGATAGAGCGTCTCGGCATCTCGAAACACTCCGGTCTGATTCCACGTCAGCGCGGCCATGGCAGCGATTACGATCGCGGGAATGATGGCGTGCTTGCGGCTCGCCCAATTGAGCCCGTATGCCGCGGGGACTAAAATCCCGAGGCTCGCCTGATATTGAAAGTGATCCGCCACGAACGAGAAGATGAACGGGTAAACATTGAGGAAGCCGAGCACGGGGAAGAGAGTTCCCGCGAAGAACAAGAAGCCGGCGAGTGGGCCGCGAAATCTTCGAGCCAGCAGCACCAGAGCCGCCGCCAGAATAACGGCGCCGGTTGGAAACAACCACTGCCACCAAACTCTCGGGTCCACGGTCCAGCGTGGATAAGTGAACAGCAAATTGATAGGCAAAACCAGCTTTGCCAGGTAAAACCAAAGGATTCGTCCGCTGAGCAGCACACGCTGGAGTAAGGCCAGGGAAAAATTCGCGCCGCCGGCGCCGATGTAGCGCCGTTCCACCCACGCTGTGAAAATCCCGGCCGCGACCCCCATGGCGAGCCAAGGCAATAGCGGCCGCACATCGCGCTTCAAATCGAGCTTTCCTCGCCGCCACCAAAGCACGACCAATAAGGCCGCCGGCAAGGTTGCGGTTACCGTCTTGCTCAGCAGCGCCGCCACAAACAGCGCGAGCGCGCCATAGTAGTCAGCGCGGCGGCGGCTCTGGTCGAAGCGCAGATAAACCAACGCCGAGCCCAAATAAAACGCAGTCGAGAGCGCGTTCTTCTGCTCTGAGATCCACGCGATGGATTCTACGCAGACAGGATGCAAAGCAAATAAAAAGCCGGCCAGCCAGGCTCCCGGCATTTCCAACCGCCGCAGCAACACGACCAGCAACAGAGCCGAGCACGCGTGCAGCGCCAGATTCGTAAGGTGGTATCCGCGCACATCGCCGCCCCACAAGGCATATTCCAACCAAAAGGCGGTGTGCAAAAGCGGATAGTACTGTTGCGTGGAGCCCAGCTGGAACCAAATGCGGCCCAAGCCGCCCAGCGAGCGTAGCTCCGGCCGGGTGATGTGAGCGTCATCATCCCAGACCATGCCCCCGCTGAGCGCCGGAATGTAGGCGAGCAGGAGCAGCGATACCAGCAGAGCCGCCAGCCAGAGGTCGCGCTGGTTCAGCCGCCCTGCTGGATCCGCGCGCTTGGTTGCCACAAGCGGCCAGAATAACACTGGCTGACACGAAAGCCGCTGCTTGAGGTACGTGCCCTCCGATAGAATGTGTGAATGAACTACTACGGAGCAAAAGAGCTTGCGGCGGCATTCCGCACCGTCCGCAACAACACCATTCAAATCGCGGAAGACATTCCAGAAGATAAGTACGGATTTCGCGCGACCCCTGAGAACCGTAGCATCGGCGAAATGCTAATCCATATCGCGCATATTCCGGATTTCCCATATGAGGCTCTTGGCGTCCAGAAGCGCACCAGCATGACCGGGTTCGATTTCATGGCGTTTATCGAGCCGCGCATCGCGGATGAGAAATCCGGCAAGCGAAAGGCCGAGATCGTCAAACAACTCAAAGATGGCCGCGATCACTTCGCGAACTGGCTGGAAACGCTCCCAGAGAGCTTTCTGGGCGAGGTTGTGACAATGCCCCCCGGAGGTGAACCCCCCTCGCGGAGCCGCTTCGACATGATCATGAGCGTGAAAGAACATGAGATGCACCATCGTGGTCAGCTTATGCTTTTGGAACGCATGGTCGGCGTGGTTCCACATCTGACGCGCAGGATGGAGGAGACGCGGGCTCGGATGCAGCAAGCGGCGGCCAAGCCCTAGGCGCGGGAATGGATGTTCCCAGAATTGCGGTCGTGGGCGCGGGCGCCTTCGGCCGCAATCACCTTCGCATAATTCATCAATCCGAGCACGCGAGCCTTGCCGGCATTTTCGACGTTGAAGCCATGCGGGCGCGAGAAGCCGCCGCGACTTACGGCTGCCGAATTTTCGGCTCTCTGGAAGACCTCGCCCGAGCGGCCGATGGCGCGGTTGTGGCGACGCCGACGAGTACGCACTCCGAAATCGGTTGCGCCTTGATGGAACTCGGCATAGATGTGCTGGTGGAGAAGCCGATCGCGCACTCTATCCCCGCGGCGGCGGCCTTGGTGGAAACCGCGGCCCGCACCGGCAGAATCCTCGAGATCGGGCACCTGGAGCGCTTCAACCCGGCCGTGATCGCGCTCAACTCCGTGATCACTAAACCCCTGTTTTTCGAAATCCACCGCCTCAGCGAGTTCACGCCCCGCAGTCTGGATGTGGATGTCGTGCTGGATCTTATGATTCACGACATCGATATTGTTCTCACGCTGACCGGGGACACGCCGGAAGAAATCCGCGCGGCCGGTATTTCGATCCTCACGCCCAAAGTAGATATCGCCAACGTGCGGCTGCAGTTTCCCGGCGGTTGTGTGGCGAACCTTACGGCGAGCCGCGTCTCAACCGAGCGCGTACGTAAACTGCGGGTGTTTCAGCCGCACGAGTACATATCGCTCGACTATAGCCGCAAAGACGTCGTGCGGTTTCGCGTAAAACCGCCCATGGCGATCGATTTCGCGGCTCTTCCGGTAACCAAAGACGAGCCGCTGCGTCTGGAACTTGAAGATTTCTTTCAAAGCATGATTTCCCGTGAGCTTCCGCGAGTTACCGGGAGACACGGTTTGGCGGCTCTGGAGGCCGCGTGCGCGATTCTTGATAAAATTGAATTGCACTCTCACCGAGTCGCATCCGCTCTGGCAGAGAGCGGGTTTTAGCAAAATGCTCGCAGCGCCACCAGCCGAAACAGCCGAGCTGAACCTGCTTCGCGAGTGGCGCGAACCCATCACCCGCAAGCGGCTGCTGCGCGATGCTGTGGGGTCAGTCGCAGTTCATGCGGTTATCATTTCCGCGGTCCTGCTTGCCCCCGATGCGAAATTGCCCATCCAGGAAACCCCCAGCGTTGATATCGCATTCAAGAAGGCAACGCCGTTGTATATTCCGCGGGTGCTCGAACCCACCCAGAAGGACCCGAATAAGGGACAGGTGACGCGCGGCCTGGACCTTCGCAGCGCGACCGAGGGTCAACCCGCGCAGGCGAAACGTTTTCGGCCGCCGGTGCCCGCTCCCGGCGCTCCGGCCCCGGCACAAGCGACGATTTCTGCTCTCGAAGCTCCGAAAATCGAGGCGCTTTCGGGCGCGCCGATGGCTCCCACCATTGGAGTGGGCGCTCCATCCGCTGGGCCGCCCCCTCCGGCGGAACATCCGAAGCTGGTGTTCGAGAGCGTAACCGGCGGTACGTCGCCCAAACCCAATCCGAACCCGGACGTCAAACTCAATCTGCCCAAACCGACGCCGCAACTGGCGAAGTTGCCTCCCCGGCCAGGCGGTGGCGGGGGAGTGACCGTTGGCGACATCGGCGAAATGGCGCCTCCGCTTACGGGTGCTCCCGTGCCGGCGCCATGCCAGGAGTGCAGCACCCTGCAACTGCTTAGCGATCCGCAGAACGTCGACTTTAAGCCATATCTCCAGCAGGTGCTGGCGTTAGTAAAGCGGAACTGGCTCTCCGTAATCCCCGAAAGCGCCCGCCTCGGGCGCCGCGGTGTCGTGCTGCTCCAATTCAGTATCGACCGCCGCGGGTTGGTTCCGAAAGTGGTGATCGCGACGCCATCCGGAGTTGAAGCATTCGATCGCGCTGCTGTCGCGGGACTCAGCATGTCGAACCCGTTGCCGCCGCTGCCCATCGAATATAAAGGAGACCAAGTGCGCCTCCAGATGGCGTTTTCCTACAACGTCGCCTCGCAGCGCTAGCTCACGCAGTCAACGGATGGACAGAAGATTCCGATTTACGATGGCCGCCTTCGCGCTGCTGGCGATCCTGGCCGGCATTACGCTGGACGGTAAAATCCGGCTTGCGACTCTGCTCTTCCTCGGCTTGTTTGCCGTCAAGACCGTGTTGCACGTTCTGCGCAAGCGCGCGGAAGAAAAATCGGACTGAGAAATTGACCCTCCCCCGCGGCTATTGTTACGATATGAGTGCGGGGTGGAGCAGTCTGGTAGCTCGTTGGGCTCATAACCCAAAGGTCGAAGGTTCAAATCCTTCCCCCGCAACCAAAAATCGATCAGTTCCCGGTCGATTTTCCCAGCTCAGTGTCGCAAGCATCGTTGGCAATAGCCGACGAGACCCCAGACGAAATCCAGTGAAACCGGGTACTTGCCGCGAATGATAGGGCTTTGGGTCCAACCAAGTATCGTGAGGGATCCAATTCACGTTTTTAACCGAGCATTGACAAGTTCTTCGCATTTCGCGAAGATCGCTAAGGAAGCTGGAAGTTTTCGCATCGTGAACCCGAAGGCGCGAACGATTGCACATTATCAGTCGAAAGAAGTTGCTGGAGTCTGGAAAACTGTACGGGCCGAAAGCGGCGACGTCACTGGACAGTTGGTTCAGAATCGCGAAACGAGCACGATGGAAAAGCTTAGAGGATATCCGGCAGACATACCCAAACGCGGACAGCGTTGCTGTCGGAAGAGGAGATCAGAAGAGGGTCTTTACGGTGTTCAACATTGGCGGCAATGACTTCCGACTGATAACCGAGATCTTTTATGACGATCAGACGGTGCTGATCCGTCACGTGTTGACCCACTCTGAGTACCACAAGGGGAATTGGAAGAAATGACGCACCCGGCTGAAATTGAAAACAAGCGAGAGTACACCAAGTTGCTGGTCGAGGTGTTGCCACACGTCATCCACACGGAAGAAGAAAACGAGCGCTACACCGCCGTTCTTGAAAGACTGCTGGCAAAACGCAACCGCACCGCTGAGGAAACCCGCATTCTCGAGCTTCTGACGCTTTTAATCGAAGACTTCGAAGAGAAGAATTATTCGCTTCCAAAGGCGACGCCATGCGATGTTGTACGTCATTTGATGGAGTCCAACGGTCTACGCCAAATTGATCTGATCGAGGTGTTCGGGACGGAGAGCATCGTTTCCGAAGTTCTCAACGGTAAACGAGCCTTTGCAAAATCTCACATCGAGAAACTGAGCAAGCGCTTCAACGTCTCACCCGAGGTGTTTTTTGGATCGGCGTCTAAATCGCTTACTCGCAAGGTGAACCACAGATAAACGAGGATCTCCCAGCCGCGCCGGGCAGATTGCTAACAAATTGCTGACGAAGCAAACCAAACAGCAAAAACCAGGAGGGAATCTGTTTCGCTTATCCCATTGAAGAATCGGATCAAATCAACCAAAGTGAAGCAATTGTAGAACTCATAACCCAGAGGTCGAAGGTTCACATCCTTCCCCCGCAACCAACTCCCTCAATAACTTACGATGCTGGCGTGCTGCATCTATTCCCGCGGTAGCCGATTGGCTGGTGGCGTAACGCAAGCTTTGCGCCGTAGTGCCACCAAAAGCACAACATTACCCTTGCGTTAAAGAAATTCCGAGATAATTTATCGAAAGCATAATAATCCCATTTCGCTTGAACTGGGACCGGTGCGACGAAGCTGCTCTCTTTCACCAGATTTTCAGTCGCCGACGGCAGGTCAAGGGGCACTCGCGTCGGCGGATCGGCTGACGTTTTGCTGTCTGCAATGGCTTGCCGTACACCGTCATGGTCGTCTGCGTCCCCCCGTATGGCATCAATTCCTTCAAAACGCAACCCAGCGCTTCTGTTATCGAGCCATGTTCGATAGCTTTGCCGAAAGGCGTGCCAGCCGATAAGATCACCAACTGCGGCCCGTTGTTGCCGTGAACAAAACGGCAATCGCCGACGGCGCCCCACACAGCCCGGGCGATGCCCGGCGGGTGAACGGAAACTGAGCGAAGGCCCGCGGTCTTCATCGCCAGCGGCCCGCCACGAACGTCCAGCCGCCGGGTCCAGGGCGCCAGACCGGAGGCATCCAGACCGCGCCTCGGCGGGGAGGACGTCTCCACCTTCCTCCAACCCACACGTAGTTCCTTCCGCTCCACCGATAGAAGCCCGGAGTCCAAACGAATCCAGGCCCCGGGGGCCTTCCAATTACGGCGGTGGACCTGGGCGGGGGTGGCGGTGTTCTAACCCATACGGCTTTCGCGTCCGTGGCGAGCATCGCCGCCATCGCGATGGCCGCCAACAATGTTCTATTTATTTTCATGCTGATGCCTCTATGCGGCCGGTCGAGGCTGCGCGGGTTCATCACGCTCCCGAGCGGCCGACGCGTCTCTACTTATTTGATTGGGCTTGCGCGCGAAGCGTGACAGAGTGATTCGAGGCTGCAATCCTTAGCGCGGCGGTTAGCGATGTGTTTGCGTATACTACGACTTGGCCGTCCCCAAACCCCTTGTGCAAACCGCCTCTACCGAGGTGGTGCGCGATATTAATCGCCGCATTGTGCTGAATCTCATCCGGACGCGCCAGCCGATTTCACGCGCGGATATCGCGCGGCTTTCCGGATTGCAGCGGTCTACCGTCTCGCTGATTGTGGAGGCACTCATACGGGAGAACTGGGTGGTGGAAGGGCCCACAGGCCGCCTCCCGCGCGGCCGGCGGCCGACGTTTCTCCGCCTCAATGAAAACCGCGTCATTATCGGCGTAGTCGTCAGGCCGCTCGAAACCAGCGTGGTCCTTGCTGACGTCAACGGAAAGTTTCTCTCCGAGCAGAGGGTCAAAACTCCTTGCGATCCAGAGGCAGGAATCAAGGGGATCCTCGGCTGTATTGAGCCGCTGATCGCGGTCAGCAGAGGTAAAAAGATCGAAGGGATTGGCATCAGCCTTCCCGGCCGCGTCAACCATGCCACAGGCATTCTGGAATTCGCTCCGAATCTCGGCTGGCGCGATTGCGATCTGCGGGGGCCGCTTTCAGCGGCTACCGGCATCGAAGTCGAGCTGGAAAATGCCGCGAATGCGTGCGTCCTCGCCGCCGTCTGGTTCGATCATATGGAGTCTGTGCGCGATCTGGTCGCGGTGACAGTGTCGGAGGGAATCGGCACGGGAGTTCTGATGAACGGCCAGTTGGCGCGCGGATTCCAAGGCATGGCCGGAGAATTCGGCCATGTTCCGCTGGATCCCAACGGCCCACCCTGCACTTGCGGAAGCCGCGGGTGTTGGGAAGTGTATGGGTCAAACCAAGCGGCGCTGCGCTATTATCGCGAGTCCTCCGGGCGTGAGTCGAGTTTCACGGACTTACTGACGCTCGCCGACGAAGGCGATGCCTGCGCGATCAAAGCGTTGGATACCCAGGCCCGGTATCTCGGCCGGGGCTTGCGAATGATCGTTGCGGGACTCGCGCCGGAACGAATCATTCTTGTTGGCGAGCTCACTTCGGCGTGGCGCCGTTTCGGCCCGGCGATTGAGTCGGAAATGCGCGTTCACGTCTTGGGCGGCGCCACGCCGCAGCTCGTTCCCGCCTCCGAAGCTGGACACGGCCGCATGCGCGGAACCGTCGCTCTTGTGCTACAAAAAGATTTTGGCGATCCGCGCGAATTCCGGGCCTGACCGCCGGTTAATTCCACGCTCGCAACGCGTGGAGTCGACGAGAGGCGCGATACCGAGGTCCGTTTCCCCTCCCCGCTCATCAAGCCGGACGTGCCGATTTCCAGCATCCGGCTTTCCGACGGACTTCACGCGCAGCCCACGCAGGTCAGCCGCGAACCGTCCGCACCCGGTGGACCCCCAGTGATCCGAACACACGAGTGATCGGAAACTGACGACTCCCCAGAGAAGAGGTAAGCTTGTGCCGACCCCGGAGGAGATGCCGGACCGGGTCGTAAACCTAAAGGTGGTGTGGTAGTTCAGACTTAATCTGACATCCAATGATAGACTGCGCGAAAGCGCCAAAGGAGAATGTCAGTGAATACACATCAAAAGATCACCAAGAACAAGGTGGGGCTGCTGAAGCTCGCCGACATGCTGGGCAGCGTCTCGGATGCGTGCAAGATGATGGGCTATTCCCGCGACAGCCTTTATCGCTTCAAGGAACTATGAGCGAGGCAGCGAGTTAGCCGCCGCAGAATCACAACTTCCTCGCCCTGTTCCACAACATCCAGCAACTTTGAAAACTGCGCCTTTGCTTCGCGGACGCTCACGTTCACGGTCCAATTTAGTCCTTTGCCAATCAAGATTCGGGTTTTAGAAGAACCGGTCCTGCTTAGCTCAACGCGCCCCGGTCTCGCTCGCCAGCTTGCTTGCAAGCGGGCGATCCTGGCCGGCGTATTTGTTCCCAGCCTTCTTGCGATACGGGACCGCCACGCGCGACGAGAGCTGCTCGAAGGTAAATGAGCAGATGCGCATTCCGGGATATAGAGCCACGGGCATCCGCCCCAGATTGCTGAGTTCAAGCGTCGCTTTTCCCACCCATCCTGGATCGAAGAGGCCCGCGGTTCCGTGCACGATGATCCCGATTCGCCCGAGGCTGGACCGGCCCTCCAGGCGCCCTAGAACGTCGTCGTCTAATTCAAGCGTCTCCTCCGTGATCGCCAGCGCGAATTCGTGCGGCTGAAGAATAAAGGGCTCGCCCGGCGCGACGGTGATCGTGCGCATGATGTCCTGAATGGCCGCGCGCTCCTTCAGGTCGATATACGGATGGCGGCTATGCTCGAAGATGCTGAATTCGTTGCCGAGCCGAAAATCCACTGAGCAGCTTCCCAACTGCTCGGGCGGAAGCGCGGGAGTGATCTTGATCTTTGCTTCGGAAATGTAGCGCTGAATATCGACATCCGACAAAACCATCTTTTGATGATAATCGCGGACTTCGCGGGTAACGTTAAAATAAGTAAACAATGGCAGCCGTCAAAGTTGGAATCAATGGCTTCGGCCGGATTGGCCGAAACGTAGTGCGCGCAGCGCTCCACAACCCGAATGTCGAATTTGTAGCCGCCAACGATCTTACCGATACCAAGACTCTGGCGCATCTACTGAAGTACGATTCCATTCTCGGACCTCTGAAGGAACCGGTGACCGCCGATGGTGACACCATCTCCGTGGCCCACGAACACCTCAAAGTTTTTGCGATCAAGGACCCTGCCCACATCGACTGGTCCAGCGTAGGCGCGCAAATCGTGGTGGAGTCCACGGGCAAGTTCACGGACGCAAAGGAAGCATGCAAGCACATCCGCGGAACTGTCAAAAAAGTGATCATCTCGGCCCCCGCAAAGAATGAGGATGTCACTATCGTGCTCGGCGTCAACGATGACGCCTACGACCCCAAGAAGCACAACATCATCTCGAATGCGTCCTGCACCACGAATTGCCTTGCTCCGGTGGTGAAGGTGCTCCAGGAGAATTTCGGCATCGAGAAGGGCTCGATGACCACCATCCATAGTTACACTAACGATCAGAACGTGCTGGATTTCCCGCACAAAGACCTGCGGCGCGCGCGTGCCGCGGCGCTGAACATGATCCCGACCACCACCGGCGCGGCCAAAGCCATTGGCTTGGTAATGCCGGAACTCAAAGGCAAGCTCGATGGCTATGCGATGCGCGTGCCGACACCCGACGTCAGCGTCGTAGACCTGGTTGCCGTATTATCCAAGCCGGCCACCACCGAACAGGTGAACGCCGCGCTGAAAGAGGCCGCGGAAGGCGAGATGAAGGGCATCCTCGATTACACGGAAGATCCAATCGTCTCCTCCGACATGATGGGCAACCCCGCCAGCTCGATCGTCGACAGCCAGATGACGAAAGTCCTGGACGGCAATCTGGCTAAGGTCGTCGCCTGGTATGACAACGAGTGGGGCTACTCGCTGCGCATCGTCGATTTGATCGAGTTTCTGGCGAAAAAGGGCTTATAGCGGACCTTGCCCGGGGGCGGCTTGGGGGACCGCACCCTGAATTCCATCGGTTGCCAGCGCGCCTAGCGGCAAGTCATAGCGGCGCACCGCGGAGCTCAAAAAATCCTCCCACGACTTGAACAACTCCGCCATCATCCCCACCGCCCGCGCGCCCTCGACGTTCTCGGGCCGGTCGTCCAGGAAGAGCGCCTCGCCCGGCGCGACAGCGAGGCCGCCAATCGCATTCTCATAGATCGCCGGTTCGGGTTTCACGCTTTTCAGCTCGTAAGAAAACGTGACGTGATCGAAAGTGTCGAGGAATCCGGGCGTCGCGCGCAGCTCGGCGCCTAACGCAGGAGGAAGATTGGACAAGATTCCGGTTCGGAAGCCCGAGGCGCGAAGATGGGCTGCCCAACCGAGCACCCGATCGTCATAGTTGTTCCACAGCGCGACCTCATGACGGATCAACTCCCGCAGCATCGAATCGTTCAGCTCTTTGCCGGATGCACGTGCGATATCGCTCCAGTAGGTCCACGCGTCCAGGCGCGCGGCATCGTATTCAGCTCGCTTTTCCCAAAACAGCGGGATCAATTCGGAAACCGGCAAGCCGAAGATCTTTGCAATAGGATCGAATTTTGCATCCGGAGGATGGAAGCAAAGGACGCCGCCGAAATCGAAAACGACTGCCTTGGGCGTCTTCGCTCGCTCCATCCTCTATTTCGCGGCTTTCTGTTCCGCCGCCCGCGCTCCAGCCAGGATATTGGCCAAACCGTAATTTCCTTCGTGGCAGGCGTATTCGAGAATCGGACCTTCGAAACGGTGGATCATGACCTCGCCGCTCCACGGCTTTTCCCACACCGCTGGATCGTCCACTGTGAAGCGGTACTGAATCGTGTTCGAGTCGATAAGCTTGAAACGTTCAACGACGTGTAAGTTCTCACTAGAGTAGATGTCCTGCCGCGCGGTGGCGGGTGAGCCGCGGAAAGGTGTCTCATCGGTAAAATTAGCGGTGTCGACAACCAGCGTGTCGCCGTCCCAGTGTCCGCGGGAATCGCCGTCTAACTGCCGGATGCCGGAGGGAAGGTGGGAACGTCCACCCACCGGAATGATTCGAACATTGTGCACCATTTCTGTATAAATCGCGACAGAGGAGGCGGTCTGCACGATCTGCAGGTTCGCGTTATAAGTCGTACCCAGCATCGGCGGTCCTTCCGCGCCCCAGGAGATGCAACGCTCGGCGAGATTGCGATCGGAGGCGCCTTCCGCCAGATTTCGGCGCCGCGCTTTTTCGGCTTGCGCGACGGCGCGCTTCCGTCCGTTGGAAGTCAGCGGCGGAATCTTTCCGTCCGGTGGATCGAAGATCAAAGAAGTGCGATAGCTCGAAACACCCTTGGCATAATTTTCGGTTTGCCACGCGACATTGTCATAATGGAGGTCGTCCGCCGTCTGGCTGTTCTCCCGAAGCAGTCTTTGTTTTTCGAACGCCGCCGCCTCTTCCTCCGTGAAGAACTCTTTGATTCCGAGTTCGGCCGGGCGCTCCAGCGGCGTAAACGTGGCATTGGTCCAATATCCCTGGAGGTCCGGGTGACCGTCCGTCATCCGCGCAGGAGTCCACGTTTTGGGAGCTTTCGCGACGCTCTTAGCGGTCTGGGCCTCGGCAGGCGCCAGCGCCAAGATGGCGGAGAGTACTGTAGTACTAATAGCGGACTTGTGCAAACGAAAGCGCATACCGATTCTCCTTGGCCTCGAGGTCCCGTTGATGCGCACACACCGGAGGGGCCAGGCTACCGTGCGCTCTTCCAGGATACAAAGTCTGTAGGCTGTTGTGCCGATAAGGTTATTGGACGCCGGGAAATCCATGTGGGCGCGCGACCCACCGTCCGGCGCGGCCGGCGGGTTTGATGAGATTTCCACCGGCCCTGGGCCTTGTTTGATCACGACGGGAGGGTTTATTTCATCGAAGATTGTATGGAAATTGATGGGAGGCGAAGATTTCACTGGATTCCGATTTATATTCGTGGTACATAGTTGTTTAGGGTTTCCTCAAATCAGAAGACGCCACATTTGGTGGCGCGCCCGAAAGTCTCCCAGCCCAGTGGCAAAGCAATTCTGAAAACGAAGTTCTACTTCTAAAGGAGTAAGCCAACCAGCACTTTTATGGAAGGCGATCGCAAGTACCGGCAGCGCGGCTACATGGACTCCGGCCGCGAATCCTCGGAAAATGGGCACCGGCGTGAAGAACGTCCGCGCCCGCAAGGTCCACGCCCACCGATAGATGTCACCGGCCCGCGCTTGCCGCGGCTGGTGCAGGCGGTAACGGCGGCGCGTTGCTATAATTGCGCCTCCACGCTACCCGGCGATACAGATTTTCGGGGGAACTGTCCCAAGTGTGGGTCGTCGCTCCACTGCTGCAAGCAGTGTGCGCATTTCGAGCCGTCCACCCGGTTCCAGTGCCTGAAACCCGTGCCCGTGCGGATTGCGGCAAAGGATCAAGCCAACGAGTGCGAGCTCTTCAAGCCGCGGCTGACGGTTGCCAGGGATACACCTCAGCCCAGTTCAGGGAACGCGACGAACGGGCCCGTCGCGAATGTGCCCGTCCCACGCAACCCGAACGACGCTCGCGCCGCCTTCGATAGCTTGTTCAGGAAGCCCGAGTAAAGCGGCTACGTTGGGTCCCTCGAAATCCCAATCCCGCTGGCTATTTCATCAGATCGCGAATCAGCACCGCCGGATGCAGCGCGGATGCTCCGGCGAGATCTTTCACCTGCTGCCTGCACGAAGTACCGGGCGCGACCAGTACGTCACCCGGCTTCATCTCTCTTACTGCTGGAAGCAGTTTCCGGTTGGCTATCGCGACCGACACATCGTAGTGCTCCCTGCCATAGCCGAAAGATCCCGCCATCCCACAGCAGCCGGCATCCAGATCGACAATGCTCGCACCGGGGATCTGCGAAAGCAGGGCCGTGCTGGCCGGCAATAGGCCCAGGGATTTTTGATGGCAGTGGCCGTGCAGCAAAATGCGCGAAGGGCCTTTCCGCAGCGGCAGGTTCAGCCCCGCCGCGAATTCATCGAATAGCATGGCGGATTTCGCGACGATTCGAGCTTTTTCCTGTTGGCCGCCCCGAAGCAGGGACGGGATGTCCTCTTTGACCGCGGATAGGCAGCTCGGCTCGCAGAACAAAATCTTTTCGCCTCGTTGGGCGACGGGAAGCAGGCCATCGACAATTTTGGCCGCATTTGTTTGGGCCTCGCCGAGCAGGCCTTGGGAAATAAGCGGGCGCCCGCAGCACCCCGGCCGGACGACGTTAACCGAGCACCCGGCGCGCTCCAACACCTCAATGGCGGCGATGCCGATTTCGGGGTGGTAGTGATTCAAGAACGTATCGTTGAAGAGAGTTACCGGCGAGCCTTTCACACCGTGAAGGCTTGTGCCGCGCAGTTTCTGAAGCGTCTGCCTCTTCCAGGCCGGCAGCGGCCTGCGGGCATCGACCCCGATAAACGGTCGGGTTGCGCTCGCCACCCAGTTTGACACCGGAGCGAGCCTGCTCCCCCAAATCGATGCCGCGCCGATCCTTCCCAAAGCCTTGGCTCGTATCGGAGTGCCGTGGCTCTTCCAGTATTCGGCGAGAAACTCGCTCTTGAACGCCGCCATGTCCACGCCGACCGGACATTCGGTTTTGCATGCCCGGCACTCGAGACACAGATCCAGGACTTCGTAGACACCGTGATCCGCAAGGCCCGCATCGCTAAGCTGGCCGCTCATCGCGAGCCTCAGCACATTCGCGCGGCCGCGAGTCGCATGCGTCTCCTCACGCGTCGCCATATAAGAAGGGCACATGGTGCCCGCGAGCTTCTTCCGGCACGCCCCCACGCCGCTGCACATCTCCACCGCCCCGCCGAATCCGCCGTATTCCGAATAATCGAAATACGACCGCCGCTTGGGACTGTTGTACTTGGGTCCGAAGCGGAGATTCTGTGTAATGGGCGGCGCGTCCACGATCTTGCCGGGATTGAAAAGCCCGTCCGGGTCGGCCGTGCGTTTAATTTCGCGGAAGGCTTCGTAAAGCTTGTCTCCGAACATGCGGCGCATAAAAGGACTGCGCACCAAGCCATCGCCGTGTTCACCCGAAAGCGCCCCGCCGAACTCCAGCACCAGGTCCGCGACTTCACTGGCGATCGCCTCAAACTCGCGCACGCCCTCCTCGGTTTTCATATTCACAACCGGGCGGACGTGCAGGCATCCGACGGAAGCATGCGCGTAGATTCCCGCCGTTGTGTTGTGACGTTTCAGCAGATCGAGGAAACGGCCAATGAACTCGCTTAAACGCTCCGGCGCAACGGCCGTGTCTTCTACAAACGAAATCGATTTCGCATCTTCCTTCATGGCCATCGACAGGCCAAGCGCCGCCTCGCGCAGGCTCCAGATGCGCTGCTGGCCGGCCGGATCGGTTTCCGACCGGTAGTGATAACCGAGTTTGCGGGCGCGCAGGTCTTGTTCGAGCGCGTTTAATCGGGGCGGAAGATCTTCGGGGCGATCGCCGTAAAACTCGATGCACAACGTGGATGCCGGATCGCCCTCGATCACCGACGTACGAAGCTTGTGCAGGACTTCGTTCTGGCGCGTGTGGTCGAGAATCGATTTATCCATCACCTCTACCGCGGAAGGGTTGTGATGAAGAATCGCCGGCGCGGCCGCCAGCGATTCCAGCAGATCTCCGAAGGCCACCACCATCACCGCTTTCGCCTTGGGCAGCGGCACCAGCCGTAGCTTGGCCTCCAATACAATCCCTAGCGTGCCTTCCGATCCCACCATCATCTTCGACAAATTCACCGGCTTTCCAGCATCGGTAAACTCGTCCAGGTTATAGCCGCCCACTCGCCGGCGGATTTTCGGGTAACGCCGGTCGATTTCCGCCCAGTTTTCGTGCGCCAGCCGCAGCACGGTTCGATAAAGCGCGGCTTCCAGGCTATCGCCCGCGGGAATTTCGCCGCGCCCCATCTCGCGGAAGCGCGCAACACTGCCGTCGGAAAGCAGGACCGTTTGTTCCAGAACGTGATCGATGGTTTTGCCGTAAAGCACGCTGCGCGCGCCCGCGGAGTTGTTCGCCATCATGCCGCCTATGGTCGCGCGGCTTGCCGTGGAGATATCCGGAGCAAAGCGTAACTTCAGCGGAGCAAGCTGGGCGTTCAACTCATCCAGAACAATTCCAGGTTCCACGCGCGCCCATAGTTCCTCCGCGTTCACCTCGAGCAGCCGGTTGTAGTACTTGGAAATGTCGACCTGCAAGCCCTCGCCGATAGCCTGCCCGGCCTGAGAAGTGCCGCCTCCGCGCACGGTGATGGGGCAGCGGTGCTTACGGCAGATTTCGACGATGCGGATCAGGTCCTCGCGCGTTTTCGGAATGGCCGCGCCGCGCGGCCGGATTTGATACACGCTCGCGTCAGTGGAATAAAGCGCCCGCGAAATAGTGTCAAAACGGACCTCGCCGCCGATCGCAGCCCTCAGTTCGTTATAAAGCGGATCGGCAATGGAGGCGCCTTTGAGCTGTACGAAACTCAAGACCAGCGCTCCAGAATGCGAAACGGCTGACGGACTGTGGATGCGAACACGATACAGAGAATACCACGCAAAAACACGTTATTATCAATCCATGCGCCAATATGGGTTGGTTTTATTGGGGGCGGCCGCCTGCCTGGCAGCCGAGCCGCAACCCTATTTCGGAGAGCCCTCCATCTCGCCCGATGCTTCGGAGATTGCTTTTGTCTCGGGCGGAGATATTTGGACGGTTGCCGCGAAAGGCGGAGATGCACACCTGCTGGTTTCCCACCCCGCGACGGAATCCCGCCCACTCTATTCGCCCGACGGCAAGTACCTGGCATTTACCTCCACGCGCACCGGCAACGGCGATGTGTATCTGCTCACATTCGCTACCGGTGAATTGAAACGGCTCACGTTCGACGACTCCAATGAGCTGGTCGAAGGGTGGTCGCCCGACAGCCGCTGGATCTATTTCTCGTCAGGCGCCCGCGACATCGGCACGACAGATATTTACCGCGTTAATCGCGACGGCGGGACGGCGATGATCGTGAGCGGCGATCGCTATCTTCCGGAATACTTCGCTGCGCCCTCGCCCTTGGACGGCGTGCTTGCGCTCACCGCTCGTGGATTTGCGGGCAATCAGTGGTGGCGGAAGGGGCACAGCCATTTGGACGAGTCGGAAATCTGGTTGCGCCACGAAGGCTCGCCGGCCCGCTACGAGCGGATCACGGAAGGCGGCGCCAAAGAGGCTTGGCCCATGTGGGCCAAGGACGGCCGGTCGATCTATTACATGTCCGATCGGAGCGGCGCACAGAATATCTGGAAACGCGCGCTCTCCAATAACCCAGCGCAAAGCGCGTCCGGCGCGGCGGGGTTGCCTCCGCTTGATCAAGGCCGCCGCGCCGTACGCTTTGCGATAGATGGAAAACCGCAGCAGGTGACTCAGTTCACGAACGGCCGTGTTTTGTGGCCGGCCATTTCGGCCGACGGCCGCGCTATTGTTTTCGAGCGTGATTTCCGCATCTGGAAGCTCGATACCACCACGGCCAAGGCCGCGCCGGTTGAAATCACCCGGCGGGGCGCTCCGTCCGGCCAGGCCGTGCAGCACATTTCACTCAACGGGCGATTCGAGGATCTCCGGCTCTCTCCGGACGGCAAAAAAGTCGCTTTCGTCAGTCACGGCGAGGTGTTTGCCGCCGCCTCGAAAGAAGGGGGCGATGCCAGCAGAATAACTCACACCTCCGCGCCCGAATCCGCGCCCGCATGGAGCCCGGATAGCCGGAAACTCGCGTACGTCTCGCAGCGCAACGGCCAAGGGCAAGTATTTTTGTACGATTTCGCAACAGCAAAAGAAACCCAGATTACCGAAGGACCGGACGATGCTCCGCGTTTTTCACCGGACGGCAAATCGCTCGCGTTCTTGCGCGCGGGAACGGAACTGCGAGTTCTGGACCTGGCTACGAAACGCAATCGTGTTCTGGCCAAGGGCCGCTTCGGCTTGCCGCCGTTGTCGGACGATTCGCCCTTCGCATGGTCGCCTGACAACCGATGGGTGGCGTATGTCGACGTCGGCGAGAAGTCGTTCCGCAATGTTTGGGCGGCGCCGGTAACCGAAGTAGGACAAGCTTCAGCTTGTCCCGGGCAAGCTGAAGCTTGCGACGCAGAGCCGCGGCCAATCAGCTTCCTGGCAAATACTTATAGCGACAATCTGGCCTGGAGCCCGGACGGAAAATACCTGCTGTTCACGACCACCCAGCGGACCGAGAACAATCAAGTCGCGCGCATCGATCTGCTCCCACGGACGCCGCGGTTCCGCGAAGATCAATTTCGCGATCTCTTTCGCGATCCGAAGCAGCCGGAGCCGCTGCCGGCTACCAGCAGCAACGGAAGCGCGCCCGAGGCTCCGAAGCCGGCCTCCGCCACAACCGAAAAGCCCGGTCATGAGCCGCTAAAAATCGTGTTCGACGGCATCCGCGAGCGATTATCGGTGCTGCCTATCGGTCTGAGCGTGAATAGCATCCAGATTAGTCCCGATGGAAAAACGGCCGTGCTGGTGGCGATTTCGGCCGGCCAGCAGAATCTGTATTCATATTCCCTCGACGATCTCGCGCGCGAGGCCGCGGTCGCGCGCCAACTCACTTCCACGCCGGGACGAAAAGAAAGCGTTCAGTTCTCCCCGGACGGCAAGGAAGTGTTTTATCTCGAGCGGGGCAGCGTCTATTCGGTCGCGCTGGATTCGCGCCAGCCGAAGCAACTCGCCGTGAATGCCGAAATCGACGTGGATTTTGCGAGCGAGAAGACGGAAGTCTTCCGCCAGGCCTGGACCTTTTTGCGCGATCAGTTTTTCGATCCCAACTTCAACGGCGTGGATTGGAACGCCGTCCGGATCCAGTATGAGCCGCTGATCGCGGGGGCCGCGACATCGGATGAGATGCGCCGGTTGCTGCTGCTAATGATCGGAGAGCTGAATGCGTCCCATCTCGGCGCAAACGCGCCCGCCGGTAATGCTCAAACCACAACCGGCCGGCTAGGATTGCGCTTCGACCGGGAGGGCTATGAGAACTCCGGAAAATTGAAAGTTACGGAAGTGATTCCGCTCTCGCCCGCGGACGTCGCCGGAATTAGACCGGGCGAGGTACTCGAGGCCGTAGAGGGTGTGGCCATCGACGGGCATACGAATGTCGATCAACTTCTGGATCGCACCATCGGTAAACGCGTTTCGCTGACGGTTTCCGGACGCGAAGTTCCGGTGCAGCCGGTAAACCTCGCGACCGAGAGAAACTTGCTGTATCGCGAATGGGTGAATCAAAACCGTGAGTACGTGGCCAAGATAAGCGGCGGCCGCCTGGGCTACGTGCACATGCAAGACATGTCGCAGGAAGCACTCGACAGGCTGGCGCTGGACCTGGATGCGGAAAATCAGTCGCGCGAAGGCGTGGTGATCGATATTCGCAACAACAACGGCGGCTTCGTGAACGCCTACGCGCTCGACGTCTTCGCGCGGCGTCCGTATCTCCGGATGACTGAACGCGGATTGAATGAAGCGCCCGCTCGCACCGTGCTCGGCCAGCGTGCTCTGGAAGCCCCGACGGTCTTGGTTGTAAATCAGCATTCTCTGTCCGATGCCGAGGATTTCACCGAGGGCTACCGTGCGCTCGGCCTGGGCAAGGTAGTCGGCGAGCCGACGGCGGGCTGGATCATCTACACCTGGAACGTGCCCCTATTGGATGGAACAGTGTTCCGCCTGCCGCATTCGCGAATCCGCACCGCCGCGGGAGACGACATGGAGCGGCGGCCCCGCGCAGTGGATGTCGCAGCATCGAGGCCCGTCGGCGAGAGCTACACCGGCCGCGACTCGCAGCTCGACGCCGCGGTGAAAGAGCTTCTGGCCGAGCTCCCAGCGCGCCGCTAGCCCCGAATTGAAGTTGCCATGCAGCCCACTGTGGGGCAGGCTTTAGCCCGGCTTTAGCCTGCGGCGGGCTTCAGCCCGCCTGGTGGGGTATGTGAAGTTCCGCAATTAAGCACGAGACCGTTCCTTCCCATAACCCCCAGGCGGCTTGGCAATGCCAACCCGCCTGCCGCCGCGATCGCCTTAACGGGGAGCACCTTACAATAGCTTTGCATGGAACACGCCCTGCTTCCTTCGCGGACCTCCATCCTGGTTGCCGCGGCCCGCGCTCTCGGCGCGCGTGACCCCGATCCCTCGGTACGCAATCCGGACTGGTTGGCCGAACGCTTTATCGGCCCGGAAGAGCTGGCGCTCATTCAGGAGCACCCTATTGGCGCGGCGATCACCAAAGGATATTTCGATGCAACTCAGGATTATCAAGTGGTTGGTCTTATGGTCCTTATGATCGTGAGGACCCGTTATATCGATGAGCACTTAGAAACAGCGGTGCGGAACGGCGCAACTCAAGTCGTGATCCTGGGAGCGGGTCTCGATTCGCGCGCTTACCGTTTCGCCGATTTACTCCAAGGCGTAGCGGTATTCGAATTGGACGCCAAACCGACTCAGGAGTACAAGATGGCGCGTGTCGAAGCGGTCCTCGGGAAAAAGCCGCCGAATGTGGTCTATGCGGCCATCGATTTTCAGTCCGCCGGATTGATGGACGTGTTGCGCAAAGCGGGTTATGAACCGTCGCAAAAGACGTTCTTCATCTGGGAAGGCGTGAGCATGTATATTCCCGAGGACTCTGTCCGCAGGACCCTGCGAAGTATCGCGCAATCCGCCGCGGGCAGTTCACTGGTAATGGATTTCGCCAGCCAGTCCGCGCGCGACATGCTGAGCGGCAACGCAGGAATTCCATTTACGCAAACCCTAAACACGTGGGGCGAGCCGTGGGTGTTCGGAATCCCCGATAATCGGGAGCGCGAATTTTTCTGTGAGAACGGCCTCGAGCTGATCGAGCTGGCTCCCATGTTCGGCCCGGAATCGATGAAGCGCTATTTGACACGGCAGGACGGGAGCATCGTAGGTCTGCCCCGCGGCGTAAAGGAATGGAAGCCGCCGCCCGAGTTGACATCAGCGTCGATCGGCGCGGCTGTCGCCGCGAGAAACCCGCGTTTCTATGCCATTGCGGAGGCGATTGTTCCCTAGGTATTACGATCACCGGTTTTCGAACACCGGATTCTCAGGCACGGCCGCCCCGTCCTTGCGGGGGTCCGAAGCGCCGAAATGGACGCCATTCGCGTTGCTCATGACAGCTTGCCCGCCGCCCATGCGGCCAGAATATGGACCCGCCAGTTGTATCACATGGCCCATCGATTCGAGTTCCTTCACCACCTCCGCCGGGATGCGCGTCTCCATGAACAAATCGCATCCATCGAAAGTTCCTTTAGTGAACCGCGCGGCTTCGAGCGCTGCTTGGATATTCATTCCGAAATCGACAATATTAGACACAAACTGCGCGTGCGCCTGAGACTGGTTCCAGCCTCCCATGATGCCGAAGGCTATGCGCGTGTCGCCTTTCTGCATAAAGGCGGGGATAATCGTGTGCAGCGGACGCTTACGGGGCGCGATCGCGTTGGGATGGCCGCGCTCCAGAGAAAACAGCGCGCCCCGGTTCTGCAACGCGAAGCCGGTTCCGGGCGCGACCACTCCGGACCCAAACCCGCTGTAGTTACTTTGGATAAGCGAGACCATATTGCCTTCGCGATCGATAGCGGACATATAAATCGTGTCGGCGCCCGGCAGTCGCGCCAGCCACGCCAGCTCAGTCGGCGTTACTGAGCAGGAAGCGCGGTTAACCAAAATCGACTTCGCCCGCGCGGACGCTGCGTCCTTCGACACAAGCCTTTCGACCGGCACTTTGGTATAGCGAGGATCGCCGACATAGCGCAATAGATCGGAGTAGGCGAGCTTCTTGGCCTCGATCATCACATGCAGGGCCTTGGCGCTGTTGTGCCCGTATTCAGACAGCGGGAAGCGCTCCATGATGTTGAGCATCTCCAACGCCGCCATTCCCTGGCCGTTGGGCGGCAATTCCGTAACGGTCCAGTCGCGATACGTAGTCGAGATCGGCGTCACCCATTCCGGCTGGAATTCCGCCAAGTCCGCGCGAGTCCATTCGACGCCGTCTTCTTTGGCTTCACGGATCAACGCTTCCGCTGTCGATCCCTTGTAAAAGCCTTCCCGGCCATGCGCGGCCACCAAGCGCAGCGAACCTGCCAGGTCGCGATTGCGGAAGATGCCGCCGATTTTCGGCGCCTGGCCATCGGGAAGGTAGGTATCTTTTGCGCCTTTGTTGGCGGATAGCGTTTTCGTTGCGCCTTGCCAGGCAGATCCGATGATCTCGGTCACGGGAAATCCATTTTCGGCGTAATATATGGCCGGTGCGAGTATGCGCTGGAAGGGCATGCTTCCAAATTTGCTTCGTAGCGTGTCCCATCCCGCCACCGCGCCGGGAACCGTGACGGAGTAGATGCCGCGCTGCGGCATTTTGTTGAACCCCTTGCGCTCGAGGGCATCGAGCGTGAGCCCCGCCGGCGCCCAACCGCTGGCGTTCAGCCCGTAAAGCTTTCCGGTCTTCGCCTCATAAACGATTGCGAAGAGATCGCCGCCCATCCCGTCCGACATGGGCTCGACGACGCCCAGAACGGCGTTGGCGGCGATCGCGGCATCAATCGCATTACCGCCTATTTCGAGAATGTGCGCGCCCGCGGCCGAGGCAAGCGTCTGACTGGTGGCGACGATTCCGAATTTGGTCTGCACCATGGAGCGGGCTTGCCAGCGGCCGGCATCCGCTGCGGGTTCGTCTTGCGCCGGCAAGTGCCGCTGCGATGCCATTAAAAACGCCGACAAAAAAATATAGCGGAGGGGCTTTCGCGGTACAGACATTAGATCTCTCCTTATGATCTGTCTACTTCCGGACAAAAATGTTTTTCGGGCACATTGCATGGACGCCGACTTTGCCGTCCACAAGCTGCGTGATATCGACGTCCACCGCGACGCTGGTAAGCGCGTACGCATCCTCTTTGCTCAAGTGCTTGTCGGTAACAAGAAATTCAATCATGTTCCGGACGGCCATTTCGGTAGCCGTCTTTAGATCCTCGTCGAATCCCATGGAAATGTAAGCAGTGGGCGTTTCCGCGCGCGGCCACAACAGATGTTCGTTTTTATGCACGATGAACTTGAAGGTCCCTGTCAGCCAGGTCTCGAGCGCGGTGATATCCACTTCGCCATTGCCTTGCCCGGCGTGCCCATCGCCTGCCTCAAAGAGCGCTCCCTTCACGTGGACAGGGATGAATAGAGTGGCGCCTGCGACCAGCTCTTTATTGTCCATATTCCCGGCATGCATCCAAGGCGGCCCGCTGCTTATGCGTCCGCCACCCGGCGGCGCCACTCCCATGCTGCCGAAAAACGGGTGCAAAGGAATCTCGATGCCAGGCGCAAACCGGGCAACCATGCGGGTGAGGTCTAGCGGAATCGCTTTTGTGCGCGCGTACGGAAAATCGTTCGGCAGAAAGCCGCGCCCGGGTCCAAAGCTATTGCATGCGAAAGGAACGTCGATGTCGATCCTCTGAATCTGAACCTCGAGCACATCGCCGGGTTCAGCCTCCGCGATCGCAACGGAACCGGTGAGAATATGACCACCCGGTCCCTTGTCGGTCACTTGCGCGTGAATGTCTCGATCGTATTGCGGTACGGGGACGCCTTCGGCAGCCATCGGGTCCGGAGCACAGGTCGAGAGGGTCTGCATGCGAACGGTATCGCCCGATTTAACGGTGAGCGCCGGCTTCGCTTGCGCGGAATAGTAGCCCCACACGACAGTCGACGGAGTTGCCGCCAGCGTGACATCCGCCGCGCGAACCACTGGGTCGCGCACCAGCACAACAGACGCGAAACAAAAAAGCGAGCTCAGTTTATGATTCATCTCCCTACCTATCCGCCGGAGAATTACGGCCGGATCACTGGTCGCTCAAACGCGGAGCCTGCTCGAACTCGGCGCAAATTCGATGAATTTCACGTCGGCCGGTGGGCGACATGAACACTCATTAGTGGTTCAGCATAGCATTGTTTACGCAATTTCGGTGATGCGCCGCGCCCCGCTAATAGGGAAGCCGAAGCCTTTCCGCGGGCGACCCCCAATCCGCAGCCCCGCTCCATAGAGGCTTCTGCTGGCGTCTGGCGTCTGCATACCGCAGTCGCCGGGGACCGTATGATAACCTAGCTCTCGCGATAGTTCAATCTTCCTTCCCATACCTGGAGATATCATGGTTATCGATTCCCACGCCCACGTCACCGCGCCGGACAGTCTGTACGTCTACAAAGCCGGCATTTTGGCGCATCGCGGAGCGCACGGGCGCGGCAGCACCGGAGCCACCGACGACGACATCGTCAAAGCCCTGAATAAGCCTGTCTTTGGCGGGTCCTCGCATCTGGAACAGCTCAAGGAAGCGGGGATCGACATGCAGTTGGTCTCGCCCCGGCCATACCAGCTGATGCACCGCGAGAATAACAAGCTGGTGACCTGGTACATCGAAGAAACCAACAACATCATCGCGCGCCAATGCGCTCTGTTCCCGAACGTCTTTCATGGACTTTGCGGATTGCCGCAAGGCCCCGGTATCAGCCCGAAAAACTGTATTCCTGAGTTGGAGCGGTGCGTGAAAGAGCTCGGCTTTGTGGGCTGCCTGATCAACCCCGATCCCGGCGAATGCAGTGGGGTGGAAACGCCTCCGCTCGGCGACAGGTATTGGTATCCGTTGTACGAAAAAATGGTGGAGCTCGATATCCCGGGCCACATCCATTCCGCGGGCTGCTGCTCGGAGCGCCTCAGCTATTCCCTGCACTTTATCAATGAGGAGAGCATCGCCGTCGTTTCGCTCCTGAGCTCGAACGTGTTCAAGGATTTCCCGGCGCTGAAGATTTTGGTGTCGCACGGCGGCGGCGCCATTCCGTACCAGTTCGCCCGCTTTGAAGCCAGCTTCCTCCGCCGCGGCAACGAGCGTTTCCAGGACCGCATGCGCAACCTGTGGTACGACACGGTCCTGTACTCGAAGGATTCTTTGGAGCTGCTGTTCAAAACCGTCGGACCGGACCGGTGCCTTTTCGGCACGGAGCGGCCAGGCGTAGGCACGGTCAAGGATCCGCGTACCGGCCGCTGGCTCGATGAAACGCCGCGCCTTGCCATTGAAGCCATGGATTTCCTCAGCGCGGCCGAGAAAAAATTGATCTTTGAAGAAAACGCGAAAAAGCTGTTTAATCTGAAAATTGGGCAAGCCTCGGGCGCGTAGGACAAGCTTCAGCTTGTCCTTCCTGGAATAAGCATGGTCAAACTCGCGATCGAGCATCTCACGAAGCGCTACTGGCGCGGCTCGCGTGAGGTCCTCGCGCTTGCCGACGTTTCGTTGTCCGTTGAAGACGGCGAGTTCATGGCGATCGTCGGCCCCAGCGGCTGCGGGAAAACCACCATGCTCAATATCGTTGCGGGGTTGCTGCCATACGAGCAGGGCGTGGTTGAAATCGATAACAAGCGTGTAGCTGGGCCGGGCGCAGACCGCGCGGTGGTCTTTCAACACTCGAGTCTATTGCCCTGGCGCACGATCATAGGCAACATTCGTTACGGAATGGAGCTGCAGAAACGTTTCGATAAGCACACCATGCAAGAGCGAACCGAACACTTCGTCAAGCTCGTGGGCCTTAGCGGTTTCGAGCGCCACTATCCTTCCGAACTATCCGGCGGAATGCAGCAGCGCGTGAATCTTGCGCGGGCGCTGGCGGCCGACCCGAAAGTTTTGCTCATGGATGAGCCTTTCGCCGCGCTCGATGCGCAAACGCGCGAGTTCATGCAATCGGAACTTCTAAAGATCTGGAGCGAAGCCCGGAAAACTGTGATGTTCATCACGCACCAGATCAACGAGGCGATTTATCTGGCCGATCGCGTAGTCGTGATGAGCGCCCGGCCGGGGCGCGTGAAGGACGTTTTTCGCATTCCTTTCGGCCGTCCGCGCACCCTGAGCCTTAAGCGAGACCCCCGCTTTCTCGAAATCGAAGACACCATCTGGCAGTTGGTGGAAGAGAAGCCGGAGCGGATCGGGATGACGGTATGAGTGCCCTCCCGCCGCCGATCGATCGTGTGGCCGTCCTGCCGCAAGCGCAGGACGACGTGTTTAGCCCTCCCAAACGCGGCTTTTTCAAGCGCAATGAATCGCTTATTCTTGGCGGCGGCACCGTTTTTCTGTTGCTAGCCATCTGGCAGGCTTTCTGGTCCGCGGGCAAGATTTCGCCTCTTTTCTTCAGCGGCCCCTCCGCGATTGCCGCGCGTTTTTGGGACGCGGCCACGCACGGCCAGCTCCTCTCCGACTTGAGATACAGCGGAATCAATTTCGCGATCGGCTTCGCGCTCGCGTCCGTGGCGGGCGTGATTCTGGGCGTGATCATCGGTTGGTACCGGCGTGTCGATATGCTGTTCGGTCCGCTGCTAACAGCGCTATATGCAACACCGCGCGTCGCAATGGTGCCATTGATCATCATATGGTTTGGGATCGGGATGTGGTCCAAGGTGTTCATTGTGTTCATAACGGCTTTCTTCCCCGTCCTGGTGAACACGATCGGCGGGATTAGAGCTGTCGATAACGACCTGCTTCGGGCTGCGCGCGCCTATTGCGCCTCCGATTGGCAGATCTTCAAGACCGTCGCGGTGCCCGGATCGGTTCCTTTTATCCTCACCGGCTTGAGGCAAGGCGTGGCGCTCGGGTTGATCGGCGTAGTCGTCGGTGAAATGTTCGGCGGAAGCCAGGGAATTGGGTTCATGGTCGCCTATGGCGGCCAGACCTTCGCAACAGATACGTTGTTCGTTGGAGTACTGATCATCGCCTTCGCCGGAATTTTGTTGACGGCGGCAGCGGAGAAGCTGGAGCGCCACTTTTCACGCTGGCGGCCGGAAAGGTAGGACAAGCTTCAGCTTGTCGGAAAAAGGTAGGACAAGCTTCAGCTTGTCCATAAGCGTGTCCACAGAGGAGGGACAAGCTTCAGCTTGTCCATAAGCGTGTCCAAAGAGGAGGGACATTCGTGGCAGAAATTGTTCTAGGTATCGGGTCGGCGCACGGCCCGCTCTTATCCACCCCGCCCGAAATGTGGGACCTGCGGGCCAAGGCGGACCGCGAAAATAAGCGCCACTGGTTCCGCGGCAAGACTTATGACTTTGAGTCATTGCTAAAAGAGCGCGCCCCCGGCTTCGGCGATCAAATCGATGCGGAGACTCGCCGCGGCCGTCATAAGCGCTGCCGCGCCGCGATGGAAGTTCTGGCGCAAAAGTTCAAGGAAGTGAACCCCGACGCGGTCGTGATCGTGGGCAACGATCAGCGCGAATTCTTCGACGAAGGACTAACTCCGTCCATCACCGTTTATCGCGGGTCCCAAATTTACAACCATCAGCATCTGCATGAGGATGTTCCCGGGATTGCCATCGCCGAGCCGGGCAACGCTCCCGAGCAGGCGGTTAATTATCAAGGCGCGAGCGCGCTGGCCGACCATATCCTGGATTCGCTCGCGGACGAAAACTTCGACCTGGCGCAGTCCGACACCACGCCCAAAGCCGCGCCGCGTGGAGGAATACCGCACGCCTACGGTTTTCTGTACCACTCGATTTTGGGCGACACGCCGCCACCCAGCGTGCCGATTATTCTGAACGTTCATTTTCCGCACAACGTGCCCAAAAACCGCCGCTGCCTTGATCTGGGGCGGGCGCTGTATAGAGCCATCAAGAACTACGGAGGTTTCGGACGCGTGGCCGTAATGGCGTCGGGCGGGCTCAGCCATTTTGTTATCGACGAAGATCTCGACCAGCAGATTTTGACGGCGATGTCGAAAGGCGACGAAACCGCGCTTGAGAAGATCCCGGAGAACATCTTCAAGGTCGGCACCGCCGAAATCAAAAACTGGTTCCCGGTGATCTCGGCGATGAACGAAACCGGCCGCAAATATCATCAGGTCGATTATGTTCCGTGCTACCGCTCCGAAGCAGGCACCGGCAATGGGATGGCCTTCGTTTACTGGGAGTAGGGCATGCTTCAGCTTGCCCTGTTCCGCATGAAAGGACAAGCTAAAGCATGTCCTACATTTCTAGGTTGAGCCGGCTGGATTCCTGCGCCGTCTCCGATGCCCTCGACAAACTCGGACTGCGGGGAGCCGTGACGGGAATCCAGCGCCTATCAACGGATCGCCGCATCGCCGGACGCGTGCTCACGGTGAAGTTGGATCGAGCGGAAGGACGCGCGAACACCCGGCATTTGTGCACGGCCGCAATCGAAGCAGCTCAGCCGGGCGACATTATCGTGGTGGAGCAGCGGACCGGCCTCGATGCCGCTTCCTGGGGCGGCAATCTCTCGATTGGAGCAAAAGTCCGAGGAGTCGCCGGTGTAATCGTTGAAGGCCCCGCTCGCGATATCGACGATAGCCGCCGCCTCGATTTTCCGGTCTTCGCCCGCAACGCGACAGCGCGCACCGCGCGCGGACGCATCGTCGAAGTCGCGATGAACGAGCCCATCACCGTGGGGGATGTCACCGTTAATCCGGGCGATTACGTCATCGCAGATTCAAGCGCGGTAGTGTTTGTCGCCGCGAGCGAGATCGAAAGAGCGCTAGACACCGCCGAGCAGATCATGGCCCGCGAAGAAGCCATGGCCCAAGCGATTCGCGAAGGAAAACCGATCAGCCAGGTAATGGGCGCGAATTACGAACACATGCTGAAGAAAGCCTAATGCCAAACGAAGACCAAAATGTTTTAAGAGCTTCGAAGCTCGATACAACTTCACTCAGCGATGCCCTAGACCGCCTCGGCATTCCCGGCCAGTGCCTCGGAATCAAGCCACTAGACCACCGATTCCGCATGACCGGCCGCGCGTACACGATTCTGTATGGCCCGGCCGGCTCCCCGCCCGGCACGGTGGGCGATTACATAGATGATGTCCCGCCCGCCAGTGTGATTGTCCTCGATAACGGCGGCCGCGAAAACGCGACCGTATGGGGCGATATTCTCACGTGGGTCTCGCATCGCCGCGGCATCGCCGGGACGGTGATCGATGGCGCATGCCGTGACACGCATCTTTCGTTGGAACTCGGCTACCCGATCTATAGCCGCAGCTATTCCATGCGGACGGGTAAGGACCGGGTCCAAGTGGAAGCGATGAACTGCGCCGTAAACATCGGCGATGCCCGCGTTCATCCAGGCGATATTCTCCGCGGCGACTCCGATGGTGTTGTCGTTATTCCCAAAGAGCACGAGGAAAAAATCCTCGCCGCCGCCGAAGACATCGACGCCATCGAAAACGAAATCCGCAAGTTCGTTAACCAAGGGACGACCTTAGCCGAAGCCCGCAAGCAACTCGGGTATCATAAGCTTCAGACTAAACGCTGACATATGCACATAAGAACCGCCGGAATAATCGCGATCTTGACGACTTGGAGCGCCGCGCATGCCCAGGCGCCGAAGGCGCAAACCCCGCCTAGTTTCATGGGGCCTTGCTCGACTCTCACTTGCGAGATCCAAAACGACTGGAGCCGCAATAATGCCATGCTCTATGGGCTCGCCGATGCGATGCCGGAGAACAAATACACATTCAAACCAACTCCGGAACAGCAAACCTTCGGTGAGCGCGTCCTCCATGTGGCGCAAATCAACGTAATGCTGCTTCAAAGCCTTGGCGCCAAAACACCGGCGCCGGCCGTCGATCCCAAAGCGACCTCGAAAAAGGATTCGATGGCCGCTCTTCAGAACGTGGGCGAGTATGGCGTGGCCGTTATTAAGGAGTTCGGCGACCAGCAACTGGTGGGTCGCGTAGCCTCTCTTCCGTTCATGGGACCGATGTCGACGCGGCAGCGGATCCTGTATTTTCTGATGACCCACAGCCAGGACACTTACGGGCAATTGGCGGTGTATCTGCGGCTCAACGGTATCACGCCGCCGCTTAGCCGCCAGCCTTGAAGAATTCGCGCGCCGCATCAACGGTAGCGCTGATATCCTTTTCGCTGTGCGCCGCCGACACGAAGCCTGCCTCGAATTGTGAAGGCGCGATGTAGATTCCGCGCTCCAGTAGAAAATGGAAGAACTTGGCGAACCGCGCGGTATCGCAGCGCTTCGCGGATTCCCAGTCGGTGACAGGGTCGCTTGAGAAAAATAACGTGAACATCGAGCCGGCGCGGTTGATCGTCACGCCCGGAGGCGTCATTGTCTTCAGGAGGGCCAACTGCGCCGAGCGGGTTTCCAGCAAATCGTAGATTTCTGGATGCGCGGTCAAATGACATAGCGTCGCGAGACCCGCGGCCACCGCGAGGGGATTACCGGAAAGCGTGCCTGCCTGATACACGGCCCCGAGCGGAGCGACCTTGCGCATGATGTCCTTCCGCCCCCCGTAGGCTGCAATGGGCAAGCCGCCGCCGATGATCTTGCCTAATGTGGTGAGATCGGGCTTTATTCCGAAGCGTGCCTGCGCTCCGCCGAGAGCCAGGCGGAATCCCGTCATCACTTCATCGAAGATCAACAGCGTTCCGTGGCGCGCAGTCAGATCGCGGAGGGCTTCCAGAAATCCAGGGGAGGGTGGAACGCATCCCATGTTGCCAACTACCGGCTCGACAATCACCGATGCGATCTTATCTCCGTGCGTTTTGAAGGCTGCCTCCACCGCCGCTATGGAGTTGAACGGAAGAGCGATGGTGGTTTCCGCGAATGCGGGCGGCACCCCCGCTGCATCGGCGATCCCAAGAGTAGCCATCCCCGAACCGGCCTTCACCAGCAGCGAGTCGACGTGGCCGTGATAGCACCCTTCGAACTTGATTGTGAGATCGCGCCCGGTGAAGCCGCGAGCCAGCCGTAGCGCGCTCATGGTAGCTTCGGTGCCCGAATTCACCAGGCGTACCATCTCCATCGATGGGACCGTTTGAGAAATCAACTCGGCAAGCAACACTTCGCGCTCGGTTGGCGCTCCGAAGCTGGTGCCTTCTTCCAAAATCTCGCGCAGAGCCGCAATCACTTGCGGCGGCCGGTGGCCGAGCAGAAGCGGTCCCCAGGAGCAGACGTAATCGATGTATTCGTTCCCATCGGCGTCGTACACCCGCGAGCCTTCGCCGCGAACGATAAACCGGGGCGCGCCGCCGACACCTCGAAAGGCGCGGACGGGCGAGTTCACGCCTCCCGGAATTATGGATTGGGCGCGCTCAAAAAGCGCTTCGGAGCGGGCGGTCTTCACGAATTTTCCGGTATCACCCGGTCCAGAAAGAAGCTCATGAGCGCTTCCTGCAACGTTCCGTTCAGATTGCGCAGCAGACGATTGCGAAGCGTCAAGTAGGGCTGCGTTCCGGCGAAGAGGTCTTGCATCAAATCGCGGAAACGCTGGCTCCGGCGCATAAATTCCACCATCCGCTGCGGCACCGTGCGGAAGAGAAACCGGCCTAGGAAAACCCGCTTGGCGAGCATCGCGGCGAACTCGAGGTCGTGCGAAAACTCTTGCGCGAGAGCCGCTCGATACGCTTCGGCTTTTTCGCTGAGCCCATACGCATCGTTTACCACCACCTGGCTGGCCAGATCGCCGGAGCGCATCGCGTAGTAAATGCCTTCGCCGGTGATCGGATCGACGAGTCCGGCGGAATCGCCGACCGCCATCCAGCCCTCGCCGGCCACGCGGTTGCGGCGCCACCCGCCCGTCTCGAGCGAAGGCAACATATGGCTATAGAAAACTGCATCTGTGCGTGAGATGCTGCGCTCCTCCATATAAGCTTCCAACCGCGCCCGGAGGGACTGAGCGGGCTCGCCCTTCCCGCAAATGCCCACCGAGAGATGTCCGCATCGCGGAAAAACCCAAATATACCCTTCCAGCTTCGGAAGGAACTGGATGTCGATGCGCTCCCGCGTTGCAGGCACGTAATAGCCGAGCGCGCTCATCGTGTCCGCCGCGCTCCATTGAGTACCCACGTCGCGGAGGGGGTTCCGCGCGCCCATGGCAATGATGCAGTAATCGGCTTCAGCGGCCCCGTTGCGGGTCTTTAAGAGCCAGCCGTTGTCGCGTTTCTCAATCTGCATGATGCGCGACTGTTCCAGCGCCGCGCCCGCGCGCTCCGCCCGCTCCAGTAGCATTCGATTTAGATCCAGTCGCGAATAAATCACCAGCGGATGCGCCAAATCCATGGTCGCTTCGCCGGTCTTGGGCGCTCCCAGCACCGTTTGGTGGACCAGCCGTTTCGGGCAAGGATTATCGATTAGAAAGGGGTATTTTGTGTATGCCTTGTAGGTAAGCCCGCCACCGCATGGCTTCTCCCAGCCGAGCTTTTCATCGAACAGGGTGGTTTTGAGTCCAGCCTGTGCCAGCCCCGCGGCAGCGAAAGCGCCCGCTGGACCACCGCCTAATACGGCGACTGTTTTCATTTGTCCTATTCTTTACCGACTGGAGGATGTCCGGCGGGCAGAGGCTGCCCTTCCGTCGCGCTGCCTGGATTCTGCGGCGTCAACATGCCATGCGGGTTGCCGCCCGGCCGCACCACCCACTTGTCGCCTTTTCGATCCAAATTGTACGTCATCTGCATGCCCGGGCCGCCCGTACCTTTCGGAGTAATCGAAACCGTTGCCCGAGCAGTATCTTTCTCGAAAGTAGTCGCGCCAATTTCCACCTGCATCGCATTCATGTCGAGACCCGTCTGCGCCGCGCGCGAATTCAAATATTCCATCACCGCGGACCTGACTGCTTCGGGCGTCTGAATGTTTTTCGAGCATCCAGCCAATAAAAGGGCCGCCAGCAGCGGCGCGCATAGCTTCACACCCCGATTATACCGAGCGGGTGTATTCGGGCGATTATTTGTGCGCCATAGCGCTGGTTCAACCGCGTGCCGGGTCAGAAAAGAAGCTTCAAGGCAAACTGAATCTGCCGTGCGCTGGTGGTCGTCCCGAGGATTTTGCCGAAGCTCGGATTGGGGGCGCCCCCGCCGTTGACCGTCTGCACAAACGCGCTCGCATTGGGCAAGGCGTAATTGGGATGGTTAAACAGGTTGAAGAACTCGGCGCGGAATTGGAGGCGGATCTGTTCCTTGATGGCCGTTTCCTTGATAACCGAGTAGTCGAAGTTCACGATGCCCGGGCCCCACAAAAAATCTCTCTGTAGATTGCCGAGCGTGCCGGGCGCGGGTAGAGAAAACGCGGCTGGATTGCCCCATCGGTTCACGTTCCCAGTGATGGCCTGGTCCGCGGGCAGGACCAGGTTGGGCCGCTCGCTGCCGGCCACGACGGTTCCGGCTTGGTCGAATCCGACAGTAACGTTCCAGGGCGGGCCGCTCTGCACCAGCAGATTTCCGCTGATCTGCCATCCTTTGGTCAAAATGTTTTGATTGAACGGCAGTGTATAAACCCCGCTCAGCCGGAAAACGTGCGGACGGTCGAACCCGCACCGGCCGCGATCGAAGGAACCGTTCAGCGGGTCGGACCAGGGAATGCCGCCTTCCAGGCCGTAGGTCCCGGAGGCATCGTCCATGCATTTCGACCATGTATAGGAAAGCTGGCCTTGCACACCGTGCGAAAAGCGCCGGTTCAGTCCCACCTGTAAAGAGTTGTAACTCGAGTCTGCCACGGGCGCCTCGCTGCTCAACGCCGCGCCGGCCGGATTGAGCCGCGGGTTGCTGACGATGCCGGCCGCGGGATTGGCAGGTGTGCCCTTGGGCACACCAAAGACCTGCACGCCATTCACAACCGCCGGCAACACGGGATTGATATCGCGCGCCCCGTATAGGTGCAAACCTCGGGAGCCAACATAACCGACGGTCAAAATAGTGGATTCAAAAATTTCGCGCTGAACGTTGAAATTCCATTGATACATGTGCGGCGTGTTGGCGGTGTTATAGTCAACGCCCACGAGTTGGGCCGTAGGCGGCAAAGCGCCCGGGAACGGATTTGGGAACGCAGGAAGAGAGACGAACGCCAGCGCATACGGCGGGTTGAAGTAATAGCCTGACGCATAGCTGCGCGCTCGAATGGGATCGTAGAAAATTCCGAAGCCCGCGCGAATCGACGTTTTATGATCGGCGAACGGATCATAGGCGAGTCCAAACCTGGGATCGAAGTTCTTCAGGGAAGGATTCGTTGCGAACACGTGCTCGACCTGCTGGAACGTTCCAAACGGCGGATTGATGAGCGTCTTGAGCGGGTGAACGTTCGTAGTGGGATTGCTGATCCACTCATAGCGGAGACCGATGTTCAACGTTAGTTTGGGGAGCGCCTTCCACTCATCGTGGAGGTATCCGTCAATTTCTATTTCGCGGAAATCGCGATAGGAGTCGGTTAGGCCCGGCTCCGGCCCTTGGAAAAGGCTGGGAGAGGCCAGCAGAAGATTGGTCACGCTCGGGAACGTGTAGAAGCCGCCCCACCACCCTTGCTGCTGGAAATTGCTCTGTACGCGGCTGAAGAATGAACCGAGTCTGATGCTATGCGAGCCATGTGTCCAGAACACGTCATCGGAGAGAGGAAATTTGTTCTGCACTTCAAGAAGCGGCGCGTAGATACTTGTTCCCAACGACGATAGACCGGTAACGTTCACGCCCCCGTTCTGCCCGCGCTCGGGAAAGAAGTCCAGCGCCGAAATCTGATCCGGGTGTTGCTGCACGTCCGTTTCGCGCGTCCGGGTGAAGCTGAATCGCAGGAGATTCAGCAGCGTGGGCGAAATCACGCGGCGCCACTCTATGGTCGCGAACTGGTTGCGTGTTTGCCCCACCTCCGGCCACCGCGGCGGCAGAGCCGAGCCAAGAAAAGGATACGTAATATCGCCATGGTCCCGCACATAGCGGACGAATAGCGAATCCTTGCCCGACATCGTGTAATCGGTGCGCGCGAGGAAATAATTCTCGTTACCGGGTGTGGTATCCACTTCCGGAATGGTGCCAATACCGGGGCCCGCGGACGCCGTAGGGAGGGGATATAGCGCGAGAAGGGCCGCCGTTTTCGGGCTTACCCCGACATTGGCGAGACTCGTCGCTGGGTTGCAGGTGAAGGTCGGCGCGGCGGAACAGGGCACCAAACCCTGATGCGCGTTAGCATCGGGAACCAGCGCGACCACGGTCTGGCCGAGCGCGTTGATAAGTTGTTCATCGTTTACGAAGAAGAACAGCTTGTCCTTCTTTATGGGTCCACCCAGGCTGCCGCCGAATTGGTTCTGGCGGAACGGCGGAACGGTTGAGCCATCGAAGGGCTTTCGCGCGTCAAGCGCGCTATTGCGGAAAAATTCGTACGCGGATCCATGGAAGCCGTTGGTTCCGGACTTGCTGACCGCGTTCACCACTGCTCCGTTTCCGCCGAATTGCGCGCTATACGTGTTGGTGAGCACGGAGAACTCCGCGATGGCTTCGATGCCCAGCGTTGTGCCCATTACGCCCGATCCCGATCCGTGGTTCCAAAAACCTTGAATATCGGTGCTGTCCAGCAGGTACTGTTGCCCTTCGGATCGCGCGCCGGAAACACTGAAATTGTTCTCGACGCCATACAGAAGATTGTTTCCGCCATTGCCGACCTGCGATCCGCCCGCGACTCCCGGGACCAGTGTCACCAGATCGGTGAAGTTGCGCCCATTAAGCGGCAGGTCGTTTATTTGTTTCTGCTCGACGAAAGACGCCACTGCGGTAGACACGGTGTCGACTTGCGAAACCGTTGCGTCCACCGTGACGGTTTGCTGCGCCTGTCCGACGGGCAGCGAGAAATCGACCACGGATTGGGCACCGACGGTTAGCGTAACGCCCCGGCGGATGACGGTTTGAAAGCCCTGCGCGGAAGCCTGCGCTTCATAATTCCCGACGGGCAGATCCGCAATCGTATAGCGGCCCTGGCCATCGGAAGAGGTTTGCTGCGCCTGCCCGGTGGCAACGTTTTTCACCTGGACGGAAGCGTTCGGAATGACAGCGCCGGAGGAATCGGTGACCGTTCCCAAGACCGAGGCGTTGGTCGCCCCCTGCGCATTTATGAAAGTGGAACTAAGAACTGCCAGCGCCAGCGCGGCGATTGACCGCGCGACACGGCTACGGTTATAAAACGAGACCATGAACCCCCTTTTCATGGCGACATTATCGTCTGTTGGGGAAGAAGTCAATACTGTGTGGATGATAGACCGTATCAACGCGAATGATGTTTCGGGATTATCGGGCAAAATTCGATGAACACCCTCTGGCGAAACGATCCAGCGCGAGTGCTTAATTGCAGACCCTCAGGTAAGGCCAACGCCGCAAGTGGGTACTGGGCCGATTAAATTACTTGCCCTTCGCCGGAGCTTCTGGCGAAAGGTTGAGTAGCGGCGCGTAGTAGCCCTGCCGCGCGCGGACCACGAGGTCTTTGCGGTTCTTCACCTTGATTTCAAGCTTGTGATACAGGCCGTCGGCCTTTAATGGCTCGGGGCGGTAGAGGGCAATGTACTGGTGCCGCAGCTCATTGGCGATGTTCTCGAACGATTGCGCCAGATCCGAAGCCTTGAACGGGAAGAAAGCCGATCCCCCGGTCTCCTGGGCGAAATACCGCAGGACTTTATCGCCATCGGTATCGATGTGCGAAATATTTGTCGAGATGGTGTAAATCACGACGTCGGCTTTTTGCGCCATTTCCAGAGCCTGATCGCGGGTCCAGTGGCTCTGGTTGTCCTCTCCATCGCTCAGCAGCACCATGGCGCGGCGGAACTTCTCGGGCGGCTGCTCCTTCATCAGCTTGTCACGGCAGGCGAAGAAAATGGCGTCGTAAAGAGCCGTGCCGCCTCCGGGGCGCAGGTCGCGAACGGCGGCCGATAGCTTCTGCGTGTCGTCCGTAAGATCGGAAACCAACTCCGCCGAAGTATCGAAGCTTACCAGCATGGCTCTATCTCGACCGTGACGGACAACGGTCTCGATGAAGCTGGTCGCGGCTTCCTGCTGGAACTTGAATCGCTCGCGGATACTGTTGCTGGTATCGATCAGAATCGCCAATCGCAGCGGCAAATCGCTCTCCGCGGTGAATTCGGCGATCTTTTGCGGCTTCTTGTTCTCGCTGATCTCAAACTCGTCTTTCGTGAGGTCCGTGATGAAGCGGCCCTTTTTATCCGAGACGGTGAACAGGACGCCGACGCGGGTGACATCGAAGCGGATGGGGCTTTGATCGTCTAGTTCGACAGCCTGTTGGGGAGGTTGGCTGTTTGGCGCTTGCGGTGTTTGCGCCAGCAATGGAACAGCAGCCAAAATAACGAAAGTCGGGAACTTCATTAAATGCTACCTAAATTATACGTAGACTTGAAAGCCACTGCTCAAGCTCTTCGGGCAGCGGCGCTTCAACACTTACACGCTCTCCGATAGCCGGCGTGGTGAACGTAATCCTCCAGGCATGCAGAAACATGCGATTTGCCGGCGGAGCTCCGTATAGCCGGTCGCCGGCGACTGGATGACCTTCACTCGCCAGGTGCACGCGAATCTGATGCGTGCGTCCGGTGCCGATCCGCACTTCAAGGAAAGTGTATTTATCGAAGCGCTCCAACACCCGATACTCCGTGAGCGCGGGGCGGCCGGAGCCAAGCCGGACGGTCATCCGAACGCGGCGGACGGGATCTCGCGCGATGGGCCGGGTTATGCGTCCGGCCTCGCCGCGAATGCGCCCGTGCACCAGGGCGAGATAGATCTTTTCCACGGTACGGCTCGCGAATTGCCCAGCCAGCGCGCGGTGCGCGGCATCCGTGCGCGCGACGAGCAGGACTCCGCTGGTCTCCTTGTCGAGTCGGTGCACGATTCCCGGGCGAAGCTCGCCGCCGGCGGCGGACAGGGAATGGAAATGATGAACCAGACGGTTCACCAGGGTGCCCGAGTGAGCGCCCGCGCCGGTGTGGACGATCAGCCCGGCAGGCTTATCGATGGCGATGACGGCTTCGTCTTCGTAGAGGATTTTGACAGGAAGATCTTCGGGCTCGGCGCGCAGGGGCGGCAATTTACCGGGTGAGACATCGACGCGTTCCCGTGCCTTAAGCAGGTGGGATGCTTTCGCGGCTTGGCCATCAACCAGCGCGCGCCCCTCTTTGATCCACGCTTGCAGACGGGAGCGGCTATACGTTGTCATTTTGTCTTGAAGAAAATGATCGAGCCGCTTGCCTACGTCAGCCGGCTCGGCGCGAAAAGTCAGCACGCCGTTTTCTGACGCAACCGGGGCCGCTCTGGCTCTCTGCCGCTCAATAGGCATTGATTCCCAATCGCTGAAGCTCCTGAGCGGCGGCCGGCAATCCGCCTCGGGCACCCGCCGCGACGATTGCATAAGGTTCCCAGGCGATGCCGCCGCCGATGGTTCTGCCGATCGGGTTGTCCGTCCAATTCCATAGGCGCGCGGGTGCGTTATCGACGCTGACAGGTAAGTGATCCCAGCGGCCCTTCGGGTAGCAGTAAACACCGAGCGCCTGAATGAAGCAACCATAAACAGCGGCTGCGACAAAGACCCATTTCAGGGGGCCGTGAATTACAGGCATACCGATGGCGATCAGTACCATCATGGAAGGCAAAATTTCGGTCAGCAGCCGCGGACCCCAGCAGTACCCGCCCCACCACACCGGCCACACAGAAATAATCGCAATCTGCGCGACCATGAAGACGGCCGCCGCGGCCACAAGCGGCCTGTGCTTGCGGCGCAGTTCGCCAGCGCCGGGAAAAAAGGCGCAGACCGCGAATACCGCGACGGGCGTATAAATCAGAAGGCCTCGTCCCGGGCTTGCGAGAATGCCGGCGAGTCCGGAAAAGAAATCAGTGTTTGCCTTCGCCTGATATCCGCCCAACGCGCGGCCGAATACGGCGATGTTGTAACTGATTACCAGGCCGGCGGCGACCAGCGCAGGCACGAAGATGCGCGCATAATCCGCGACTCGCGCCCGCTGAATCCAGAGCACGATTGCGAGCGCGGGCAGAAGGGCCACATTGGTAGGCCGGATCGCCAGAGCGAAGGCCGCGAATATGCCAGCCGTCCATTGCCACGCCGACGATTGCGTGTGTTGTGAACTGAAGCGCTCCACCGCGTAAAAACAGCCGAGGATGGCCGGGACTCCGAACGTATGCGGCCATAAAGCTTGACTGGATGTGGACCAATTCCCGGTGCCGATGGCGAATAACGCCGTTAGCGGCCAAGCCATGCCCGGCGCGATCCGTTGCAGCAAAAACAAAAGCGCCAGAGCCGATCCTGCCGCCAGCGCGACGGCAATCACCTTTTCAAACATTCGCGCGAATGCGACCAGCGAACCGGCAGACAATTGGCGGACCAAAGGAACACTGACAATCGGCAGGTACAACGGCGTGGCGATCACGGGGCCGGCGATCGGGTACCAGCTATACCAATGTCCCCCGCTTTTCTGGATCACCGACGATTCGTACGCCACGTGCTCGTCCAAATAGGGGCCGAAACGATCCAGGCGCACCGATCCATCCAGCAGAACGGAAAACGGGATCAGGGAAGCAGGCAGCGAATCGCCGGAAGCGATGGGCCGGAGATTGGAGTGGTAAAGGACCGAAAGGAATACAAAGAGAAGAACGTAGGATCGAAGCCCGCGAGGCACCGTGGCGCTTAGTTCCTCTGCCGTTAATTCTTCGATCGGGGAGGAACGTAGCCCGGCGGTAAAGCAGCGCCCTCGCCGAAGAAATAGTCTTCCATCTGCTTGAGCAGAAACTCTTGGGCTTCCTGGGTGCCGAGATTAAGGCGGTACTCGTTCATGATCATTTTCATCTGTTCGAGCCACATCTTCCAGGCCTCTTTCGAGACATTTTCGTAGATCCGCTGACCTAACGGATGATTGTCGAAGGGAACCTCATCGAGCCCCGGCATTTCGCGTTGGAATTTCACGCAAAACACTTTGCGTCCGGTCTTGTTCTCTTCCACGATCAAAGGGCCGCCGCCCATACCGCCCCCACAAGCCATAAGGGTTACTCCTCGACTTCAGGATAACTTGTGACAGGCCCATCTGCGTCCGCGTGGGTTACGCTTAGATCGATAGACCACAATCCCTAGACCACAACCATGCGGCCGTCCACCGCCGGGGCCGTTCGGCCTCCATCGTTTTGCGACCGCGCGGCACGCTTGGCTCTAACGGACTCCAAATACTCCGAGAGCTTGAATGGCAGGCGCGCGCCTTTTTCCATATGCCGCTGGACCGCCCGCTGATAGCGTTTGAGCGCCTCGCGCTTGGCGCCATCGCCCAGATTGCACCCATCTATATCCAGGAGCAGTTCCACCTCCCAGGGCCGGAAGGTGTTGCGATTCATCGTCCCGCGCAGGATTTCCTGCATCAAGCGGTTGAACTGGGCTAGGACAGCATCGGCATCAGGTAGAGAGTCGTACATATGCACTCTATCGACGTTTCGTGTCGGAATGTTATCACAGACCCGTGTTGTACCCCACGATCAATCGCGGGCTAGCGGATCGCCGGTTGTGGCATCGACGGTCACGCTATATTTCGCCGCCGACACCGAAGGACCCCAGAGTACGCGCCAAACAGGATTCGGAAAGCGCGGCGTGGATTCGAGCAAAAAAGTGATGGGTGGCTTTTCTCCGGGCTTGCTCAGGTATTTCGCGGCCTCTTTGGTTGCGGTGTTCAATGCCTCGGGCGTGTCGATTTTCAAGCCTTGAGATGGAAAAGGCCGCTGCTGCCCAACGGGCCCGCGCCATGCTTCATCGGCGCCCCCAAAAACACCCTTATGCAAGTTATCCAGTTCGATCGCGCTCCAGCTATACGTACGCGCGCGGCCGAGCTGCATGGAAACATAAACTATCTCCCATGCTCCGGCTTTCCCGTCCTCCGATGTCACTTTCTCCAGGTTGAGGCTTTGGACGGTGAGCGGCTCGGCGTCGGGAGCCCACATGCGGGCGGACGGATACGTGTATTGGAAGGCTTGTCGTCCGGTGATCGGTTCGGGCGGTTTCTCGGGAGTCTTGGTTTTGGTCTCGGTAGGCGTTTCAGAGCAAGCACAAACGAATAAGGCCAGAACAGGCAGAATTGCAAATTTCATAAACAGGCAGGTCTATTTCTAATGTCGCCGCCGGAGGATCTGAAAGTCAAACCTCGCGAGATCTGAAAGACAAACGGGTGGGGCAGCCTTTAGGCTGCCCCACACCTTGTAACCCGCCGTTGGTTCGCGAATCGTGCAATCCTTTGGCTTGGGGTTGCTGTTCGTTCCGATTTCGCAGCCGGCGTATCGGGATGGCGCCTGAAAAAGGCAAGTAAACGAGTCGAGTGAGGCACTATGATCAACGTCCTAACCATCGACCGTGAATATGGAAGCGGCGCGAATGTAATCGCCGAGAAAGTTGCCCAGCGTCTGGGCTGGAAATTGTGGGACCAGGCCCTCACCACTGAAATCGCGCGTTCTTTAGAGTGTGAAAAAACGCTCGTGCAGGAGCGCGAGGAACGACCCGATCCGCTCTCCTACCGCTTGATGAAATCCTTTCTGCGCGGCAGTTTTGAGGGTAGCCTCAGCACGCCCAGGCTGAAGCTCGCCGATGCTGAGGGCATTCGCGCCATCACCGAACAACTTGTGATGAACGCGGCCAGGGAAGGAAATTGCGTGATTGTCGGCCGCGGCTCCGCGTATTATCTCCACGATTCACCCGATGCATTGAATGTATTCATTTACGCTCCGTTTGAGGAGAAGGTCCGCAGGCTGCAAGCGGCTGGTTATAGCGAGAAAGAGGCCATTGAACTCGCAGAAACGGTAGACGTGGAGCGCGCGGACTTCATCAAACAAAACTTCGGGGTGGAATGGCCGCCTCGCCCGTATTTTCACTTGATGGTCAATTCGGCCATGGGTGACGACTGCGTGGTGCAGACGATCCTGGCTTGCTTGCAGTCAGTCCAAACGTGCTTCGTTCGCTAGGCCTATTTTTCCGATGAAGGAGCAAATATGCCCAAAATGCGCGCGATTCAGGTGTCCCGTGCCGGCGGCCCTTTCGAACTTGTTGAACGCGACATTCCGGAGCCGGCCGCCGGGTCCGCACGCGTCAAGATCCAAGCGTGCGGAATCTGCCACAGCGATTCTATTGTGAAGGACGGCCATTTCCCCGGCCTGTCGTACCCGCGTGTTCCGGGGCACGAAGTAATCGGCATCGTTGACGCACTCGGATCTGACGTGTCCGGTTGGGCGATCGGCGATCGGGCGGGAATCGGCTGGAATGGAGGATATTGCGGCTATTGCGACGCATGCCGGCGCGGCAACTTCTTCGGTTGCCAGACGGCTACCTACATCACCGGCATAACCAGCGACGGCGGCTACGCCGATTACACCATCGCGCGCTCCGAGGCGCTGGCGCACGTCCCCGAGGATTTGCCGGCGGCCGATGGGGCGCCGCTGATGTGCGCGGGAGTCACCACCTACAACTGTCTCCGCAACAGCGGGGCACGCCCCGGCGAAGTCGTCGCGGTTCTCGGCCTCGGCGGGCTCGGTCATCTCGGCGTGCAGTTTGCCGCGAAGATGGGTTACAAAACCATTGCCATCGCGCGAGGACGCGATAAAGAGGCGCTAGCCCGAAAACTCGGCGCTCTGCAATACATCGACAGTAAAGCCCAGGACCCCGCGGCCGAGCTTCTGAAGCTGGGCGGCGCGCAAGTAATCCTGGCAACCGTCACGTCCGGAGATGCGATGACATCGGTAATTGGCGGCCTCGGGATAAACGGGACATTGATGGTCATCGGCGCCGCGGCTTCGCTCGAAGTCTCCCCTTTCCAGTTGCTAAGCGGCAGACGCTCGGTCAAGGGCTGGTATTCCGGGACATCGATCGATTCGCAAGACACTCTGGCATTCAGCGTTCTGACCGGTGTGCGATCCATGAATGAAATTCTCCCGTTGGAGCGCGCCTCCGAAGGCTATGAGCGGATGATGAAGGGAGACGCCAGATTCCGCGTAGTTTTAACGACCGGCCATTAGCGTCGAATCTCATGCCGCCGCCCACACCCGAAGCAGACCATAATTCGATTTTTCCGAAGCTGACCGAGGCTCAAATCAACCGGCTGACGCCGGTCGGCAAGCGCCGGAGAGTTGCGGCAGGCGAGGTGATCTTCGAGCCGGGCACAGCCGTTCGAAGCTTATTCGTAGTGCTTAAAGGCCGCCTGGAAGTGGTCAGCCCGGCGGGTCACGGCGAGATCGGCATCGCAGCGCATGAAGCCGGGCAGTTCACCGGCGAGGTCAACATGCTGGCGGGCCGCCCAACGCTGGTTCGCACGCGCGCGGTAGTGGATACCGAGCTCCTGGAAATCGACCAGCCAACGCTGCGCAACATCGTTCAGACCGATCCGGAGCTGAGTGAGATTTTTCTGCGCGCGTTTGTGCGGCGCCGCACGGCGTTGATTGCGCAAAGCTGGGGCGATCTTATTTTGATCGGATCGCGATATTCCGCGGACACCCTTCGCTTGAAGGAGTTTTTAACGCGCAACGGCCATCCATACACATATCTGGAACTGGAGCGCGACGCCGGCGTAGAAGAATTGCTGCAGCAGTTCGGGGTGAGCCTGGACCAAATTCCGGTGCTCATGTGCCCCGAGCGTCCCGCCTTAACGAATCCAAGCAATGCGCAAGTGGCCGGCTGCCTGGGCTTCAATGCGGAAATCGACGAGCACCGGATTTACGATTTGGTGGTGGTCGGCGCAGGGCCGGCAGGGCTGGCCGCGGCGGTCTACGCGGCTTCCGAAGGCCTCGGCGTGCTGGTGCTGGAGAGCACCGCCCCGGGCGGCCAAGCCGGATCCAGTTCCCGCATTGAAAACTATTTGGGCTTCCCCACCGGCATCACCGGCCAAGAGCTCGCGGGGCGAGCTTTCATTCAAGCTGAGAAGTTCGGGGCCCAAGTCGCAATCGCCCGGGTGGCAAAGGGGCTGAGGTGCGATCGCCGCCCATTCGTTGTAGATTGCGTCGACAACGAACCCGTGCAGGGCCGTACGCTGATCGTCGCATCGGGCGCCGAATACCGCAAGCTGGCGCTTCCGAATTTAAGCCGGTTCGAGGGTGTCGGCGTATACTATGGCGCGACTCAGATGGAAGGTCAGCTCTGTAGCGGAGAGGAGGTGGCCATCGTCGGAGGCGGCAATTCGGCGGGGCAGGCCGCTGTGTTTCTGTCAAGCCTCGCCAAACATGTGCACATTCTGGTGCGCGGCCCGGGCCTGACCGATAGCATGTCACGGTATCTGATCCGCCGGATCGAAGAGTCGCCCTCGATTACACTTCGGCCGTTCACGGAGGTTGTAGGGCTCGAGGGGGGAGAACACCTCGAGCGCGTTGCCTGGAAGAACCTCAAGACCGGAGCCACTGAGACACACACCATCCGCCACTTGTTTTCTATGGCGGGAGCGAGACCGAATACAGCCTGGCTTAACGGATGCGTGGCGCTTGACGAGAAGGAGTTCATCAAAACGGGCGCCGACCTTTCGGCCGAAGATCTCAAAGCGGCGCGTTGGCCGCTGCGGCGGCAGCCGTACTTGTTCGAAACCAGCGTGCCGGGAGTTTTTGCCGTTGGCGATGTACGCTCGAAGAGCGTGAAGCGCGTCGCCTCGGCGGTGGGCGAGGGCTCGGTGGCGGTTCAGCTGGTGCATCGATTCCTGGCGGAGTAATTGCAGTTTCGCATCGAACCCGCATGTGACCCGATCTCGCTATTTGGTGGGGCCTGAGCGAGGGCACGTTTCGCTGCGGCCGGGCGAAGAGATCCGAGAAAAGGCGCACCCGACGCCTCGTAATATCTCCGAAAATGTTATCGCCAAACCGGAAATGTTACTGCACAATCCTGCGTCTTAGGAGTGGCTTCCGCCGGGTTTATTGAATGCAGATTCGTTACCGTTGTGTGCAGCCTGAGAAGGTGGCTAGGCTCACACCCAGTTGCAAGGCCAGTACTTGTCTTACGTTTATGAGCCGAATTGCCGCCTGGACATCTGGATACGAAGTTTTTTCGGAAACTGTTTAACGATATTTTTTAACAAAGTGGAAGATGTAAATACTGACTTTTCCGGAAACGATTGACGCATTGAAGAAATAATTGCATGCTCGCGGAGGCGGGTTTGCATACAGGGCAGCTCGCATCTCACTCGCGTCCCGGCTTTTAGCCGTTTGCCGCGGTGAAGTATTGCAGTAATTCCCCGCGTTCCTGAATGTCTTGCGCGAAGAGCTTTACGAGAACACCGTCCCAATCGGCGTTCAGCATCCGCTGCGCGTTTTGTTGCAAATCAAGGACTTCGATCACAGAATCCCTAGGAACCAGGATCGGGCGCATTTTGCCCTCTCTCAATGTGATTCCGAAAGTGGCAGTAGAAAGTCGAAACTTCGCTCGTGTCACCGCTGTCTCCGTTGTAGAAGGTGAAAGGGTGCTCGTACAATCCACTTCCGCCGAGGAAGTAACTGACCTGCGGCTAGTGATTCCGAGGAAAAGCCTAACGAATTAAGATTATAAATCTGTACGCGAACGCTTTGAAATCGGATCTTTATCCGATGACGGAATGTAAGCCGCGGGAGAAGTCGTGCAACCTCAGCATAAACGAAAAAGGCAACAAAATCCGTGGCGTCGAACGAAGCACATGCGCCCGAATCCGACGTGCCTAATGGAAAATCATCCGATTCATCTGCCAAAAAAGGCGTAATGCTCACTGCGCCAAAAAAACATTTGATCGAATGAAATTCTGATGTAGAATTTCTTAAAGGGTTAAAACTATATGGAACATGCCCTGGCTCTGACGATCGCGCAAGAGTTAGAGATTGCCTCTCTGCTCGAGGATATTGCCGATGCCAAACGCAGGCTGGGTGAGATTATGGAAAAGAACGAAAATGAGCGTGCTTCCCTGCAGTCCAATTGCTCGGATCTCAGAAATCAACGCGATTCCTTGCGGTCCAATTGCAAGCAGCTCACCGATATTTTGCGTGGCCGGCATAAGGGCGATGGTGTTCATCCGTCTCGCAAAACGCCTCCCGCCGGGCAGTTGGAAAGGCTTACGCAGCGCGAAATCGAAGTCCTTCGTCTAATCGCTGAAGGTTTGAATACGAAGAGTATAGCTTCGCGGTTAGGCATCAGTTTCAAAACCGCCGTGTGTCACCGGTCGCACATCTTGGAAAAGATGAACTGTCACGAAAGCGCGTCACTGGTGCGTTTGGCGATGCAGGCCGGGTTGGTCAGCTGAATTCAAGCACGCGCGGCGTGGTTCCCGCTCTGCCGCGCCTCGGTGGCTTGGATGTCCAGAATCCGCGAAGTCAGAATGGTTTTATACACCGGGTGCTCGAATTCCAGATGCATTCCGCGTCCCAGGAATTTGCTGCGCAGCATCGACCCGCCCCAAGTGCATCCGTGAATGCGCACTTCGGTTGGGTCGGGACAAAATGCCGGGTGGCCGGAGATGAGCGCGGTATCTTCTCCCAGGACCACCATCTTGTACATGTGGTTCAACGTTTGGATAGATACTACGGACCCGGGCAGGAGATCGCGCATATGAACACCGCCCTCAATCTCGGATTGAATGATGTTCCGATTTACCGCGTCCGCAAAGTGCGGATTCGGCTCAAATAGGGCCGGGTCCGGTAAAGCCGAAAACGAGCCCGTGTTCATATGTTCGTCATATCCGAAAACTACGATGCTGCAACCTTGTTTCCAATTCCCGGTTGACGCTGCTGATTAATCGCCTGGTACAGCGACCTGCTCCTGCCGGGCGCTGGCCTCGATCATTTCAAGAACGCCCGGACTCGGCGGCGCCTCATGCTCGCGCGTCGTCGGGAGCTGTCCGCGGAAGGTGAAATAGTGCGCTCCGGCCACCATCAGTTCCTCTGCCGGAAACCGCGTAATCACTTCATGGCCCGTTTCGGTTACCACGACTTCTTCCTCGATTCGCGCCGCGCTCCACCCGTCTTTCGAGGGCCACAGTGTCTCGAGCGCGAACACCATTCCGGGCTTGATTTCGTGAGGATGATCCAGCGAAACCAGCCGGCTAATGACGGGCTTCTCCCAAATCGCCAGGCCGATGCCGTGCCCGTATTGCAGCGCAAACGCGGCCTCTTCATCAGGAAACCCAAACTCTTGGGCTTTTGGCCACACAGCCGCGATTTCGCCTGTCGTTCGACCCGGACGTACTAAAGCGATTGCAGCATCCAGATAATCGCGGCACCGCTTGTAGGCGTCGATCATGGCCCGCGATGCATACCCGATGGTGAAACACCGGTAATAACACGTTCTGTATCCCATGTAGGAGTGCAGAATGTCGTAGTAAACGGGATCGCCGGGGCGGAGCACGCGGTCGGAAAACACGTGCGGATGGGGGTTACAGCGCTCGCCGGAAATGGCGTTCACGCCTTCCACATACTCCGAGCCAAGATCGTATAGAACTTTGTTCACCAGCCCGACGGCTTCGTTCTCCCGCATGCCGGGCTTCATGGCGCGGTAGAGTTCGTCGTAGGCGGCGTCCACCATCATGGCGGAATGATTCAGCAGCGCCATTTCATCTTGCGTTTTAATCTCGCGCGCATCGGACATAAGCTGCTGGCCATCCACGACGGTGATGCCTTCGCGCTGGAGCGCGAAAAGAATCGGCGGCTCGACGATGTCGACCCCAACAGGCTCCCTATGCAGGCCTCGCATTTCGAGTTCGATCTTGATTTTGCGGGCGACATCTTCGGCGCGTCCCATCTCCGGCGACATCGCGCCTCGCAGCAGCGGAATTCCCGCGCGCGAGCGCCCCCCGCCCAGCCACGGGCAGTAAAGCTGATGATGCTTTGCGGCCGAGCCGAAATCCCAGAGGATGGGATCATCGTTCTGCGGAAGAAGCGTGAAACGGCTGATCTTGTCCTGCGCCCAGGTGCCGATGTGCGTGGCGGTAATATAGCGCACATTGTTCATGTCGAAGCACAGGAGCGCGCCCAATTCGGACTTCTTCAGCAGCGCCTGGGCGCGCGCGAGGCGGTCCTTGCGCAAGCGGTCCAGGTCGATACGCTGCTCCCAATCGACCGCCATCGATCCATACGTTTTTAGAGCCATATTTATCCCTCCCGCACCCCCGACGCCACTCCTGACATGCGGGCCAGTACCTCAAATACTATCGCGAAATCCTTGTCCACCAGGCCCATTGCCCGAGCGGCCGTCAGATACTCATTGGACACGGCCGTGGTCGGCAAAGGCACATCCACCTGCCGCCCGAGCTCGAGCGCCAGCAACATGTCCTTCTGCATCATGTTGACGTTGAACCACGCTTCTTCCGGCATCTTGAGGACGAACGGACCACGATACTGGACCATCGGCGAGCCGACGACGCTGTTTGTCAACACCTCGACGGCGATGTGGCGCGGGATTCCGCTTTTTTCGGCGAGGAGAACGCCTTCCGAGAATGCCAGCATTTGCACCATCAGGCTTAGATTGGTTGCAATCTTCATCACGAGGGCGAGCCCGTTATCGCCCACGTGCGTGACCTTCGGCCCGATATCGAGCAGCAGCGGTTTCAGCTTTTCGAAAGCCTCCTTGCGCCCACCGACCATAATGGAAAGCTTGCCTTGCTGAAGCGTGATGACGCTGCCGGAAACCGGCGCGTCCACCATATCAGCGCCGTTGGCGCGGACCTTCGCAGCCAAATCGCGGCTGGCCGCAGCGGCGACGGTGCTCATATCCACAAAATATTTTCCGGCGCTGAGGCCCGCGAGCAATCCGTTTTCGCCCCCGGCGACTTCTTCGAGAGCTTTCGAATTGGTAACCATGCAAAAGGTCACGCCGGAAGTTTCGGCGACCGCGCGCGGCGACTCCCCCCACTTCATGCCCTTATCGATAAGCCACTGCGCCTTCCCGCGCGTGCGGTTGTATCCGGTAACAGTGTGGCCTTTGGCGAGCAGGCGGTCCACCATGTTGCCGCCCATCGTGCCAAGACCGACGAATCCAATGTTTGCCAATTAGCCCTCGATCCAAACAGTTTTTATATTCGTGAACTCGTGAATTCCGTGCACGCCCAATTCGCGGCCATGCCCGGAAGCCTTAACTCCTCCGAACGGCAAGCGCGGATCGGAAGCGACCATTTTGTTGATGAATACCATGCCGGCTTCGATTTCGTTCGCGAACCGTTCCTGCTCGCGCGGATCATTCGTCCAGGCGCTCGCGCCCAACCCGAATCGCGTGTCGTTCGAGATTGCAATTGCCTGGCCAATATCTTTGGCGCGAAAGACGCAAGCGACAGGGCCGAACAACTCCTCGCGGTAGGCCGGACACTCCGTCGGGATGTTTGTAAGCACAGTGGGCGCGTAATAACTGCCCGAACATTCCAGAGGCTTGCCTCCGGTCAGCACGCGAGCTCCGGCTTTTACGCTGGCGCATACGGCTTCGTGCAGCGATTTGACCGCTTCGGCGGAAGAGAGAGGCCCGACGTCCGTGGATGCGTCCATCGGATCCCCGATTTTTAAAGCTTCCATTTTCGCAACAAAGCCGCGCTCGAATTCGTCCGCGATGTGCTCATGAACGATGAAGCGCTTCGCGGCGATGCACGACTGGCCGTTATTGATCACCCGCGCTTTCGCGGCCGTGGCGATGGCGTCTTCTAGTTTCGCGCTCGGCATTACGATGAACGGATCGCTGCCGCCTAATTCGAGAACCACCTTCTTGATGTTCTTCGCTGCCGCGACGCCGACTTGAACTCCGGCGCCCTCGCTCCCGGTGAGCGTTGCGGCAGCAACGCGCGGATCGTTAAGAACCGGTTCCACTTGGTTCGCGCCGATCAGGAGCGTTTGAAACGCGCCTTCAGGAAATCCGGCTTCGTGCAAAATCTCTTCGATTTTGAGGGCGCACTGAGGAACATTCGAAGCATGCTTCAGTAAACCGACATTTCCAGCCATCAAGCCCGGCGCGATGAACCGAAACGCCTGCCATAAAGGGAAATTCCACGGCATCACGGCCAGCACTACTCCCAGCGGCTGGTAACGGACGAGAGTTCTAGCCGGGCCGGTTTCTACGATTTCGTCTTTCAGAAGCCGTTCTGCGTTTTCCGCATAATACCGGCATGCCCAGGCGCATTTGACGGCTTCGTCCACGGCGGACCGGTACGTCTTGCCCATCTCGGTTGTCATCAGGCGGCCGAGCTCTTCCCTGCCCTGTTCGATGATTTCCGCGGCTTTGCCCATCATGCGCGAGCGCTCCGCAAAGCTCAGGGCGCGGAACTTCGGAAATGTTTCGGATGCGAGTTGCAGCTTGGCTTCGATCTGTTGAGGCGTGAGAGGCTCGAAGCTCTTAAGCAGTTGCCCCGTGGCGGGGTTGATCGTCGCGATAGGCATGAGTAAACAGTCTATCTAACTGGAGTCGGAGGCTTGCGGCGTTCCTGCCAACCCCGAACAGCGCGATTGGCAATCGCGCGCAGGATTGCATCTTGCCCCACAACCCAATCGGATAGTCTCTACCCGATCGGTTTGCGTTTTGCGGCTTATCGCGCGCGATTTTGCAGTAAATCGTGGGTTAAGGCAGTGGCAGCCGCCATGCACCACCGTTATTGCTTTTCAAAAAATCGTCCGAATTAAGGAGGAAAATGTATGCCGACAAAAGCGGTTGAAGCGCCCGAGGTACACGGCGGTGTAGTTCATTCAGGACTGTACGCTGGGGAGGCGTGCGTCATTGAGCCGAGCGTGGCGCCGCTCGGGGGCGCTGGAGCAGCCGCGAAATTCGTGGACAACGGCGGCACGGTATTGCAAGTTACGCAGGTGTTCCTGATTTACTGGGGCAATGCCTGGACCGCCAACCCTAATCCGTCCGCGGCGCAAATTACCGCGGCCTGCCAAAACATGATGGTTAGCTCATACATGACCGGACTTGCGCAATACCGCGGAATTGGACGCGGATTTGTGCGCGGCTCCGCCGTCATCACCTCATCCAACCCGCCCAACAGCTTCACCGATTCGCAGGTTAGCAACTTCATCGACGGCCAAATCACCGCCGGAACCATCCCCGGTCCGGACGTTGACAACCAGACGCTGTATTGCGTGATCATGCCGCAGGGAGTGAGTTCCAGCAATGCCAATTTTATTGGGGAGCACACGTACTACACGCGCGCGGGACAAAGAATCCATTTCGCCTGGATCACCAACAACGGCAACCTCGGGTCCATCACCACGATTTTGAGCCACGAAGTGGTTGAGTCGGCGACCGATCCGGAAGGCAGCGCGTGGCTCGGTGTAGCGGGCACTTGCAACCAGGGCGGCTGGTGCGAGATCGGCGACGTTTGCTCGTCTACGGGAGTGCTGAACGGAGTCACCGTTCAGTCCTTCTGGTCGAATCAGGCAGCGGCGTGCGCCGTTCCGGCATGGCCCAACTACGCATATCCGCGTATCGGCGTGCAGTGGACCGGCACGGTGGCCGCGAACTCGTCCGCGCGCTGGTTCACCTTTAATTGGAACGAATGGGAGCTGGTGGTGTGGCGAATGCTGCCTACGGTTCCGCGGCCTGGAGCGGCGGAACTCACTTGGGACGTCGCTATCGAGCGGGCATCCGGGAACTATTTGACGTACTGGATCACGGTCACCAACCTGACTCCGGTACCTGTCACGTTTGAAGGACGCTACTGCGTTCTGGGCCGAATTTAACATTTTCAATAACGAGAAAAGGAGAAGCACCATGACAACGGGAGTTCAATTTCGCGGAACGCTATCGCCGAGCCAGACGCAGCGCTGGTTCACCTTCAATTGGGACGCAAACCAGCACGTGCTGTGGGAAGTGGTGCCGGATACGGCCCGCCCCGGTGCGGCCGAGGTGGATTGGAACGTCGCAATTGAGCGCGCCGATCCCGCGCACGTCACTTACTGGATTACGATCACCAATCTGACGGCCGCGAACGTGCAGTTTGAGGCGCGGTACGCGATTATCGCTTGAAGGAGGCTGCCATGCGATTTACTGTCGAGTTACCAGATGAACTCTTTCAGGCTTCTAGCCTGACGCGAGCGCCGGGCGCTGCGCTCAGTTCCGGCGTGGCAAGCGGCGGCTTATCGGGAGGAGAAGCGCCAGGGAGCGGCGGAGGAGGCGTTGCGATGAATCTCACGGGCAACGCTTTTTCCGCCGGCGCCGCGGAGCAGTTTTCCGCGGGCGCAACCTCTGGCGATGCAGCGAACGGCGCGCCGGCAAACGACGGCGGAGCCGCGCGCTAGCGCCTTAAAACCCGGATCGGGCCATTGGATGTGCTGAGATCCAGCAGCGGGCCGCCGGCGCCAAGGGTGCCTTCCAGCCGGTGTTTGGAGATGACGCCATGGGCAGTAACGTCGAAGTCCGACTGAATGGCGCCATTCGACGTGCGGGCGCGGACCGCCGCGCCCGCGCCCGCCGGGAGCCGCAGAGTGATCGCGCCGTTCGACGTGCCGGCGCGAACCTCTGCAACAGTGTCAAACGTGAGTTCGATTCTTCCATTCGAGGTGTGCACGGTCGCCGGGCCGCTTATATCGGTCGCCTCCACAGCGCCATTAGATGTCTCGGCCTCGAGCGCGCCCTTCGCCCCGAGCGCGCGGATCGCTCCATTGGATGTACGCAGGCGAGCCGTACCCTCCACGCCATCGATCTGAATCCGGCCGTTGGAGCTCACGATTCTTGAAAGCTCCGTACGCCGCGGCACGCGGATTGAATAGCGCACTCCTCCGTTTCCCCACAGGGAATCGGAGCGGACCGTGCGCACGCTCACCGAGCCGGGGGAGGTGGAGGTCTCGACTCGCAGCTCCTTCAGCCGGTCTGAGGTAGAAGCGTATTTGGTCCCGGTGATATCCACCATGTTCTGATCCCAGCCCGAAATGTCGATCAGTCCGTTCTGGTTTTCGACTTCGAGCCGGCCGCCGGCATTCAGCGGGTAAGTGTAGTGGAAATCCTCCTGGGCGGAATTCCATGCGCCATCCAGCGCCAATTCGGCGCAGCTTTGCAGCAGCACAGAGATACTCGCTAAAGTCGCAATGCCGAGGCGCGTTCGCATAAGGTCTCCTCTTTCTCCTATCTACGGTGTAAGTACCGTGCGAGTTCCGCGAAGTTACAGCGTCACAGGGCAGAAGCGGCGCGCCAAAACCAGCCTCGTGCGGCCGCCGCCGGCCCGTCAGAGGCGGAGCAGGCTTTAGCCCGGCTTTAGCCTGCAACGGGAGCTTCAGCTCGCGCACTGGCCTGGGCTGAAGCCCAGGTTGCAGGCTAAAGCCTGCTCCACCCGGGTTAATGGCGTCGCGGGTTTGAGGAGCATGGCATCATCGGGAATATGAAAACGGCTCTTGGGATCATATTGTGCTTATTCCTGTTTGCGGCGGCGGCTTGGGGTGAAGCGCCTTCCACAGTCATTCACATTATTCAGGTCAAGTGGAAAGTGGACGCAACGCCGGAGCAGATCAAGGCCGTGGTGGATGCGGTCCAGCAGCTTCCTGCGAAGTTTCCCGGTCTAAAGCGGGTATGGACAAGAAACGTCAGGTACCAAGGCCAGGAGGGATTCAAGCAAGCTATTGTCATGGAATTCGAGAGCTTGGACGCGCTGAAGAAATACGAAAACAGCGCGGCGCAAAAATGGTGGTACGAGTTATACGTGCCGGTGAGGGAAGATAGCCGCACGGACGACGTGACGAACTAGATTCGTTGCCGTCGCCGCCAGAATGCGCTCCCGAAACGCGGGAAGCTCTCTGGCTCTCATAGGGGTAGAGGGCGGATTCGCGGACCGTAACAGCCGCAAGTTGGACAGACGTAGGAGGCAGTTATATGAAGCTTTGTGCCCTTCTCATGGCCCTCAGCATTCCTGCCGCGTTCGGCGCGGATAAGCACGAACAAGGCGTGGAAGCGGGTAAGCACACACAACGCTTGGAAGATGCTACGGCAGTGCTCGATGAAGTGATGAGAACACCCGATAGGGCGATCCCTCAGAATCTGCTCGACAGGGCTCATTGCATCGTCATTATCCCTAGCTTAGTAAAAGGCGCTTTCGTCCTCGGAGCTCAGTATGGTAAAGGCTATCTCTCGTGCCGGAATACCACCAAGGAGGGCTGGAGCGCGCCCGCGACGGTTCGTATCGAGGGCGGCAGCTTTGGTTTTCAAGCAGGAGGGATGGCAACCGATGTCATCATGCTGGTGATGAATACCAGGGGCGTGGACGGACTGATGGCCAGCAAGTTCACGCTGGGCGGAGCAGCGGAAGCGGCGGCGGGTCCGGTTGGCCGCGCGACCACGGCCCAAACGGATGCCCTGATGCGGGCCCAGATTCTTTCCTGGTCCCGCTCTCGCGGCGTGTTCGCTGGTGTCTCGCTCAAGGGAGCCACCCTAAGACAGGACATTGATTCGAATCAGAGACTGTACGGCAAGCGGCTGACGACGAGGCAGATTGTTCGCGACCCAAATCTCCAGCCGACTCCGGGCGGCGCGCAGTTAATCGCTCTGCTGTCTAGATTGTCACCTAAGGAGATACGCCAAGGAGCTCCGGTAGGTGAGTAATTGGAGCAAGTCAACTCACGTTCGGGCGCTTTTAGCCGCGGCTGCCTGTTTACACGCGCAACCGCGGCAAAAGACGGATTTGGCCAATACTTCATGGCAGCTTGTACAGTTCCGGGGCGCGAACGGCGAATCCGCATCGCCTGACGACAAAACGAAGTACACCATTTCGTTCGGGAGCGATGGCAGCCTGAGCGCTCGAATCGATTGTAATCGCGCAGTTGGCGCCTGGAAAACATCTGCTCCGAACCAAATTCAATTCGGTCCCGTGGCGCTGACGCGCGCAATGTGTCCGCCGGGGTCCTCAAATGAACGCCTGGGCCAGGATCTGGAACTGATTACGTCGTATCAGATCCGAGATGATCATCTCCTTTTGTCCCTCATGGATGGCAAGGGGGTTTACGAATTCGAGCGCATTGGAAGCAGCGGGCAAGATGCGCTGCGATCCGGTGTGGCATCAAAAGGTCCGGTGAACTATCGATGTATGGGGCCCGACAGCATGTTAAGTGCAACGTTCTATTCAACCGCCCCCGCAATGGTGCTCGTCGAGTGGTCAAAAACCGTACGACCAGCGTTCCAAGTCCCCGCAGCTTCAATTTTATTTAACACTGTGGTGATCGAATTTGAGCAAATATCGACTTGAAACAGCAAGGCGTTCGTGCAGCTTGCGTTGCAACTTTGTCCTGCAGTCAGAGGGAACTCGCTTTTCGCCTCGGGGTGTCGCCAACTCAGATCAGCAAATGGAAGAACCCCGAACCTAGTCCAGCGAGAGGGAGGACAAGATTCGCGCGATGATAAACATCGGCGATAAACATCCTGAGTTCGTATTGTGGGCAGGCTCTGTCGAACTAGCGAACAAATGGAAAAAACTGATCCATGTTCTGGCTGAAGGAGCCAACGAAAACGCCGACACTGGGTATACGGATGCCCTAAACGACGAGTTGGACCTAAACTGGATGAGTCGGAGCTTTGGAACAGTTAAGTTTAGCTACTGACCTTATCGCAGCGGCGAGTCGGCTCGCCTTCGCATGCCGGGAGAGCCAGTCACGATCGAATGTTCTTCGGTAATCGCAAAATTGCGACAAGCCGGCCCTTGGTGCTGTGGCCAGCTTCATCCGGCGGCGGCGCGAACCCCTAAGGAATCTGCTTTTCCGCACGTGTCGCGCGTCCGCCCTCTCAGATAGGAGCAGGCCGCGTTTTCAAATACCTCTCCCTGGCAGCACGGATCGAGCGACAAGCGGTCTTCCTCGACCGCCAGCCTCGCGTGAGTACCTTCTTGTTCTCCAGCTCTTTGTAGATTTGGAAGAAATGCTCGATCTCCCTCCGAACATGTGGCGGGACATCGCGGATCTCGAGCACCTCTTTATAACGAGGGTCCCCGGTAGGAACCGCCAATATTTTTGCATCGCCCTCGGCCCGGTCTACCATCTCCAGAACCCCAAGCGGTCGAACTTCGATCATGCACCCCGGAAATGTCGGCTCCTCGGTAAGCGCCAGGACGTCGAACGGGTCCCCATCCCCCGCCAGAGTGCCGGGCACAAATCCGTAGTCGCCCGGATAATGCACCGGCGAGTAAAGCGTCCTATCCAGCCTGAACACGCCGAGTTCCTTGTCGTATTCGTATTTATTGGTCGAATGCCTCGGGATCTCGACCACCATCCGCACCACATCCGGGCAGCCTCGGCCGGGATCCAAATCCGTCAGCGATATTGGCCTCATGTCCGAAACCAGCGCTCCGATCGCGCTACCCTGAAACCTATGCCCCTAATCGAAGTGATTCTCCTGGGCATCGTCCAGGGCCTCACCGAGTTTCTGCCCGTCAGCAGCACTGCGCATCTGGCCATTTTGCCCCGCTTGTTCGGCTGGCCCGATCCTGGACTCAGCTATGATATCGCGCTTCACGTCGGCACCTTGGCCGCCGTTCTGATTTACTTCTTCCGCGACTGGGTTCAAGTCATCGGTCAGGGACTTGGGATTAACGCCGGAGGCGATCCGGAGATCCAGCGCAATCGCCACCTCCTATGGCTGCTCATCATCGGCACCATACCCGCTGCCATCGCAGGGCTGCTGTTCCAAAAGCAAGCCGAAACCTCGCTGCGCGGACCGTACGTAATCGCGGCCACTATGATTGTCATCGGACTCTTCATGTGGTTCGCCGAACGGATCGGAACCAAGAAAAGGGATTTGTCGCACATATCCGTGATCGATTCGGTCGTGATCGGCTTTGCGCAGGCCATCGCGGTCATTCCCGGTGTTTCGCGGAGCGGCATCACCATCTCCGCTGGTTTGTTACGCGATGTTGACCGCCCATCGGCCGCTCGTTTTTCGTTTTTACTCTCGACGCCGGTTATCTTGGGCGCGGCCGCAAAAGACATGTGGGACCTGATGAAGCATGAAGGCGGCATCACCCCGGAGATGCGGACCGCGTTCCTGCTGGGAATATTGATTAGCGCCATTACCGGATGCGCCACCATCGCGTTCTTCCTAAATTTCCTCCGCCGCCGGAGCCTGAATTTCTTCGTCGGATACCGCATCCTATTCGGCATCTTCATCATCGCGTTCGCCGGCTTTTTCCGGTAGATGCCCGTAGTCTTCCGCGCATCCTCCTCGGCGGCGCGGGGCACGTCTCCGGCCAGTCCTCCCGGCTCGCATCCGTCAGCACCTATCCCCGCTCCGCGGCTTGGGGTTCCGCCGCGAGCGCTATTCAGCGATAGCGGCCGCGGAATTGCGCCGCACGGGATCACCCGATTCCGGGCGCACGACAGAAAAATGATCTGAAAGCGGGTCACGCGGCCTTCCTGCGCTCCGAACGACGTTCCCAAAAATCCTGAAACCGACCACTGAGCCGACAGCAGCGTAGGGCAATGATCGAGTTGGCTCCGGCGGTAGACCAGTG
>JAFAQY010000037.1 GCA_019261985.1 Bryobacterales bacterium | reverse complement strand
GCACAAGAGCGCGGTGGCTCGGCCATGGGAGCGGAAGTTTCTGGGATTTAGCTTCACGAGCGCGGGCGTACCAAAGCGGCGGATCGCGCCGAAAGCGGTGGACCGGTTCAAGGAGCGGATTCGGGAACTGACGAGCCGGACACGGGGTGTGAGCACGGAGCGGATGGCCGAGGAACTGGCTCGCTATCTTCGGGGCTGGATCGGTTATTTCGGGAAGTGTGAAAGCCTTCGGTGCTGCAAGGCTTAGAGCAGTGGTTCAGACGTAGGCTTCGGTCTGCGATTTGGAAGCAGTGGAAGCGAGGCCGGGTACGGTTTGCCGAACTCCGTAAACGCGATGTGGGCAAAGATCTCGCCGCCAAAACGGCGGGCAGCGCTCACGGTCCGTGGCGGTTGGCTGACTCGCTGGCCTTGCATGTCGCGCTGCCCAATGCTTACTTCGACTCGCTCGGGATTCCGAGATTGACTGGCGGCCGATAGCTCAACCCGCCGAACCGCCGGATGCGGACCCGCACGTCCGGTGGTATGACAGGCAAAGCTGGCGACAGCCTACCTATGTTTATTGTGCTGAAAGCCTAATGCATCCAAGACCCACGGCCTACTGCAAAGCGTCCAGTTGTTAACGAACGCTCACGGTCCTTCGCCGATTCTAATTGCCAGTCGTCGCCATACTATCGTAGATTTAAATCGTGAGCCGATTGGAAGCTATTGTTGAGGACTTAAGATCGCTCCCGCCAAACAAGTTGGACGCAGCCGCCGCGTTCGTCCATCGGCTCAAGCTGATGAGTGAGGAGGAGCGGCAAGCCGTCCTTGCCCGCACCTCAGGAGGGCTCTCGACAGAAGAAGCTGACGAGTTCAACCGGATCATCGAAGAAGGCTGTGAAAGAATCGATGAATCCGGCTGGTAGTATTTTGCCGGCTGGCGCCTTGCCTGCTGGCGTTTTGCTGGATACCAGCATCATTATTGCGCACTTCAGAAATGATCCGGGAGTGACCGCGCATTTAATCGCGTCTTCAGCGCTCTATGTGCCCTGGATTGTGCTCGGCGAACTCCGTTATGGCGCTCTCCGAGCACAGCGCCGCGAAGCGCATCTTGCACTCATTCGCGAATTCCTGCAGATAGCGATTCCCCTGTTTCCTGACCTGGGCACGAGCGAAGGGTATGGTGATCTCAAAGCTGAACTTGCTGCCGTGGGCCGGCCGATTCCCGACAACGACCTCTGGATCGCCTCTCTCGCCCGGCAATACGCTCTACCACTTGCGACGAGGGACGCGCATTTCAGTTGGGTGGCGAACTTGACGACTCTCGTTTGGTGAGCACCAGATATAGCAGCCAGGGCCGGCTACTGTTGATGTGGGTCAGCCGAAGCAGGCGCCGCCACGGCCCCCGGTTGTGGCAACTCGGCCTTTCCATCCAGGCCAAAGACTAGCAGCCGCGGTTTCTGCTGGGTCGGCCCGGCGCCAGCGGGACCGGTCTGGCCCGGACTCTGCGTTCCTCCATTGCCCCCCATCAGCGCGATGTACTGTTTGCCGTCGACTAAAAATGTGATCGGCGGGCCCATGCCGAAACGCAGGCCGGTGGGCACTTCGACGAGCTTTTCGCCTTTATCCGCCGAATAGGCGATCAATCGTCCGTCCGGCGCCACCTGAAATACTAGATTGCTCGCTGTGCTCAGCGTGCCCCCATACCTGCTGTTACCGACAGGCACGCGCCAGCGGATCTCCTGTTTCACGGGATCGTAGGCGACCAGAGTGCCGAGATTGCCGCCTTCGAGCGGATCAGGACCCGTGGTGGGCCCGGCCGGTTTTCTCTGCATTCCTTGCGTGTTGATATTGAGCCCCGTCAGCCCAACGCCGCTTAAACGCGGAAAGTTTTTCTGGAAATCGTAATTGACGGCATAGTTGAAGGTATCCCAGCCGCGAGTCGGAATGTACACCAGACCGGTCTGCGGATTGAAAGACATCGGCGACCAGTTATGCGCTCCGCCGCCCCCGGGCGATACCGGCACCGGCTCTTTCGCGTACTTCACTTCCGTATTGATGATGGGGCGTCCGGTTTTCTGGTCGATTCCCTTCGCCCAGGTGACTCTTGAAAATGGTTGCGCGGAGATGAATTCGCCCGTGACGCGGTCCAGCACATAAAAGAACCCGTTTTTGTTCGCTTGCATAATCACTTTCCGCGTTTTGCCGTTGATGTTCAGGTCCGTCAGGATCATCTGCTGAACGCTGTCGTAGTCCCACTCGTCCCCGGGAACCATTTGGTAATGCCACTTAAGCTCGCCGGTGTCGACGTGTACGGCCACAATGGACGCCACGTAAAGGTTGTCGTGTCCCGTGCTTTCGTCCTTGGTGCGCAGCGCTTGGGGCCACGGCTCGGCGTTGCCGGTTCCGACGTACAGAAGCTGGCTATCGGGGTCGTAGGAAATTCCGTCCCACACCGAACCACCCCCGCCAAACTTCCACCAATCGCCGTCCCAAGTCTCGGCGGCTTTGCGCATGGCGGACGACTCGAAGCCCTTTGCGGGATCGCCCGGAACGGTGTAGAATCTCCACGCCTCACGCCCCGTCTCGGCATCGTAGGCGGCGAAGAAGCCCCGCGTCGGACGATCGCCGCCCGCGGCGCCCACAATCACCTTGCCCTTGGCGATTCGCGGCGCCATGGTCAACGTCTGGTCATTCTGAGGGTAGGCGACGCGGGCTTCCCAGACGGGCTTCCCCGTTTCCGCATCCAGCGCTTCCAACCGTCCATCGTTGACGGGCACATAGATCTTGTTGTTGTAGAGCGCCAGCCCGCGGTTCACGACGCCGCAACACAGGCGGTCTTGCGTCGGCTTGCGGTTTACCTCGGGATCCCAACGCCACTTTTGTTTTCCGCTGCGGGCGTCGACGGCAAACACGATGCTCCAGTTGGTGATGCCGAAGATCGTGTTATTCCAGACCAGCGGCGTCGCTTCCTGATCGCCTCCGCCGTCGCCGGCTTCATACGACCAGACCAACCCGAGGCGTTTCACATTGGACGCATCGATCTGCCTGAGCGGACTGTAGCGCGTTTCGCCGGGCGTGAGGCCATACGTCAGCCAGTCGCCATCCGAGGCCGATTTCGCTGCGCTCTTGAGAGCCGAATCGTCGACGCGCTTGGCTTGTCCGAATAAAGAAAGAGAAAAAGCAATTGCAAAAAGGCACCGCATACATTGGCTCCAGAACATTTGCGAGTCTATCACGGCGCGGCCGCGTACCGCGTTATACACTCAACAAAAAGGAGTGCTCATGATACTTCGCGCCTTTTGCTTGATTCCAGCGATAGCGGTTTCCGTCGCGTTTGCGCAAACCGAATCCGCGGAACAGCCGAAGCCCCAGATCCGCAGCCTTTCACACGCGATTCATGCGGTGGAGGACCTGGATACCACGCTCGCATTTTATCGCGATGTCTTCGGGCTCAACGGCACGCCCAGTGACTTTCCGAACCCCGCTGTCCCGCTACTCACGAACGCTCCGGGTGTGACGCTGCGCCTTTCGATGATGCAGCTTCCCGCCGGCATGCGATTCGAGTTGACGCATTTCAAGGGCCTCGAACGCAAACCCGGCCGAGCCGCTTACACCGATCCCGGTGCGGCCAGCATCGTGCTTTATGCGCGCGACCTCGACACGATTGTGGCGAACGCCAAAAAGGCCAACGCGCCTATCGTGACCGCCGGCGGCGCGCCGATCGAGATCGCCACCGCAAACGGCAAAGCGCGCTCGATCGAGTTGCGCGATCCCGATGGATTTTTTGTCCAGGTGGTGCAGCAAACGCCCGCGGCCGGCGCGCCGGAGGGAAATGTGCATCGCGTCTCGCTCGCCTACACCATCGAGAGCGCCGATGCCACGGCCAAGTTCTACAGCGGCATGATGGGTGTCGATCTTACCGGACCCTCTGCATTTTCGAAAGATCCGGCAATGCTGAAACTGGTCGGCGCGCCGTCTGGGGCCGAGTTTCGAAAGCTGACGGGCGTGCTTCCAGGCCCGCCCGCATACGTCGAGTTCACCGAGTTTCGTGGCGTGCCCCGGACCAAATTTCATCTGCGTGTTCGCGACCCTGGCGCGCCGGCAATGGCGATCCAGGTGGTGAATCTGAGCGGCATGATTGCGCGGATGAAGGCTGCGGGTGTGAACGTAATTTCCGCCAACGGTCAGATAGTTGATTTCGGGGGCGGCACCCACACGATCTTCGTAGAAGATCCAAATGGCATGAATGTGGAGATTTTCGAACGCTCCGGGCAGCCGCAAGGAAAAGGACAGCTGAAGAATTGACAATTGGCGAAGAAAGAGCGAAGATGGGGCGTGGCCGCGCTGGTTGGTATCGCCCGCATGGCTGCGGAAAGCCCGCGGCTTGAGGCGAAGCGCACGGTCGAGTACCTTTCCATAGCCGCCCGCAGCTACGTAACCAGATGCAGTAGCGATCGGGTTCCTTTCCGTTGGACCATTAACCCCTACAGAGGCTGCGAGTTCGGGTGCAAGTATTGCTACGCGCGCTACGCGCACGAATTCATGGATCTGCGCGATCCGCTCGACTTTGAGCGCCGGATCTTCGCGAAACAATTCGATCCGGGTCTGTTTCGGGCAGAACTGGAACGGCTTCCAGGAGGAGAAGCAGTCGCGCTCGGCACGGCCACCGACCCTTATCAGCCCGCGGAGCGCCGGTTCCGGATTACCCGCGCTATGCTGGAGGTCTTTGCGCAAACCGCCGGGCTGCGGCTGGGGATCACAACCAAATCGGATCTGGTGGCGCGTGACATCGATGTATTTCAAGAAATCGCGCGCAGGCATTATCTTTCAATTTCGCTGACCGTGACCACGATGGACCGCGAGCTGGCGCGCCTGATCGAGCCGCTGGCGCCGAGGCCGGATTTACGCATTGCCGCCGTGCGCAAGTTGAGACGCGCGGGCATAGGCGCTCGGGTATTCTGCGCGCCGGTACTCCCGCTGATCAATGACGCCGACACCAGCCTGGATGCAATCGCGCAGGCCGCGGCCACAGCCGGGGCAAAGGGGTTTGGCGGAAACGTTCTGTTCCTTAAGCCCTGCGCGAAGCAGGTGTTCATGCCGTTCCTCGAAGAAAGATTTCCTCTCCTTGTTCGCAAGTACCGCGAAAGATTCGAACGGAACGCTTATATACGGGGTGATTACCCCGGGCGCATTCAAGAACGCATCGCCCGCATCCGCCGCCGCTATGGGTTCGATCAAATGCCGAAGCCGCAAGAGCCACAGCTCTGGCCGCGCGATGCACAGCTAACACTGTTCACTGAAGAACCTGCTCTCTGACGTAACGGTCCACCCATGCCAGCGCTTCTTCTTCGGTCGAAAATGCGCCGTCCGCTTGGGCCTCCATCGCCGCCTGCACTACTTCTCCGATGTGCTTGCCCGGGCGATTTTCGAAGTAAGGCAGCACGTGCCTACCGAGGATGAGCGGGGCCTGAGGTTTCTGCTCTACAGCTTGGGCAAGCGCCATATCGCGAATTCGAATGGCGCCTTCGGGAAGACCCGGAGGCAAGGGCGGGCGGCCGGAGTGATCGGCTTCGATCAATAGCAGCAACTGCGCGATCGATGCCGGAGCCAGCCGCATCGCCAGCCGTCGTACCGCCCGTGGGGTCACGTCCGCGCCGATGCTCGCATGCGCCAGGTGATTTTCCACCAGCCGGACCACTGCTTCGATAATCGCGTTTTTTATTCCGATGTGTTCCAAAAATGCGCGCGCCTCTGGACCGGCTGCGGCCTCATGCCCCCAGGACGTCCAACGCAGGCGGCCATCGCGCTCGCGCAGCGCGGTGGTAGTTGCCTTCGCGAAATCATGCGTGAGCGCGGCGAAGATGAGTATCGCGCGATCGTCGCCCTGAAGGCGTTCCCGCTTCGCGATTCGGGCCGCGGCGTCGACCACCAGCATGGTGTGGCGGTTGACGTCCCCTTCCGGATGCCACTCGGAGTCCTGCGGTACGCCATCCAGCGCGGCGATTTCCGGAAAATGCTCGATCCAGCCGGTCCGCTTCAGATATTCAGCGATGCGGCCGGGGGCTTCGCTTTTTACTGCCCATTTCATGAACTCCTCGGCGACGCGCTCGCGCGCGAGCGTAACGTATTCACGGGAGATTTCGCGGCACATGGCGGCCGTAGCGGGCTCGACGGCAAGATCGAAGCGGCAAGCGAACTGCATTCCGCGAAGGACGCGCAACGGGTCTTCGCGAAAGGCTCCGCTGGTGGCGCGCAAGACGCGATTATTCAAATCCTGAGCGCCTCCGAAGAAATCGAGCAGTTCGTCGCGCAGCGAGTCGTACGCCATCGCATTTATGGTGAAGTCGCGCCGGCTGGCCGCTTCCCGCGGACTGATGTTCTCATCGAAGGCGGTGCGAAAGTCGCGGTGATGGACGCCGATTTTACTTTCACGGCGGGGAACGCTGAAATCGACCTCCCCGAAGCCGGAGCGGAACAGCTTCACAACGCCAAAAGCCTTCCCCACCAAATCCACTCGCCCATATCGGGCCAAGACCGCCGCAAGCCGGTCATAAGCGACGCCGTATACCTCGACATCGAAGTCTTTAGGCGCCAACCCGAGAAGCGCATCGCGCACCGCGCCGCCGACGACCAGGGCTCGGAAACCCGCTTGATCGAGGTCGCGAAGGATCTCGGTAACGGGCGGCGGAAGCATAAGAAGCATGCGGTCGGTCTCGACTCAATGATAAGTGGGGCAGGATGCAATCCTGCGCGCGATTGCCAATCGCGCTGGTCCGCTTTTATAAAACCCCGACCAGGCGGGTTGCCAACCCGCAGCAGGTTGCCAACCTGCCCCACTACCCTAAATACATGCCCCGCTTACGATTCCTCCTCTTTCTGGCCGCTCTTCCGCTGCTCGCTCAAAATCCGCCCGCTTGGGTGGCGAAGAGCAACCGCAACGCGCAATTGTTGATCGACATTCAAGCACGGTATAACCCGGAGAGCGCCGGAAGAAATGGAGTCAGCGGGCTTGACGAACAGATCACGGTGCTGAGCCCCGACCGGACCGCGGCGATGCGCCGCGATTACGCCGCCGCCCGCACAGAGTTGGCCGCGCGCATGGCTCAAGAAACGGACCCGCTCGTTCGGCAGGATTTGCAGATCCTGATCGACGCCGCCGGCCGAAGTATTCGAGCCTCGGAAGCGAATGAGAAATACCAGCTCAGTTTTTCAAACGTTTCACAATTGGTGTATTCGGGATTGCAAGCTTTGCTGGACGATCAAGTCGCGCCTGATCGCCGCCAGGCCGCGGTGGTGCGATTGCGAAAATACGCAGGTCTGGAGCCCGGCTACACGCCGATCACAACGATGGCGGAGCAGCGGTTTGTGGATAGCGAGAAAACGCCCGGAAGGCTCGGCCCGTCGCGGGTTCAACTCGAAAGCGATCTTCGGAACACGGCCACCTTTGTGAACGGGATTGGGCTGCTGCTTGAAAAGTACAAAATCGCGGGCTCTGAAGAACCGTTTGCCAAACTACGCGAGCAGCTGACCTCGTATGACGACTGGATTCGCCGTGAAGTGACGCCCAAGGCGCGCGCGGATTTTCGCCTTCCGCCGGAACTCTATCAAATGGCTCGCGAGGCCTTCGGCGTCGATTATCCGGGCGACGAGCTTACCCGTCTTGCGCATCAATCCTTCACCGAAATTCAGCGTGAAATGCAGCCTATCGCCGCGAAAATTGCGAAAGAACGAAAACTGAAATCGGCTGACTATCGCGACGTGATCCAGGCGCTGAAGAAGGAGCAGCTCACGGGCGATCAGATTCTGCCGCACTACGAGAAACGGCTCGCCGAAATTGAAGACATCGTGCGGCGCAATCGCCTGATCACTCTTCCTGACCGGCCCGCGATTATTCACCTGGCCACGGCCGCCGAGACCGCGCAGCAGCCCGCGCCGCATATGGTTCCACCGCCGCTCCTGAACAATCACGGCGAGCGCGGAGCGTTTGTGCTGCCGCTCGGAACCACGGGGCAGGGCGGCGAAGCCTTGAAATACGATGATTTCACCTTCGCCGCGGCATCCTGGACGCTCACGGCGCATGAGGCCCGGCCGGGGCATGAATTACAGTTTGACGCCATGGTGGAGCGCGGCGTGTCGCTTGCGCGCGGCCTGTTCGCGTTCAACAGCACCAACGTGGAGGGTTGGGGACTTTACGCCGAATGGATGATGCTGCCGTACATGCCGGATGAGGGCAAGCTGGTTTCCTTGGACTACCGTCTGCTGCGCGCGGCTCGCGCGTTTCTCGATCCCGAGCTCCAGCAGGGCAAGATAACGCCCGCGCAGGCGATGCAAGTCCTCGAAAAAGACGTGGTGTGCTCGAAGGGCTTTGCCACCGAGGAGGTCGAACGGTTCACTTTCCGGAGCCCCGGTCAGGCCGTTTCCTATTTCGACGGCTACACCCGGCTGCGCGAGATCAGGTCCGAGGCGGAAAAAGCGATGGGAAGCAAATTTAACGCCCAGCGCTTCCATGATTTCGTCCTTTCGCAAGGTCTGTTGCCTCCGAGTCTTCTTCGTAACGCGGTCATGGACGACTTCGCGAAGAACTGAGCTGCCGGACAAACGGCACATCTCCCTCAAGGAAGTCGTAGTCGAGCAGCGTCGCGCGCTCCGCCCACACGATTTGGTCGAAGTCCAGATTCTGTAGTTCGCCGCGGAATTCGTTCACATCGAAAAATCGCAGATGGATCGTGGGCCCATTACCATAGCGCACGTTATAGGCGGCTATTTCCAGCCCGATTTCGGCGTCAATCGCGAGCTCCTCGCGTAGTTCCCGCTTGAGCGCAGCGGCGGGATCTTCGCCGGGTTCGACCTTGCCTCCGGGAAATTCCCATTTCAGCGGATGGCGGCCTCCGGGCTTGCGCCGGCAGATGAGAATCTTGCCGTCGCGCACGATCACTGCCGCCACCACTTCGATGGTCTGCGGAGTCATCGCGTGTCGGGGCGTATGGTCGAGGGGACGTTAAAACAAACGGTCAAAGTTCCAAAACCAATTTCCCGGTGCTTTTGCGCCCCTCCAGATCTTTGTGCGCCTGCGCGGCATCGGCGAGCTTGTAAGTCCGGCCGATCAGCAGCTTGAGCTTGCCTGCTTTAATCCAGGAGAAAAGGTCGGAGGTGCTGCGCGCGAGCTCGTCGGCCCCTACGTGATTCGCGAGCGTGGGCCGCGTTACGTAGAGCGAGCCTTTCGAGCTAAGCAACAAAATGTCGAATGCTTCGACAGGCCCGCTCGACTGGCCGAAGCTGACCATCATGCCGCAAGGCTTCAAGCAATCGAGACCTTTCATGAAGGTCGCCCGGCCGACGGAGTCGTAAACGACATCGACTCCATCGCCACCGGTTAGCTTCTTCACTTCGGCGACCCAATCCTGCTGATCGTAGAGGATTACGTCGTGGGCCCCGGCTTCGCGAGCGATGTCGGCCTTGGCCGGCGTCCCGGCCGTTGCGATCACGCGCGCGCCGGCCATCGCGGCCATCTGCGCCAGCAGTCTGCCCGTTCCGCCGGCCGCGGCGTGCACCAGCGCGGTGTGGCCGGATTTCAGCGGGAATGTGGCGTGAGAAAGATAGTACGCCGTCATGCCTTGTAGCATTGTGGCCGCGGCGTCACGCAATTCCACTCCCGCGGGCACGTGGACCAACAGGCGCGCGGGCACGGCTTGGTATTCGGCGTAAGAGCCGCGCGCCATGGCGTATGCGACGCGGTCGCCGGGTTTGAATCCGTTTACGCCTTCGCCGGTCTTTTCAACCACTCCGGCCGCTTCTGAGCCGATGATCGCCGGCAATGGAAGCTTGTAAAGACCGGTGCGATGGTAAGTGTCGATAAAGTTCACGCCCGAGGCTGCGACCTTTACCAGCACTTCTCCGGCGGCCGGCTCGGGCGCCGCGCGGTCGCCATAGCGCAGCATATCGACGCCGCCGTTTTGTTCGATATAGACAGCTTTCATGAGTTTGTTCTTAACATCCTTATTTTTCGTCTCAAGTGTACTGTGCAAGCGTAAAGGATCAGATAGGTGAGCGTCAACGGGAACAGTAAAAACCGGATCAGTGTGGGGACAGCCGCCGACCCCGTCAGCCCGGCGCGATAGCCGGCAAAGCGGCGAATCAGGCCGCGATGCGCCCAATCCAGCCAGAAATAATCGGCGTTCTCATTAATCACGAAAATCTTCGACTTCAGCTTTGCCGCCAGCCACCATTTCCATTTGGTCATGATGGGCTCGGCCGAGCAGATTACGCCCGCGACTGCGTAATCGCGATCTGAAAGATCCTTCCAGAGCCGTGACCGCCCCGCCGCGCCGCCATAATCGGTCACGCGGAGGATGCGGCCATTAATCCCTCGCGGAATGCCCGGATAACACGTGACGAGATCGATTTCTAATGGCTCGCCAAACATCGCGCGGAGTGAGGGGACGACAGCTTCAAGCAGATGGCGCGATCCGCTTTCGATCAATAAGATGCGGCGGCCGGAGGGAAAACGGCTGCGGAAAAAGTAGCGCAAGGAACAATGTTACTGCGAGCGGGATTGAGGGAGCGGACTCAAGCCGTCACCACTCCGCCATGGTAGACTCTCTACCATGGCAGCGCGGGCGACGCCGCCTGCCGGGAGGGATAGATGTGGTGGCGTAATCGGCGTGAAGCAGACCTCGATCGCGAACTCCGCGATCATGTCGACCTTGAAACTGAACGGACCCAGGACCGGCATGCCGCTCAACGGGCACTCGGGAATGCGGCTCTGATTAAAGAATCCGTTCGCGAAGCATGGGGCTGGACGCGGCTGGAGCGGCTGCAGCAGGACCTTCGTTACGCCGTTCGGGGATTGCGCAAAAGCCCCGCATTCGCGTTAACCGCCGCCCTCTCGCTGGCTCTCGGAATTGGTGGGAATGCCGCGATATTCACCATTGTCAATTCCGTGTTGCTAAAACCGCTGCCGTTTCCTGAACCCGGCCGGCTGGTGCAGCTATGGGAAACGAAGCCCGTCGACGACATTCATCGAAATGTCGTCAACGGTCTTAACTTCCTCGACTGGCGCGAGCGTACCCATAGCTTCGAGGACGTGGCCGCTGTTACGAGTGAGAACTCCGTTAGCCTTACTGGTCTCGGCGATCCAATCCCGATACAACGAGTAGCCGTTTCACCACAGTACTTTTCGGTGCTCGGCGTCGCTCCTATTTTGGGCCGCTCGTTTACAGCAGAGGAGGGGCAGCCCGGCAAGAACAACGTCGCGGTCCTGAGTTTCGGATTGTGGCAGTCGCGCTTTGGCGGCGATCCGTCCGTGCTCGGCCGGCGGATTGTCCTTAGCGGCTCGGCAAACACCGTCGTTGGCGTGATGCCGCGCGGGTTCGCACTGCCGCGATCCACCCCGGATGTTTGGCTGCCCTTGCCGGTTTTTCGATCTCCGATTTGGGCCGCGGGTCGAAACCTCACGGTGATCGCACGCCTTAAACCCGGCATCGCTCTCCGTCAGGCCGACCAGGACGTGAAGTCGGTAGCCGCACAATCGGCTCGCGAACGCCCGGCCTTCACCGGGGCCTGGAGCGCGGAAGCAGCGCCGATGCTCGCCGATGCCACGCGCGAGGTTCGGCTCCCTTTGCTGGTCCTGTTTGCGGCCGTAGGGCTGGTGCTTCTCATCGCGTGCGCGAACGTGGCGAATTTACTGCTGATGAGAGCGAATGGCCGAGCGCGCGAAATGGCCGTGCGAGCCGCTTTGGGAGCGGCGAAGGCGCGGCTGCTGCAGCAACTGCTGGCAGAAAGTATGGTGCTCGCGCTGCTTGCTTGCGGCGTGGGGTTAGGCTTCGCGTATTGGGGACTCAAGGCGCTGCTTGCGATGATTCCCGACAATAGCCGGCTTCCGCGCATGGACGCCATCCACCTGGATGGTTCCGTGTTCCTTTTCGCTGTCGGTCTCGCGGTTCTGACGGCGGCGTTGTTCGGGTTGGTTCCCGCATTTCAGGTTTCACAAACCGATCCGAACCACGCGCTCCGGCAAGGCGCAACACGAAATTCCGCAAACAATGCCCTACGGAGGGCGCTGGTTGCGGGCGAAATCGCTCTCGCGTTGATTCTGCTGGTCGGCGCGGGATTGATGCTGCGCAGCTTTAATAAACTCGTGTCGCTCGACCCGGGCTTTGATACTCAACATCTGCTAACGCTCGAGGTAGTCGCGTCGCCGGGCAAGTACCTGGAGCCGCACAAAAGATCGGGCTATTTCGCGCGACTCCTAGAGCAGATTCGAACCGTACCGGGAGTGCAAGCGGCGGGATCGGTGCATTTCCTTCCGCTGGAGGAACGCGTATCCGGCTCCTGCTGGGCCCGTGCGGACGAGGGACCGCCAAATCCTTCGACATCCGCCGGGGCTGAGTTTCTCGTGGTCAGCCCCGGTTATTTCGAAGCGATGGGAACACCGCTTCGCCGCGGGCGGTACTTTGAGCTTCGCGATGGTGTGGATTCTCCCAGTGTGATTGTGGTTAACCAGCAGTTCGTGAACAAATTTTTCAAAGACCGCGACCCGCTGGGGCAAAAACTGAACGTCTGCTGGGGCGCGCAGTTCCAAAATCCCGCTGAAATCGTCGGGGTAGCCGGGGATGCGCGCCAGGAGGACTTGCAGACGCCTCCACAGCCCACGATTTTCGTCGATAATTTCCAGAGCCCCATGTTTCCGCTCGAGGTTGTAGTGCGCGCGGCAGGCGATCCATTGCGAATCGTGAAATCGGTGGAGGCGGCGATTCACGGTGTAGATCCAGATCAGGCACTCACGCATGTGGAAAGTATGGAGCAGATAGTTTCGGCTTCTGTCGCGCAGCCGCGAGTGCAACTGGTGCTGCTTGCCATATTCGGTTGCCTGGCGGGACTATTGGCCATCATTGGGATCTACGGCATCGTTGCCTACTCCGCCGCCCAGCGCAGACGCGAGATCGGTATCAGAATGGCGCTTGGCGCGCTTCCCGCCGACGTGAGGCGCTTGGTTTTGAAAGAAGGGCTGACTGTAGCTGCAATTGGTGTGGGAATCGGTGTTGCCGGCGCATTGGCGCTCACCCGTTTTCTACGCAGCCTGCTGTTTGAAACCGAGCCGGCGGACCCGGTCACGCTGAGCGCCGCCGCAGTTGCGGTATTAGTGGTTGTTGTGCTTGCCACGCTTATGCCCGCCAACCGCGCCTCGCGAATCAGCCCGGCGGCGACGCTGAGGTGCGAGTGACCTTACAGGAGCTGCGGTACACTCTGCGCAACCTGCGCCAGAGCCCCGGCTTCGCAATCGCCGCTGTTCTTACGCTTTCGCTGGCAATAGGCGGGAACGCCGCGATCTTCATTCTGATCGATGCTGTTCGGTTGCGCACTTTGCCGGTGCAAAAGCCTCGGGAACTCGCGCTCATCCAGATCCGCGGCGGAAATGGTGTAGCTTTTGTCGGGGATAATCAGTTCCACCTCACCAATCCGCTTTTTCAGGAAATTCGCGACCACCAGCAGGCCTTCTCAGGCGTCTTCGCGTGGGCCGGCGATCTTATGCCCGTCGGTATGGGGATGCGGGCGCATTTAAGTCGTGGGTTGGTCGTCAGCGGCAACTTCTTCGACGAACTCGGTGTGCGCCCGGTTGCGGGACGCCTGCTTGCTCCAGACGACGACCGCCCCGGATGCCCGGCCCCGGGAGTGGTTCTGAGTTATGGCATGTGGCAGAACGAATTCGGAGGCCAAGGCTCGGCGATCGGCAAACGGCTGGTGGTTCTTGGTCATCCGTACGAAGTGATCGGGGTTACGGGTCCGGAATTCTTTGGACTGCAGGTGGGAAAGAATTTCGCCTTCGCGCTTCCTCTTTGCGCCGAAGCGATTCTTGAGCCGGCCGCGAATCCTCTTTCAAGACGCGACGTGTTTTGGCTTACCGTGATGGGCCGTTTAAAGCCGGGATTCGGATTCGCACAGGCTTCGGACCATCTGCGCGCGATCAGCCCCGGTCTGGTCGAAGCGACCACCCCCCAGGGTTACGAGCAAGAGATCACAGAAAAGTACCGGCAGTTCCGGCTGGAAGCGGTTTCGGCAGCCGCGGGCATTAGCCAGTTACGTGACGATTACCAAACTCCTTTGGGGTTGCTGCTCGCGTTGACAGCAATCGTCTTGTTGATCGCTTGCTGCAATATAGCGAACCTAATGCTCGCTCGCGCAAGCGCGCGTGAACGCGAAATGGCTGTACGGCTTGCTTTAGGCGCTCCGAGAGGACGACTGCTGCGGCAATCGTTTTTTGAAAGCGGCGTAATCGCCTTTGCGGGCGCCGTGGTTGGAATCTTGATCGCACAAGCGCTGAGCCGGGCCATCGTCGCTTTCTTAAGTACGTCGAATGACCCGGTGTTCCTCAATTTGAACCTGGATTGGCGCGTAGTTGTGTTTACCGCCGCCGTAGCTCTCGGCGCATGTTTCGTTTTTGGCATTGCGCCTGCTTTTCGGGTTTTTCGCAATGAACCCGCAGTCGCGCTGCAATCCGCAGGACGTGCCACGGCCGGGCAATACAGCTTCTCCGCGCAGCGCGCGTTGCTGGCCGGCCAGATTTCCTTGTCTTGCGTTCTGCTGATGGGGTCGCTTCTGTTCGTACACAGCTTTCGAAATCTGATGATTCTAGATCCAGGAGTGCGCCGGGATGGCGTGCTTCTCGCCTATTTCGATCTGTCCCCGCTCGGGCTGCCCAAAGGGGCTGTAAAACCTATGCAGCGCGAGTTCATCGAACAAATTCGCGCCCTGCCGGGCGTGCAAACGGCCGCTGCCACCTCGAATCCCTTACTTACTGGAGGGAGCTGGACGCTGTTCGTCCAAAGCGCCAAATTAAAACAAGATTCGAGATTCACGTGGGTCAGCCCTGGTTACTTTGAAACGCTCGGTGTCCCAATCCTTTCCGGCCGCGACTTCGACGAAGGCGACCGCGAGAACGCGCCGCGCGTCGCGATCGTAAATCAGACTTTCGCGCGGCGGTTCTTCCCGGATGTCAATCCGATCGGGCAAACCTTTCGCAGTATTGCGGAACCAAACTTCCCCTCCACGGAATATCAGATCGTCGGCATCTCGAGGGACACCAAATACAACGATCTGCGCGATCCCATTCCAGCGATTGTGTACGCGCCTGCCCCGCAATATCCTGGGCCCGAGGCGGAGTTAAACATGTACGTCTGGTCAGCCGCTCCGCTGGACCGGACGGCATCGGCGATTAGGCGTTGGGTTGCCGGAGCGCACCCGCTGGTGATGGCGCAGGTGAATCCTTACTGGGAGGACATCCAGCGAAGCGTCGCCCGCGATCGGCTGATGGCGGCGCTTTCGAGCTTCTTTGGCCTGCTGGCGATGATACTCGCCGCGATTGGGCTTTATGGGGTAATCGCGTATATCGTCGTTCGCCGCCGCAACGAAATCGGGATTCGAATGGCGCTCGGGGCCGGCCGAAAACGCGTAATCGCGATGGTGATGCGGGACGTATTGATGCTGCTCGCTATCGGCGTCGGTATCGGTACAGGGGGCGCTCTGGCGGCCCCACATGCCGCTGAATCGCTCTTATTCGGCGTAAGCGCGCATGACCCCGCGGTGTTGGCAGAAGCGATCGCGCTGATCGCAGTGGTTTCGGCGCTCGCCGGTTTTCTACCCGCGCGGCGCGCTTCAAGGTTGGATCCAATGGCCGCGCTGCGGCATGAATAGCAGAGTAAGCTCGCGCTCTAGTCCGCCCCGCCTAATTCTCGCCCTCCACCGCGTAGTAGCCTTTTCGGGTTTGGACTTTATAATCCTTGGTTGAAACCCGAATTTCGAGTTTGCGGAAGGTGCCGTCCTTACGCGCGTTCGTCGGAGTGTAGCCGATAGAGTACTGGCTGCGCATTTCGTCCTGGATCTCGCGGAAAGCTTCGTCCAGCGTGTGGCGGCGATCGACGTCAAAAACCTTGCCGCCCGTGTCCGCGGACATGCGCTGCAGTTCGCCCTTGCCGCCTCCGCCGCCGCCAAAGGGACCGTAGGCGGACGCGTCCTGATAAAAAATGCTGTAGATGATGGCGTCGGATTTGAGCGCCGCCTCAATCGATTTGTCGCGGCTGATTTTGCTGCCCGTATCCACGCCGTCCGTGATCACTACAATCGCCTTCCGGCCAACTTCGGTCTTGAGCTTTTCACTGGCGGCAAGATACACGGCATCGTACAAAATCGTCCCGGCTTCGTTGTGCATGGTCGGCACAGGACCGGGGTGAAGGCCGCCCACGGGCACGCTCAGCCGCAGTTGATTGAGTCCGTCCTGCAGAAGCTTCGGGGAGCTGGTGTAATCCTGAAGCAAGTCGGCTTCGGCCCCGAAGCTGATGAGGAAGGCCTCGTCCTTAGGCCGCAGGACGTGTGTAAAAAACTGGTGAGCGGCGTTGCGTTCGGTTTCGATTAAACGTTCTTGGCTCGCGCTCACATCCACCAGCAGGCCGATTGTCAACGGCAGATCGGTTTCGCGGGTGAAGTATTTGATGTCCTGCTGCTTACCGTCCTCAAAGACCGTGAAATCCGTTTTTTCGAGATTTCCTACCAGACCTCCTGCCTTGTTGTGCACCGTGCATAGCAGGTTGACCAGGTTAACATTGACCTTGATCGGCTGATCTTGAGCGGAGGCGAGCGTTGTTGCCAGCAAGAGTACCTGTAGGGCCTTCATATTTATACTTTATGATGCAGCGCCCTGCGCTGGCGGTTACGGAAATATGAAAAAAGCGATTCAACACCTGAAGAAAGCGGACCCGGTGATGTCCGCTATCATCCAACGTGTCGGCCCTTTCAAGATTCAATATCGCGATCCGGTGTTTCAATCCCTGGTTCGATCGATTGTCTACCAGCAATTACACGGGAAGGCGGCGCTGACGATCTTTAACCGGTTACTGGCGGCGGCGAAAGCCGACCCGCTAACCCCTGAGGCGGTTCTGCGTTTGCGCCCGGCGAAAATGAGGGCGCTGGGCCTGTCCCCTCAGAAATTGACATACATCCGCGAGCTGGCGCGGATGACACGTTCCGGCGAAGTGGATTTCGAAGCGTGCGCGATGCTCGAAGACGGCGCCGTTGTCGAGCACCTGACGCGCGTCAAGGGAGTTGGCGTGTGGACCGTGCACATGTTCCTGATCTTCGCTCTGCGCCGTCGCGATGTTCTTCCGACGGGAGATTTGGGCGTTCGGGCGGCGATGAAGAAGGCCTACAATTTGCCGGAGCTGCCCAAGCCCGCGGAGATGGAGCGGATCGCGGCAGCCTGGCGGCCCTACTGTTCGGTAGCGAGCTGGTATTTGTGGCGAAGTTTGGAGAACCAGGGCGCGATGTAAGTGGGGCAGCCTTCGGGCTGCGGCGGGCTTCAGCCCGCCGGGCGCGTGGCGGACTAAAAGTCCGCCGCAGCCTGAAGGCTGGCTGCCCCGCAGGCTACCATTAAACCGAACTGGAGGACTTTGTGGAAAAACGAAACATCGGATCGCTCGAAGTTTCCGTCGTAGGCATCGGTTGCAATAATTTCGGCTGGCGGATCGATGCAGCGGGTACGGCGAAAGTGGTGGAGGCGGCCCTCGATGCCGGGATCAACTTCTTCGATACCGCCGACATGTACGGCGGCGGGAAAAGCGAGGAATTTCTCGGCGCGGCTCTGGGCAGTAAACGCAAGCAGATCGTCCTTGCGACGAAGTTCGGCCTTCCGATGGATGAGCACCGGCGCGGCGCCAAACCCGCGTATGTCCGCCAAGCCGTTGACGACAGCTTGCGAAGGTTGGGCACGGAATTCATCGATCTTTACCAACTCCACACGCCGGATGCATCAACGCCTATCGGCGATACGCTCGAGACGCTGGATGAATTGGTGAAAGTAGGCAAGGTTCGGGAAATCGGCTGCTCTAACTTTTCCGTGCAACAGCTTCGGGAAGCCGCGGGCGCAGTCAAGCCTGGGGCTGCGCGCTTCGTCAGCGTTCAAAACGAGTACAGCTTAATCCGTCGCGACCCGGAACAAGGCGTCCTGGCTGAGTGTGTGCGGCAAGGCATCGGTTTCATTCCATATTTTCCGCTCGCGAACGGGCTACTTACGGGTAAGTACCGGGGCGGCCAACCGCTGCCCGAGGGTAGCCGTGCCAAAGATGGTTTCGGACCAAAAATCTTTACTGAGGAGAACGTCGCAAAGGCGGAAGCGCTAGGTAAATTCGCGGAATCGCGCGGCCACACCCTGTTGGAACTGGCCGTGAGCTGGCTTGCAGGGCAGACGCCCGTCGCATCGGTAATCGCTGGGGCGAAAACTCCGGAACAGGTCCGCGCGAACGCCTCGGCTGCGAATTGGAAGCTGACCCGGCAAGAACTTGCTGAGGTGGGCCAAATCCTCACAATAGCCGTTTAATTCTTCGTGGGCCTGCTATAATTCGCTGAGGATTATTTGTGGAAGACGCAGCACGGCTCGATCCGCGGAAGCCACGAGTCGTTCTGGCGGACGATCACGCAATCGTCGCGGCGGGACTTGAGGAAATTCTCAAGAATACCGCGAATGTGGTCGCCAGCGTTCGGGACGGTAGGGCGTTGCTTGCCGCAGTGGCGCAACACAGGCCAGAGGTAGTTCTCACCGACATTTCCATGCCGCTTTTAAACGGCCTGGACGCCATCAAGCAGATCAAAATCATCAGCCCGGAGACGAAAACCATCATCCTGACGATGCATTCCGAGCCGGACCTCGCTGTCGCCGCATTCAAAGCCGGCGCGTCGGGCTATTTGCTCAAAACTTCCGAGGAAAAAGAGTTGGAACATGCGATCCGCGACGTGATGGCGGGGCGCACTTACGTCACCAGCATGGTAACGGGCGACGTGCTGGGATTGCTGATGAAGGCCAAAGAAGCCGCGGCTGAAAACGGAATTGCCCTCAGTTCGCGCCAAAGGGAAGTCCTTCAACTGATCGCCGAGGGCCGGACCATGAAAGAAGTCGCGACGATTCTGAATATTTCCCAGCGCACCGCCGAATCCCACAAGTACGACATGATGGAAACGCTTGGCGTGAAGACCACGGCGGATTTGATTCGGTATGCGATCAAGCTGAAGCTGGTCGCCGGCTAACTACTGCCTTCCAAAAATCAGAAACCATTTCGTCCCCGGGAACAGGTCGGCGTGCTCTTCGACGAGCTTAAATCCGGCATCCGACATCCACTGCGTAATCTGATCGCGGCTCACCAGCAATTCGGGCTGGTTCTTATGCGGGGTGTTCGGGTCGTCTTTGTTCATCTCGATGATCGCGATCCGCCCGCTCGGTTTGATGTAAGCGCCCAAATTCTTCAAATATGCGGCGCGGTTCTCGATGTGATGCAACACGTCGTTAATAAAGGCGAGATCGACGTCGCGGCGGGGCAGTTTGGGATCATTAAACTCGCCCAAAACTGTCTGGGTATTTCGAATGTGTTCCTCTTTATTGCGCTTGTCCATGTAATTCAGTAAGTCTTGCTGAATATCGACTGCGAATACCTTTCCGTTAGGAGCCACGGCCGTGGCCAGAGGACGGGAGAAGAGTCCGGAGCCGGCCCCGATATCGGCAACCACCATGCCGGGTTTCAGGTTCAGCTTGGCGATAACTTGATCCACCTTTTGAGTGGCGACGCGCTGCGGCCCTTCGAGAGTGGTGACCCATTCGTCTGCTTTACGCGCAGCGAGTTGAGCGTTCGCGGCTGTAGCTATCAGGGCTGCACAAAAACACAGAGTTCTGACGCGTGAAATCATAGTAGTAGTGATTATAAACGTTTGCGAGAGAGGTTAATCCCAGGCGTTGAGCGCTGGGCTTGCGCCGTGCAAAAATCGTGAGCGTCAAACCGCAAATGTCTGCCGTTTATAAGCCTTCACGGCCGTAAGCGCCACTTGAGTATATAAATTTGTCTCGCAAAGACGCAAAAGATCGCAAAGTTAATTGTTTTTCTTTGCGATCTTTGGAATACCAGGCTAAGCCTGGCTTGATCTAGTGAACTGAAAGGAGTTCACCGTATAAATTGCTCGTTCGTACAGGTAGCGGAACCGGAGCGGGATGGAGTGCTCTGTCCGGTGGAAACCGGGTAAGCAAACCTGCGAGCCGTAGCGCAAGCGAACCCGATTCGGCCTCGTGATGCTAGTGGAGGTGGCCAGTCTGCCAAAGAGGATGAAGCCTGTCACCGGCGGGGAAGCAATGAGCAAGCAGCCGTCGGACCTTCCGGGGTGGTTGGGGACAGCGCGCAGGAATAGATCAGTCGAGGAACCTGGGAGACCCGGCAGGGC
>JAFAQY010000036.1 GCA_019261985.1 Bryobacterales bacterium | reverse complement strand
GCCCTGCCGGGTCTCCCAGGTTCCTCGACTGATCTATTCCTGCGCGCTGTCCCCAACCACCCCGGAAGGTCCGACGGCTGCTTGCTCATTGCTTCCCCGCCGGTGACAGGCTTCATCCTCTTTGGCAGACTGGCCACCTCCACTAGCGTCACGAGGCCGAATCGGGTTCGCTTGCGCTACGGCTCGTAGGTTTGCTTCCCCGGTTCCACCGGACAGATCACTCCATCCCGCTCCGGTTCCGCTACATGTACGAACGAGCAATTTACACGGTGAACTCCTTTCAGTTCACTAGATCAAGCCAGGCTTAGCCTGGTATTCCAAAGACGCAAAGATCGCACAGAAAAACCAGAACTTCTAGCGATTTTTGCGACTGCGCGATAACTTCTTACGACTCGATGCTGACGGCGTGCTGGTTCCCACTTCGCCGCAGGTGCATCTGTACGCTACGGCGCTGGGATAACGGCATTGTTTTGAAGCCCGTCGCCGCGATGCGGACGGAGCTTGGGATGAAGGCGAGATCCACGGGGCCGAGCCAAGAAATGTGTGGCGGTCAAATAGCGTCCGAAACGCCCGGCCCCAACCGGTATCACCTATTGTGAGGGGTATTGGGCGCTCTTCAATCTAAAATCCGCGCCATCGCGCGGGATAAATTCGGGTTTGAGACGGTTCGTCCAGGTCAGGAACGCGCGATCTCGGCTGTGCTCCAGGGCCGGGATACGCTTGTGATTCAACCAACTGGCTCGGGCAAATCCGCTATCTACCAGATCGCCGGCCTTCTGATAAAAGGACCGACGATAATCGTGAGTCCGCTGATTGCTCTCCAACAAGATCAGCTTGAATCGATTTCTTACAACCAGCTGGCCCCTGCTGCCGCCGTCAATTCGCATCAGCGCGTCGCCGCCGTGCGCGAAGCCTGGGAAAAGTTGAAGGACGACAAGCTGGAATATCTCTTTCTTGCGCCGGAGCAGCTGCGAAAACCGGAAACGATCGATCAGTTAAAACAAAACCCTCCATCTCTGTTTGTCGTTGACGAAGCACACTGCATCAGCGAATGGGGCCACGATTTCCGGCCTGATTATTTGCGTTTGGGCGCGGCCATCGAGTCGCTTGGGCGACCCACAACGCTGGCGTTGACTGCCACCGCTTCGCCGCTGGTGCGCGACGAGATCGTCTCCCGCCTGGGATTGCGCAATCCGGAGATAATCGTCCGCGGTTTCGACCGGCCGAACATCTTCGTAGCGGTGCAGATGTTTGGGGCCGAGCGCGACAAGGTCGAAGCGCTGCTTGAGAAAGTCGAACAATCGCCCAAGCCGGGAATCGTCTACACAGCGACGCGCAAGCACACGGAAGAGATTGCCCGCGCTCTGGAAGAGCGAGGCGTGGACGTGATCGCCTATCACGCCGGCATGAATGCTAAGGAAAGGGAGCGCATCCAGCAGTCGTTCATGGGCGGCGACACGGACGTCATTGTGGCCACGAACGCATTTGGAATGGGCGTAGACAAGGCCGATGTCCGCTTCGTTTATCATCTCGACATTCCGGATTCGCTCGATAGTTACTATCAGGAAATTGGGCGCTGCGGGCGCGATGGCCAGCCCGCGGCCGCGATCCTCTTCTATCGCCCCGAGGACATCCGCATCCCGAAATTTTTAAAGGCGGGCGGGAAGATGCAGGACGAAACTCTGCGCGAGGTCGGGGAAGTTCTGCAGAAGGCGGATGATCCACTGCCGCTCGAGGCCATTCAGGAAGATACCGGATTTTCGGCACGGAAGGTGGAAAAAGCCGTTGCTCTTCTGGAAGACGTGGGGGCCGTCGAGCGCTCGCCGGAAGGCGAAGCAACGCTGGCTGAGAATGCTCCCGAGTTGGATGAGGCCGCGCGCCTAGCGGCGGAGCGCGCCGTGAAGCAGCGCGAGTACCAAGCTCTGCGCCTGGAAAAAATGCAAGCTTACGCCGAACTGCTGGATTGCCGCCGCGAATATCTGTTGCGCTACTTCGGCGAAGAAGATGTAAAAATACCCTGCGGGTATTGCGATAACTGCAAGCGGCCCAAAACGGACCAAAATGCCGAGCCCGCCAAGGACGCTGGATCGAAATCGCGGGAAAGCGACGGGCCGTTTCAGCCGCACACGCGAGTAGTTCACGAACAGCTCGGAAACGGCGTCGTGGAGAAATGTGAAGGAGACAAGATCGAAATTCTTTTCGACGAGCACGGGCGCAAGACTTTGTCGGCCACCTACGTGGTGGAGCGCGGTCTGCTACGAAGCCAGTGAGGGCCTCGCTGTCCGATTCAGCTAGGAGCCGCGCTTTCGCAATTCATCCAACGTCAACCGAGGCGAGGTTAGCGTCCAATGAGGTTGCTCCGCTTGCGGAGGACGGCTGAAGATATCGATCAAGCTTGCCAGGCTGATGCCGGATTCGCTTACGCTTCCACGCCCGAACAGGCCGCTATCGCGCAACGGAACTTCGGCGCGGATTTCAAGGCGCGCCCAAAACGGCTCGTTCCCGGAAAGACCCGCGAGATCCATCGACATCTGGTTCATGCACCAGCTCTCGACGCCGGCGGCGTTCAGGTGTGAAACCGACTTTTGCGGCGCGGTGGCTTTCGTCACCTTAAAACTCTCTTCCCAGATATCGAAGCTGACCACAAACCGGTCCTCATTATGGGCGAAGACGTGATTGCGGTTGCCCGACCAAATCGTCGCCTTCATATCGAACGGCACCTCGGCGGCATTGTGCAGGCGGGCCAGCGATGTCCCCGAAAGAAAGTGAACTTGGGGCGCGAACTCCAGCCGGTTTTCGTGGGCGCGAAGAATCAGCTCTTCCGCGAACATGGCTAATGCCATGCCGGATACAAAAGCGGCCAGCAGCCACCAGGCTTTCATGTTCTGTTTCACCTGTTGCGCGCTCAAAAATTCATTCCGGCGAAGAATACAGGCTCGCAACGGCCCGCGCGAAGCGGAAACGCGACAGCGAGCTGAAAATTGTCCTTTCTCAATCCTACCCCCGCCGATTGCTTGGGCCCGCGATCCTGCCGGCGATCCCAGATCGCGCCGGCATCGTAGAAGACTTGAACAAAGCGGTAATTGTAGTCGATAGATCCATGCATCACCCGCGACCCGCCTAGAGGATCGAGCTCGTATTTATTCCAGCCCCGCAGGGTGGATGAGTTGCCCAAGACGAAACGGTTGAACAGCGGCGCAACGCCGGTGATTTTTCCAGCGAGGAATCCGATTTCAACCAGATTATGCAGGTGATGCAATCTGTAGCGCGCGCGAATCTGGTGTCTGGTATAAACCGAATCGCTGCCCAGCTCCCGCGTCGCGGACTCAAGGGAATAGGAAGCGTCTAACTCCTGCTCAGGATCGTCCGGATGCCGCGGGTCGTCGGCCGAACCCCAACGTGGGTGGTAGCGCAGAGTAGATACCACCCCGTTGGATGATTCGGTTCTCGATGCCGGCGTGCTCAGCCGGAAGCGGGAGAAATGGACGCCGAAGTGCCAGTCCAGCGGCTGCGCGAGGACAAGCGTAAGCTGCGGCGAATAATCCTGGCGGTCGTTATACAGATCAAGGGGGGACTCCGGTTGCGCCGCCGCCGATGCCGGGTTCCACTGGTTATGGAAGGTATCGAACTCAAAGCTCAAACCTAAACGGTTGGTTCCCAGGCTGGCCCGCTCGAACTTTGCGCGCACGCCGCTGAAGCGTTCGACCAGCGAGTCGCTATCGCTGACTACGCCGAACCTGAATGTGTTGCCCGCGGCGCGAGTGGTAATGTCGGCTTCGCCGCTCCAGCCTTCATCGGAGTGATAGAGAAACTTCGCGACGTCTATATCGAACTTTTGCTCGTGCCCCGGCGTAACTTCGAAGATTACACTGACGCTATCGGGCGCATTACCCTTTGTCACGCGCACTGCGACGTTGGAAACACGCAGCTCGCGCTTCATCCTGGCCGCGAGCTGCTCCAGGTATGGATGGTCTAATTTTTCACCAATGACCCGATCGAGGTCGGAGCGGAGAGAAGTGCTGATCCGGCTCTTCCAGGCCGATGAGCTGGAGCCCGCAAGGCTGACGCTCTCCACGGTGTAGCGCGCGTTGACGTTGGTACTTTCAACGCTGCTGCCTTGATCCCCGGGCTTGGCGATGAGCGTCGCCCCGACGGCAACGGTCACAGCTAGCAACGACAGCTTCTGCATACGTGCCGCTCAATGGAGCAGTCCGGATGCCAACCCGATTGACGTGTGTTTCCAACAATTACGGCACCTTATTACTGTGATTCAATTTCACAGGTGGGCTGGCACAGTAGGACAAGCTTAAGCTTGTCCTACCCCGGCTCGAAGCGATAACCAATATCGCGGATCGTCTGAATAAAAGCGGGCCGGTGGGGGTCTTGCTCGACCTTCGCGCGCAGCGTGGCGACGCACCTGTCGATGCTGCGCGGCGTCACGATGACGGAGTGGCCCCACACGGCGTTCAAGATGTCGGTGCGCGTCAGCGCGCGTCCCGGCCGCGAGGCGAAGTGGGAAAGCAGCTTGAACTCCTTCGCCGTAAGCTCGACTTCGATGCCCCTGCGAAACAGCCGGTGGGCGGCGGTGTCGAGCTCGAAATCGCCAAAGCGGCAAATGTCGGCGGGCTTCAGCTTGCTCCGGCGGAGCAAGGCATTCGCGCGGGCCGCGAGTTCGCCGATGCGGAAGGGCTTCGTAATGTAGTCGTCCGCGCCGAGGTTCAGCCCAAGAATGATGTCTTCCTCCTGGCCCTTGGCGGTCAGCATAAGAATCGGCGTCTCGAGATTATGCGCGCGAATGGCGCGGCAGATTTCGAACCCGTTTACACGCGGGAGCATGATATCGAGCAGAATCAGATCCGGGTCGGCGGAAAACGCGAGTTGCAGCCCGGATTCGCCATCGGCCGCGGTGAGCACTTCGTAGCCTCGGGACGTGAAACTATCCTTGAGGCCGCGAATAAGAGCCGGTTCGTCCTCGACGATCAGAAGCCGGCCGCCTTTCAAGCGGCTGCCCCTTTCGCTTGGCGCCGAAACGGTACAGCGACTGAAAACGTGCTGCCGGCGCCCGGCCGGCTTTGCACGCGCACCACCCCTCCGTGCGCGCGCACGATGTAATCGACAATGCTTAATCCCAGGCCGCACCCTCCGGTTTCGCGCGCGAGCCTCCGGTCCACTTGGTAGAACTTGCGAAAAATGCGTTTTTGTTCGCGGGAAGCGATGCCGATGCCGTTGTCCTCGACGGAGAAGATGACATGGCTGCTGTTTTGTGGGGCGGGCTTTAGCCTGCGGCGGGCTTCAGCCCGCGACGTCGGCAGCGGGACTAAAGTTCCGCGCAGGCTGAAGCTTGCCTCACTATACGCGCGTAAAATTATGCGTTTTTCGGCCGGCGTGTATTTGTAGGCATTGTCGAGAAGATTTAGTAGTACGGTCACTAGCGCGTCTTCATCGGCATCAATGGAAGGCAGATCCGGCTCCACTTCCGTTTCAACATGGAATCGTTCGCGCACCGCGGACGCCGCGGCCTCGACCACGGCCAAAGGATCGGTTTCGCGGAACTCAAAGCTCTGGCGGCGGCGCTCGATTCGGGAGAATGCCAGAAAATTCTCGATCAGCCGTGTGAGCCGCAGATTTTCACCCGCGATCAGTTGCAGATATTCGCGCGTTTTGAGTGGATTGGGCGATACGTCTTCGAGAAGCGTGTCGACGAGCAGGCGCATAGACGCAAGCGGAGTTTTGAGCTCGTGCGAAACGGTGGCGACGAGATCGGTTTTCAGCCGGGTAAGCCGCATTTGGCGGCGTAACGCCTGGCCCAGGAGCAAGCCCGTAATGCACACGGCTGCGACTACGATGTATCCTGCCACGATGTAGCGGGTGGTGCGGCGGCGCGCGGCTTCCGCGACTGAATTTGTGTCACGCAGCGTGAAAGCGATCTGCCACCCGGGAAGCATCGGGCCCGCGGCGATAGCCTCGTCCGGCTGTTTCATTCCCGGCGGAATGAGTTCGAACACAGCGCCCGAATTCGAGCCGGCTTCGTTCAGCGCCGAGCGTTGGGACGCCGCCACCGTGGAATCGCGCAGTAGAACGATGGCCTGGCCACCCTTGACCGTGAGCTTCCAAAGCTGCGGCACACGAATGGCTTCCAGTCCTGCTCCGGCGCGAACCGGCTCCGACTCAAGCACCTGCGCCCCGAGCTTCTCCGCATCGTAAGTAGGAAATTGCACACCTGCTGAAGACAGCTCGTTCATCAAAAACAGGCGCTGAGAGGAAGGCATGGGAGAACGGTAATCGTTAATCCAACCCGTTAGGCGGCGCAGCGCCGTCGCTCGTCGCGGGTCGCGTGTTGGCATTAGGCGAAATGCCAGCAGATGTTCATCCGCCGCGATCATCCGCCCGTGCAAATCCGTGGCATTAACCAGCCGGCCACTCGCGAAGTATTGAAGAATTGTATCCACTGCCGCGCTTTTATTGGTCTGCAATACTGCGCGGATTTCCCCTTGCGCCGCTCGGGCGGCTACAGATGCATCAGCATTGGATTTAGCGATGGCGCCGTAGGCGGCGATAGCCGGTTGCCAATTGTGCCGCTGCTCAAGTTCCTGAGCAGCGCGCCAGTCGTTGCGATCGGCGGCCGGATCGTTCATCGGAGGCTTCGGCCGCGCCGGGTACGTTGGAGTTCCATCCGGGCGGAGAAAGATCACAGAATCCGCGGAGTGCGCGGCGACGATGCGTGCGAAGTCCTCGGGAGTGCCGCGCGCCGCTTGCTTCGCGAGTTCCTTGGCGCGAGAATCCCAATCGGCCTCGACACGGTCGCGAATCAGCCGGAGCTGGCCGCGATACGCTTCCATCACGCTCTGCCGCGCCGAGGCGGCCTGGGAGGAAGCGGCCGCGTTCATGAACCACAGTACGCACGCGGCGGGAGCGGCTACACCTGCCAGGAGGAACAACAAGAGCAGCAGCAATGTGCCGTCGATTGTTCCGCTCCCCCTCATGTGTGTTCTTATTCCTGTGAACTGGTGTTGAATGTTCGCCCGTCGGACAGAGTGATGCTGGTGGGCAGGGCATATTTGAGATCCACGGTTCCGGGGTCTTCTTGGGCTAAATAACCGTTGACGGTGACGGTTTCACCCAGCGTGAGGGTCGTTCGAGCAAAGCCGTTCTTGACGAGCGTATTTGGAGCACCCAATTGGAAGCCCCAAAGCGTCATCGTGCCATCGGCATTTGCGACCTGCACGTCAACAACGGCTCTGGGATTTTGCCACTGAACCTTGGTTACCGTCCCTTTAATCGTAATGGGCTTGGCAGTATCTGCGTGCCAAAACGTAGCCTCCGCGCCGGCCCGAGCCACTGCACTTTTGATTTCGTCCAGTTGCGTTTCTGCTTTGCGGATTTCGGGATGCCCTGGGGCGTATTGGGTCCGCAACTCGGCAAGCTTGGCCATCAGCTCTGCTACGCGCGCCTGGCGCGCGGCATCAATTTTCGCCGTGTCCGGACCTCCTCGCCCGCCGCGACCTCCTGGCGTGACCTGAAACCGAAATTCTCCGCCTCGCGAATAGTAACGCTGCGACAACGAACTCACCAGCCCGCTGTAATCCGCGTAGTTGCGCGAGAGCGTGTCAAATTCCTTCGCGGCGGTCACAAGATCGCCTTTCTGCAACAAAGCCTGCGCCAGGCGGTACTGCGCCTGCGCCGCAATATCGCGCTGCGCCGGAGCCGAGTTGACAATCTGCCGGTAAATCAGGACGGCGTTATCGACATTGCCCTCGGTTTCCTGGGCGTAAATGCCTCTTTCCAGAAGTTCGGTCGCGGTTTGGGCGACGGCCGGAAGTGCTGCGAGTAGCACGCTCGCAAAAACGGCGGCGATGGGCTTGGTCATCTTTATTCTCCTTCGCTGAAATCAGCTAAGAAGAGACTACAGGCCCAATGTTACCGGATTGTTACCGCAGGATCATACTTTCGCGTGTCCAGAAGTAGTGGGCAGAGGCTTCGGCTTTCAGCCCGACTCAAGGGCACCCTCAAATCTCTTGTCCAACGGGCTGCATCAAAAACTCCTCCAGTTTCGCGAGCAGTAGCGCGGGTTGGACAGGCTTCGAAATATACCCGCTCATCCCCGCCTCCAGGCACCGTTCCCGATCTCCGATCATTGCGTGCGCAGTCATGGCGATGATCGGCACATCCTTCCACCGCGGATCGCGCCGGAGGAGCCGAGTTGTCTCCAGGCCGTCGAGCACAGGCATCTGCACATCCATCAGCACGGCGTCGTAAGCCGGCGCGGCATTCTCGATTCTGTCAATCGCCTCCCGCCCATTGTTGGCAATATCAATTGTGTATGCCGTCTTGCGTAAGATCGCCAGTACTAATTTCTGGTTGACGATATTGTCCTCGACCAGAAGCAAACGCGGAGGCCCACCGCGCCACGCCGCCGCTTGTCTCTCGTCGCCCAGCTCGCGTGCAGCAGGAGAGGCGGCAGCCGGCGCCGCCGGAGCCGGGTCGAACTCCAGCGTCACAAAAAAGGTGCTGCCTCGCCCGATTTCACTTTCCACGCGGATGGTCCCCGAGTGTAGCTCCACCAACATTTTCGCGATCGCAAGGCCAAGCCCCGTGCCGCCATGCTTTCGAGTGATGCTCGAATCCGCCTGCGTAAATTTCTCGAATATTAGGGACACTTTTTCTGGAGGAATGCCCGTCCCGGTATCATGGACTTCGATGCGGGCGTGGACCTTGCCGGCTTCATTTTCGCGCTGGGGGCCACGCACGGCGCCGAGCTTCACTTGCACGCAGCCGGTTTCCGTGAACTTCAATGCGTTCGAGACCAGATTCGTGACGATCTGGCGGAGGCGCAAAGGATCGCCCAATACGCACTCGCCCGCTCCGCCCAAGTCTTCGAATTTCAATCCCAGCCTCTTTTCGCGAGCTCTCGCGAACTGGGCTTTGACGCAATCATCCACTACTGTTCGCAAAGAAAATGGAACTCGCTCCAGAGACAATTTCCCGGCTTCGATTTTGGACAAATCGAGAATATCGTTGAGCAGCGCCAGAAGCGAATAGCCACACCGCTGGGCGAGCTCCAGTTGCTCGCGCTGCTCGGCATTCAAACCCATCTGCAGAGTAAGATCGAGCATGCCCAACAGGCCGTTCATTGGCGTGCGGAGCTCGTGCGACATGTTCGCGAGGAATTCGCTCTTAGCCTGGCTCGCGGCCAGGGCTGCGTCTTTGGCGACCTCCAGTTCCGCCGTGCGCTGCCGGATTCGTTCTTCGAGACCCTCCTGATGCTGCCGGATCTCCTCTTGCGATACGGCTAGGGCCTGAATCATGCGATTGAAACTTTCGCCCAGCGATTCGATTTCATCTCCGGTCCGGCTCACTTGAATCGGCTCCGGCCGGCCCTGCCCTACGGAGGTGATTCCCGCTTCGAGGAGTTTCAGCGGCCGCGCCAGGACGCGAATGGTAAAGCGCGAAATCGCGCCTGCGATGGCAACCATCAGGCCGCATAGAACCAACCCCTTTGCAAAGCTGAAGGTGTGCTGGATGATGTCCCAACAGATGGTCACCAGCACCACCCATAACAGCAGCACGGCAGTGAATGCGGAGAATTTCGAGGCCAGCGCGCGGAATTTACGCGGGTGGCCGCCGGCATAACTTAAATCGGGTCCCGTTACCGCAGTCCGCGCGAGATGATTCTCCACAGTTCCATACTCGACTGCTTTGTGTATACGGACCATCCGAGAGACACCTTAGTCCTGTACGAGAAATGCATGGCCCATGTGGGGCAGGATGCCTATCCTGCGCGCGATTGCCAATCGCGCTCGGCGGTGTTGGTGGAAAGGTCGGCAGGCGGGTTGGCAATTTGGCAACCCGCCGCAGGATGCCATCCTGCCCCACCCCGGTCACCCCGGCGTAGGGATAGTCTTGTAAAGAAAAATCCCTCGCTGCACGCACCAATTTCAAAACGATATTTGTCTCAAATCGGCTCTCCGGTTTGAACATGGAGTCGCCCTGCCTAGGGGGAATCCGGGAAGGGTTTGTAAGTGGTCATTTATCGTAAGTCAACAAAATTTCTGCTTCTGGTTTCGCTGTTCTGCTTGTACACGCTTTCGGCTCTCGGGAATGCTTGTCTAAATCCGTGCACGGGATCTTCCACCACGGGGCAAGACACAACGGATCGAAGCAATTTCGCATCCGACAACAGCGCCTTGACGTTCAGCAATATCGTCTTCGACGACGCGACGGGAACATATAACGCATCTAGCGGGCTGAATGCATCCACGGCTCCCGGCGCGCAGCTCTATGGCGTCAGTTTCATCGGGTGCTTGTCCGGGCAGTCTCCGTGCGTGTCGAATTCGGGTTTAGTCGACGGCACGGTAGGGAGTTGGGGCGGCGGAAGCAACGCCGCGCTCACGACGTCGCAAATCGGCTATAACCCCGGGAACGTCGCGACCCTCACCATCACACTTCCAGCCAATGTCATGGCGATCGGTTTTGACGTTCTCTTCGGAAACAGCGTCAGCAGCCCAACTCCGTTCGGGGTCATCCTCGATAATGGCTCGACCCAAAACCTCATGACCGCAACCGGAGTAAACCTGCCCGGCAGCGTGTTCTTCGGATACAGTTCGGCGACGGCGATCACGGACCTGACGATCTTTGCGCAGAACACTCTGGCCGCCCACAGCAGCTTGGGGATCGACAACTTCGAGCTTGGTCTGGCAGGCGCCGGCGGATCCGGCCCGGTCGGCGGAGGAGGAACCTCGGCCACCCCGGAAGCAAGCACGCTGCTGATGGTTTCCGGAGGCCTTTTTTTGCTGCGATTCGGCCGGCGCTGGGCGCGCTAAAGCCGGTTCATCAGGCTGGCCGCATAGCCCGCGCCGAAGCCGTTATCGATATTTACCACCGTGACATTGCTCGCGCAGCTATTCAGCATGCCGAGCAATGCCGCCAACCCCTGGAAGCTAGCGCCGTAACCCACGCTAGTAGGCACCGCGATAACGGGCGCTGCCACCAGTCCTCCCACGACGCTCGGGAGTGCACCCTCCATTCCCGCGCACACGATCACCACCCGGGCGTCCACAAGACGCTCGCGGTGGTGCATCAAACGATGAATTCCCGCCACCCCGATATCGTTAATCGCTTCCACTTGGTTGCCCATCACCTCCGCCGTCACCAGCGCCTCTTCGGCCACCGGCAAATCGCTGGTGCCGGCGCAAACTACCGTTATTTTGCCTTTTCCGGCAATGGCCCGGTCGCGCCAAATCCGCACGCATCCCGATAACGGAAAATATTCCGCCTCGGCATGAGCGCAACTCAGCCGTCGCGCCATTTCCTCCGACGCGCGCGTCACCAGCACATTTTGCGCCCGGGCGAGCAGGGCGGCCACGATCGCGCACACTTGGTCCGGGGTTTTACCTTTGCCGAAAACGACCTCCGGAATCCCATGCCGCAGCGCGCGGTGGTGATCGACGTTGGCGAACCCAAGATCCTCAAACGGCAGGTGCCGCATCCGCTCCACAGCGGCGTCGATATCGACAACTCCGGCGCGAACCTGCTCCAAGAGTCCGCGCAATTGATCGCGATCCATACCAGCAGAGTAGCAGCAGCACTGCTCCCGTCCTCCTGGACGTTATTCCTCCATTAGCTCTCGACGGTCTCGACTAGATCGATCACAAGGTGGCGCAGCGGTTTCAACAAAGGAAGTCCGGAGGCTTTGATCAAGGCCGCCACCAGACGGAGACTCTTGTCGATTAACGATCGGGTGCGCCGCTGCTCGTTCGATCGATCGTAGATCCAGAAGAGAATAACCCCCATCTGGTACATCCATAAGATTTGCGGAAGACAGCGCTGGAGATCTTTGGGAATTCTGGAATTTGAGATCGCGATCGCGCGGCGAAAGTAGTCCATATCGCGCTCCCGGATTTCGCGGGTTGCAACACTAAACGGCGACACGGGGCTGTCCGGATCGGCATGGGCGGTCAACGCCGCTAGTAAAGCGCGGCTTGTTTTGAAGTACTCCAGCTTAACCGTAATAAGCCGGTCCAAAGTCAATCTCAAATCTCTGGTTGAAGAGAAAGTATCTTCAAGCTTCGGCGCCATTTCCTTCTGGGCCCGATCGTAAAAAGCAAGGACAATTGCATCTTTCGAGGCGAAGTAATAGTAAGCGGCGCCAATGGCGACGTGGGCGCGAGCGGCAATTTCGCGCATTGTGGCGGCTTCAAATCCGCGTTCCCGAAACAGATCCAGCGCGGCGGCCACGATCTGGTCGCGCGTCGTTTCCTTGCGAGCCTGCGCGCCGCCACCCAATGCGCTTGGATTCTTGGCGTCGACATTTACGGCTGATTGATCCGGCATACGGGCACTTCGACCTCGCCTAAAGCTTGACGGAGTTCGGTGTCGCTTTGCAGGCTCATCACACGCGAGATAGTGGCGCGATTGCGCGATAACGCGGCGAAAGCTCGTTCAGCGAACGGCAGAAGGAAGGGCCGGGCGAGCCGCGCCGCCCACCTTCGGTAATCTCGCAAGGCCCATAAGCAGATTACCCATGCGCGATCGCCGACCCAGGCATCGCCTTCATCGCTGACCACCGCCAAATCGCCGGGCGCCAGTGAGGGCAATAGCCGGCGCGCGGCCGGTGAGCCGGAAGACACGAAATTTAACCGTAGGTACGCTGGTTGATGTGCCAGCCAGCCCTTGATCTGCGAGCAGAGCCCGCAATCCGGATCGTACACAATGAATAGGCGCTCCATCCGGCCTCCTAATTTTCCATCGGCACGCGCAGATCCGGGGACAACGGAGGAGCCTGATAAGGTTCCTGGTTTCGCCGCCGCAGGCGGCTGAACACGTACAGGTTCAGAAAGTGCATGCCTCCCAAAACCAGGAAAACCAAACCTATCTTGTCGCTCACGATTTCGATTGCCTGGCGGCCAGTGCCCACGTTGTCGCCCGTACGCAGAGCCAGCGCCACATAACCGAGGTTCACTAGATAGAAGCCGACCACGAGCAGATGATTGACGGAGTCCGCGAGCGGCGCATTCCCGCGAAAAACGTCTAAAAGGAACAGCCGTCCATTTCGATGCAGTGTTGTGGCAACCCAAACAGTCGCGGCAACGCTGATGCTGAGATAAACCATGTACGAAACGAGGATGTACATACTTGCTCCTTCTGAACATGTTCAAATTGAACATGTTCAACTTTGAGAATAGGCGGGTACAGCCCGTATGTCAAGGGAAATTTTGAATGCGTTCAAATGACAGGGCGGCTCAGGGCATCAATTCCGTTATCACCGGCCCCGGCAGGTCCGGCTCCGGCCGGTTCATCAATGCGAGGATTGTCGGCACGAAGCTCAGGCTGTCATAGGGAGTCTGGATCTTAAGCCCCCGCGGAATTCCGGTCTGATCGCCGCCTGCGATCAGGAACACCGAATTCGTGGACACCCGCAGAAAC
>JAFAQY010000015.1 GCA_019261985.1 Bryobacterales bacterium | reverse complement strand
CCAGAGGCACGTATTGACGCGAAATATCTCAATCGTCCGCGATAGATCATCCGGACGCACCAGAAAAGCGAACCGGATCGGCCTCAGCCTGACATGTGCGCTGATGGATGACATTTAAGGCGGCTAGAGCTTCTCCAAAAACTCCTCAAAAACTCCTCCACCCTTAGGGGAAGCGCGGACGTTCAGACCAGCACTTCGACCTCGCGTGTGGTCACCGTTAAAGGCATACCGAGTTCCGCCCGAACTCTCAGGCATTCCCGGATTGCGTCTGAAATATTCGCCTCAGCCTCTGCCTCGGTTTGCCCCTGGCTGACACAACCAGGAACAGAAGGGCACTCGGCAATAAATATGCCGTCCTCGTCCTGGTACACGCTTATAAGGAACTTCATGCGGTTCAATTTTAGCCCAGTTCGAGAGGCGGCCGGCAGATTATCCACTGTGACCGACGGTTCCTAGTCACGCGTTTCGAAGACCGGCAAGTTCGACCGCTCCATTCAATGCCGGACGACCACCACGCTCCGCCAACCAATGTTTCGGAAAGGATCTGTCGCGCGGATGGTTATGGTGTTGCTACCTACCAGCAACGGAATTGTGGCCGACCAGTTCGTAGTGCCGGTCGCGATCCCGGATGATCCGGTGTTCGTAGACCATGTGACACTCGCTACAGCGACGTTGTCCGATGCGGTGCCCGTGAATTGGAGCGATGCTGACCCGGTCGAGATCGTCGTGCCTCCGGGCGAGGTGATTGTTAGCGAGGGTGGTGTGGTGTCGCCGGGGCTCGGCGCTGGGCTAGGCGACGGCGACGGGCTCGGGCTAGGCGACGGCGACGGGCTTGGGCTAGGCGACGGCGACGGGCTCGGACTGGGCGAAGGCGATGGGGTCGGACTGGGCGAGGGCGACGGGCTTGGACTGGGTGAGGGCGACGGGCTCGGATTAGGCGATGGCGTTGGATTGCTTACAACCGGCTGTGCCGCGTAGAGCGTTTGAATTGCTGAGACGTCGCCCGCATTTAGTGTCGTCACCATTTTGTAGTAGGGATACATGACATCGGACGGGCTATCGGAATGACCCAGCCCTAGCGCATGTCCCAATTCATGGAGCGCGACGCTGAACACGTCCACGTTCGCGCCGATATTCCAGGTATCTGCGTCATTGAAGTGCATGTCCCCGGCGATGGGCTCCGGGTTCGGAGGAGCCGGATAGAACGTGTGCGCCAGCACGCCGCCGGGACCGCCGAACGGATAAGGATCGCCGTGAGCGCCGGTCGCGAAGAAGATGTTCACGGTCTGTGCGGCCGTTGGGTCGGAGCCTTGCTTCCAGGTGACTTGAACCACCTTGGACCATTCCGCCATAGCGCGCTGGATTGCCGATTCGGTTTGCGAAACCGGAAGCTGAGTCGTCAAGGTGCTGAACACATAACCTATGGTGGCCGGGTTTTGACCGGCTCCGCCCCATCCCTGTCCGCTGGTAGGGATCAACTGGCCAATGACGCCCCACGTAGTCATGGCTTCCGCATAGGCGCTCGAGGGAACTCCCGCCGCAAGTTGGGCCGATGCGGGGAAAATGTAAGCCACGGGATCCTGGCTCGCCAGCCCGGCCAGCGCGGCAGGCACTTGATTCGGATCGGAGACTTGGATCATCAAATGGCGCGGGTTCAGGTCCGGGTTCTCCACCAGCGGAAGACCCAGATTCTGCACCACGCCGCGGCCGAAGTTTAAATCGACGTCGGGATGAAATTCCACCAGAAAATATCCGGCCCTTGCGGTTTCGTCCCCGGCCGCGATCAACGGGCTGATTTTATCCGCCGGATCGAGCGGGGCCGCGTACATAATCCCCAGTCCGCTCAAAAGAGCCGGATAGTTGAGCGAGACCAGCATGCCGTTATCGGGAATTGCTCCCAAAACAGAAATATTCAGGCCCGCCAAGGCAGCCAGCGTATCCGCGCCGGGCGGGTTATTAAATTGCAGTATGAAATGACCGGCGCTTAGGTACAGAGGACTATCCACCAAGTCGATAGCGGCCGCGGCTTGGGGGATAATCGTTCGCGTCTTCAAATGCAACGCTGGCTGCCCGAAAACAGGAAATACTCCCAGTACTAGCGAGACAAGAAATAACCGAGACACGAGAGTCTCATCGCCAAAAGCTGAGAGGAATCTGAGCGAATTAACACTCAGTCTAGAGCGGCACAGGGCCGGCGCGGCCGGACCAGGTTCCGTTTGTGCCGCGATTTTTTAGAGGAATAGGGTGCGCTGCTTACTCTCACTCTGGATTTCCATTAGCGCCGGCATCGCCTATGGGCAGGCCGGCTCCGGTGGCTATTTCGTCAACACGATTGCAGGGAGCAGTTGGGTTGGCGACGGCGGCCCTGCCATCGCCGCGATACTCTTCCAGGCCGAGGGCGTGGCGGTCGACGTAAACGTCAACATCTATGTTGCCGACGCCGCCGATAACCGCGTGCGGCAAATTCGCCCGGACGGAACGATTCGCACCATTGCGGGCACGGGCACGCGCGGGTTTTCGGGCGATGGCGGACCTGCCACGGCCGCCCAATTGAACGCGCCTTATGGGCTGGCTTGCGATTCGCTCGGTGATTTGTACATCGCGGATCTGGGCAACGGGCGGGTTCGCCGGGTTGCGCCGGATGGAACGATCCAAACCATCGCAATGTTGAACGCTCCACGCAATCTGGCGCTTGATAACAGCGGCAATCTGTACGTTTCGGATTTCAACGCGCATCGCGTGTACAGGCTCGGCGCGGACGGTAAACCGGCCGCCATTGCAGGATCCGGAGTGCAAGGATATGCCGGCGACGGCGGCGCGGCGGCAACCGCCCAGCTAGCGTTCCCCGCCGGCCTTGCCTTCGATGCGCAAGGCTCGCTTTATATCGGGGACACCGGCAACCGCGTAATCCGCAAGGTGACTGGCGGCGTGATTTCCACATTCAGCCGCGCTACTGGGCCGACGGGGCTGGCTTTTGACGCTTCGGCAAATTTATGGGCGGCCGATCCTCTGGGTGGTCAGCTTTTGATCATTCCTCCATCCGGAGCCCCCACAGCGCTGGCAATCGCCGCCCGGGAGGTAGCGATCGCGAACGGAAGTTTTTATGCCGCGGTGGGCGCGGCTCTGTGGCGAATCGCTAATTCCGGCTCGGCGTCCGTCGTGGCGGGCGAAGGCAACCCGGCGCATGGCGACTACGGCCCGGCGATCTCGGCGCGGCTGAATCATCCTTCGGGCGTTGCCATGGATTCAAGCGGCAGCATTTATATCGCGGACCGGGATAATCATCGCGTGCGGCGCGTGGCGCCGGATGGAACAATTACAACCATCGCGGGCATGGGCGTCGCAGGCAATGCCGGCGATGGAGGGCTGGCCACAAGCGCCCAACTGAACTCGCCGAATTCCGTCGCGGTGGATTCGGCGGGCAACCTTTACATCGCGGATACCGGCAACAGCCGCGTGCGCGTAGTGACGCCCGATGGCCATATTCGCGCCGCCACTCTGCTGGGGTTAGTGTCGCCGGTATACGCCATCCCCGACAATCACGAAAGCATCTACATCTCGGATGCAGCGCAGGGCAAAATCCTGAAAGCAGGCCCGAACGGCGTTCCCGCAACCGTGCTGCAGGGATTGAAAGCGCCGCATGGACTGGCATTCGATGCACAAGGCGGTCTTTATTTCACTGAAGCAGGCGCGGCGCGGGTGCGCAGGCTGGCTGCCGATGGCTCCCTGACGGACGTTGCCCCGGGCGTGTGGAATACGCCGCGAGGGATTGGGATCGATGCTACAGGCCGGATCTATGTGGCCGACGCGGGTTTGCAGCAGGTGTTGCGGATCGAAGCTTCGGGCCAAGCCACTCCCGTTGCAGGCACGGGCGTAGCTGGATTGTCCGGGGACGGCGGCCCGGCCGCCACGGCGCAGTTGTCCTATCCTTGGGATGTCGCGGTCACGCCGAACGGCGCAATAGCCATCGCCGATCTCGACAACAGTCGCATTCGAGAGCTGGCGATTCCGCCCCAGCCCACGGTAAGCGTTTCGACGCTCGCGGACGCTGTCAACGCCGCGAGCCTTTTACCCGGTCCCGTTGCGCCTGGCGAGCTGGTGCTGGTTCGCAACACCGGGCTCACGGCAGCACAGGCCGCTGCCACGCAGGTGACGTTCGGTTCCTCACAAGCGCAGATCGTTTCCGCCGATTCGAACGGGATTTTGGTTATTGCGCCGCAATCGATCGCGGGCGCGAGCGGCACGGAAGTCGACGTCATGTACAACGGCTCGCCCGTCGCGGCGATTCCGGAAGTGGTGGCAGATGTCTCGCCCGCGCTGTTTGCCGATGCTTCCGGCCAAGCCGCGGCAACGAATCAGGACGGCACCGCGAACTCATCCGCCAACCCCGCCGCGCGCGGTTCCGTTGTCTCGCTGTTTGGGACAAGCCTTGGAACTTCCGGCTTTCCGGTGATGGTAACGATCGCCGGCTACTCCGCCGATGTCCTCTACGCCGGGCCTGCGAGCTATCCCGGCTTGTTCCAAATTAACGCCCGGGTCCCCACCGGCTACATTGGGCCCGGAGACCTGAGCGTTATGGTCAGCGTGGGCGCATCGTCAAGTCAAGCCGGCGTGATGATCTGGGTGGAGTAGCCACCGGCAAATTCACGTCGCTTGGCCAATATCAAGACGCTCCGTAAAGTCCTGAGCCGAACCGCCGATGCATCCATCCGGTTTGACGACCTTTGCTCACTTCTTAAGAGCCTGGGTTTCGATACGCGTATCAACGGAAGCCATCACATTTTTAGGAGAGCCGGAGTAGACGAGAAGATTAACCTTCAGCGAGACGGCCATCATGCGAAGCCATACCAGGTGAAACAAGTACGCACGGTCATCTTAAAATACAAGCTGGGTGGCGTTGATGAATAAGTACGAAATCATCATCTACTGGAGCGAGGAGGACAAAGCTTTCATAGCCGAGGTTCCTGAACTCCCCGGCTGCGCGGCTCACGGCGAGACGCAAGCGGTAGCGCTCGCCAATGCTCAGGACGCAATCAGACTCTGGATTGATACGGCAAAGGAATTTGGAGATCCGATACCGGAGCCAAAGGGTCGACGCCTGATTGTGGCTTAAATGCGATGCCTCGCATCCTCGGCATCGAATCCTCTTGCGACGAGACTGCCGCGGCCGTGGTTGAAGACGGCTCGCGCATTGTGTCTTCGGTCGTCAGCTCGCAGATGGCGACGCATTCCAAATACGGCGGCGTGGTCCCGGAGCTGGCCTCGCGCGAGCACTTGCGCGCCATCGTTCCGGCGGTTCGCCTCGCGCTCGAGCAGGCCGGCATCGATCTCGACGATCTCGCCGCCGTCGCGGTGACGCAGGGACCGGGGCTGGTTGGCTCGCTCCTGGTCGGGATTACTTATGCGAAGGCGCTCGCTATCGCTCGGGGTTTGCCGCTGATCGCGGTCAACCACATCGAAGGCCACATCCACGCGGTCGCCAGCCAGAACCGGATCGAATATCCGGCGCTGGCGCTGGTGGTCAGCGGCGGGCACACGCATCTTTACGAAGTCGGCGAGGGGTTCGTGTACCGCCTGCTCGGCAAGACCCGCGATGATGCCGCCGGCGAAGCCTTCGACAAAGTGGCAAAGCTGCTCGGATTCGGCTATCCCGGCGGGCCCGTGATCGACATGCTCGCGCCGTATGGCAATCCTCAGGCGGTGAGGTTTACTCTCGCCAAGATGAAGGGCAACACGCTGGATTTCAGTTTCAGCGGCCTGAAGACAGCCGTCCTGCGGTGGTTCGAGGCGCGCGACATGGCCCTGGAGGTGGCCGCGCGCCGCGAGCTGTTGGCATCGAACCACCGGCCTGCACGAGAGCAGTGGCTGGCTGTTACTCCGCAACCAACGCTCGATGTCCTCGCCTCCTTCCAGCACACCGTGATTGAGGAACTTCTGCGCCGCGCCGCGCGGGCCGCGGAAGAGATCGACGCGCGCAGCCTGATTATTTCAGGCGGCGTGGCGTGCAACTCGGGATTGCGGCGAGCGGCGGAAGGCAGTCGTTTACCGTACCTGGTCTACTTCCCCGATCCGAGCCTGTCCACGGACAACGCGGCTATGATCGCAGCCGCCGCGTTCCCGAAACTGGAGCGGCGCGAATTCGCGGATTTTACGTTTAGAGCGGACGCGAGCCTGTCGATCGGCTAGTACCTATAGGACGCCGCACGCGCGGGGAAAATTGAGAAGTTTCGATGTCATGACACACTAAATGTTTTTTGAAACAGCCCAAGGGGTGTACATGAGCGCGTACCTCGCCGGAGAGCACGCCACCGACGACGAACTTGAATTAGTGGCTATGGACCGGTTGGACCCAAATCGAGCCGGGCCTCTTGCCATTCATCTCGAACGCTGCGAATTTTGTCGCCAGCGGCTCGCAGCCGAGATCAGGGACATCGCCGCGTTGCGGGAAGGCCTGAGAAACCCAAGGCAAGCTGAAACTTGACCTACTGTGCCGCGGACCCTTTGTGCCCCTCGAAAGCCGCGGAAGCGGCTTCCACGGTTTCATCCAGCGGGGCGATGCGCTCCATATGGACCACCTCGAAGGCCGTGGCGACGGGGCCGTGCGCGCCGGCAATTCGCATCCGGCCGTTGCACTGCTCCATGTGCCCCGCGCACGCCACCAGCATGCCGATGCCCGAGCTATCGATGTAGTTCACATCGGTCAGATCGACGATCATTTTCCGCGCGCCCTGATCGATCAGGCGCTTGATGCCGGTTTCGATCGACAGCAACGAATTTCCCAGATTCAAGCGGCCGGAGATTTCAAATACGGTGATTCCGGGGTTTAGCTTTCGGGTTTTGGTCTCGGTGATCAAGTTACACTCCGTATTTCTTGAACCAATCCAGCATTTTCTTCCATGCGTCCGTGGCCGCTGCTTTGTCGTAGCTGGGCCGGTAATCGGCATTGAAGCCGTGCTGCGCTTCCGGGTACACGTTGATTTGCGAAGGATCGCCGACTACCTTGAGCGCGATACGCATCTTCTCTAATGACTCTTGCGTAATTCCGGCGTCTTTCCCGCCATAAAATCCGATCACAGGAGCCTTGAACCCGCCCGCCAGATCGAGTGGATTTCTGGGCGTCATGGCGTTCTTGTCGCCTTCAACTCGTCCGTACCAGGCTGCTCCCGCCTTCAAATTCGGATTGTGCGCCGCATAAAGCCACACGATGCGTCCACCCCAGCAAAAACCGGTGATCGCGACGCGCGTCGTATCCGCGTGCGAAGACTTTCCTGCCCATGCGACAGTCGCGTCCAGATCGCTCATAACCTGTTCGTCCGGGACCTTCGAAACCACGGTGCCGACGATTTCTTGAATATCGGAAATTTTCGAGACGTCGCCTTGCCGCGCGTACAACTCCGGCGCGACGGCGCAATAACCCGAATGCGCCAGACGGCGGCACAGGTCTTTTATGTGCTCGTGGACGCCGAAAATTTCTTGCACCACCAGAACCATGGGGAAAAGGCGGCCTTTGGCCGGGCAGGCGCGATATCCGGGAATGGCGCCATCTTTCACCGGGATCTTCACTTCTCCCGCGGTCAGGCCATTCGCATCGGTGGTGATAGTGGTTTGAGCGACTATCGGCCGCACCGCCAACGCAAAACCAACAGCTAATTTGTTTACCAGGAAATCCCGGCGATGTTCAGGTGGAATATCGGGAAGCAGACTTTTCAGGTCCCAGGAGACGGCCATGGCGTTATTGTAACGGTATTGCAGAAGTCTCCATGAAAAAAAAGAATACGAGCGAAACTATACCCACGAATCCAGAACCTCGCTGGCCGGCCGTTGTCGCCGTGCTCGCCGTCGGGGGCTTGTCCTACGCGCTTCCACGCAACCTTTCCGCCGGTCCGAACTGGCTGCCGGCGGCGATTGTGGTTGCGCTTTCCACGCCGGCATTGATCTCCCATCGAATGGGCGCTTACAAACTTGCTCATGTTTTGGCTTGGACGGTTCTGGTGATCGTGACCATTGCGATGCTGATTTCTCTCGGACTGTTGGTGGCCGGGTTGCCCGCGAGGAAAGAAACGCCGCTCGAATTATTGGTCTCGGCCGCCTGCCTGTGGTCCAGCAATTTGCTCATCTTCGCGTCGTGGTACTGGCGGCTGGATGCGGGCGGGCCGCATCAACGCGATCTGCGCGGGGCGCATACGGACGGCGCATTCTTATTTCCGCAAATGATGCTGGATCCCGAGCTGCGCCGGGAAATGGGCGAGCAGGATTGGAGACCGGGGTTCGTCGACTATTTGTTCCTCGCGTTCAACACCAGCACCGCGTTTTCTCCCACCGATGTTCCCGTCCTCTCCCGCTGGGCCAAGGTGCTGATGATGACGCAGGCATCGATTTCGCTTACCACACTTGCGATCCTTGGCGCGCGAGCGGTAAATATCTTGTGAAAGTGAGCGGGAATTCCGGCGCTTATAATAGTCGAAACAACGGAAATCGAAGTGCCTGCCTCACGCGGACCTAGCTTTGCGGATCGGCCATGGGTGGCGTATTTATGCGCGCTGGCCGCCGTCATCGTCGCGACGCTGCTACGGCTTGCCATCCAACCCCTGGTGGGAAACGCGATACCGTTTCTAACCTACTTCGCGGCTGCATTGCTGATTGCCTGGCACTTCGGATGGTGGCCGGCGGCCCTTTGCGTGGCCCTTTCCATCCTTCCCGGCACGTATTTTTTTTTGAACCCTGGCGCGACGCTATCTTTAGCTTCGGATGTGGCGGCGCGAGCACCCGTGGGCGGGTTCATGGTTGCCGCGCTGGGCGCGAGCTACCTGCTTGCAACGGTCCGAAAAGCGTTACGCCGCGCGCGAGCCGCCGAGCAAGAGCAGCGCCGGATCAATCAGGAACTGATCGAAACGAACCGGGACCTTGAAGCATTTGCATTTGCCGCCAGCCATGATCTGCGGGAACCGCTGCGCACGATTACTACATACTCGCAACTGCTGACCGAGGCCGCTCGAGGGCAAAGTCTGATTGAAACCGGCACGGCTGCCAGAGTGATTATCGAGGCGACCGCAAGAATGGGCCATTTCTTGGACGACTTGCTCGTCTATACGCGTCTAAATGCGGATACGGAGGAACACGCTCCCGAAAAAGTCGATCTGAATGTTGCACTGGCACACGCAATGCAGAATCTGGAGACTGCGATTCGCCAAACCAAGGCTTTAGTGAGCAGCAGCCAGCTTCCGTTCGTCAGTGGCCACGAAGTTCATTTCGTGCAGCTTTTTCAGAATCTGATCGAGAACGCGATCAAGTATTCGGGCGAGCGGACTCCCGACATCCGAATCACGGCCGAACGCTGCGGCGGCGAATGGCGGGTGGCGGTTCGCGACAATGGGATCGGCATCGAGGCCAAATACCGCGAGCAGATCTTCGAGGTATTCAAACGCCTGCACGGCCGTCAGCTCCCCGGTACGGGCATTGGACTGGCGATATGCCGGCGAGTGGTGGAGGGCTGCGGGGGGCGTATCTGGGTGGAATCGGAACCGGGGCGCGGGTCGACGTTCTACTTTTCGCTTCCGTGGGTGGAGGAGACGGTCAAAACAATCGCAGTCGCGCAGACGGCCGATTAGGGTTGTGGGGCGGGTTGCCATGCCAACCCGCGGCGGGTTGCCTTAACAAGCCGCCGCAGGATGGCATCCTGCCCCACGCAGGATGGCATCCTGCCCCACCTAATTCGCGATCAGGCGAATATCCCCAACCCCGCCCTTCACGTCGATATGAATCCGCACCGTGGCACGTTCGTAAGCGCGGTTCACCCACCGCCCGTCGCGCTTCTCCAAACCCTCCACCGATACATCGCCAATGCCTCCCGTCGCGGTGGCGACGATGCCCGTTTTATCGTCATTCGGCAGGTGCACGGTCGCCTCGCCCACGCCGCCCTTGATATCGACGTTGTAGTCGCGTTTTGGTTGGCCGCGCAGATCCAGGTCCAATTTGCCGACGCCCATGTGGATCTCTAAATTCTCCAGATCCATCGAGCCGAGACTCATCTGCGCTTCCCCCGCGCCCAAGTGCGTGACCACATTCATCGGCACGGCGTCGTTCAAGCGCAAATTCCATTTATTCTGGGTATCCCCCACGGCGGACACTCCCTCTGGCTGTGAGATGGTAATGTCGGCCCGGAAACTGGACGGATGAGAGTCCACGACCGGCTTCCACTCCGGCACGTTGTATTGAAAATCCGCCTCCAGCAGTTTTGGCGAGCCGCCTTGCACATTAAGCTCGCCCGCGCCCATTTTGATTTCAATCCGCGCCATGTCGAATTTGCCCAGATCGATGGCTTGGGTATCGTGAACAGACGGCCCGGTGGCCACGCGATGTGTGATACCTCCACACGCGGTCAGCAGCAGGGCCGCGGGAATGGCAAAGCGGCATAGGGCCCGCGCGGCCATCGCTAAGTCCAAAAACTCGCCCAGCCCGGCCGCGCCTGGTTCCATGGTGCCGTGAGTTTTCAAGGAGATCGGCTTAAACATAGACATACCCAAGTACGCAGTAATGCGTGAAATTGTTCCGATCATACGCGCCAATAATCCGGCCTCCACGTCCGGACCGATTCCTTAATTTGTTTGCCCTTCCATTTGCCCTCCAGGCACTTTGTCACCAAGCCCGGAAGCTCATTGTCCGGCGCGAATCTCAGCGCGATCAATTGATGTTCCGCGAGCCCTCCGATCTGCGGCTGAAGGTCCGCCGGGAGCACTTCCTTCAATCGCAGGCGCTCCTCCAGCCGGATCACGCGATCTTGAACCTTCAGCGCATACAGCCGGATTTTGAAAGTCGCCACCAAAGCCCATAAGCCGGCCAGAATGCGCGCGGCTCCGGCCCAGCCGGGATTCTGGTAGGCGCTGATTGCAGCAGCAATCAGCAATACCAGCGCGGCGGGCGCGAGGAAGAAATGAAACGACGGATCCAAACGGATATGGTTTTTGTACGTTTGCGGTGCTTGTGCCATGGTGGATATCGTACACCTTGCAGACATTCAAACTCACTCTCGAATACGATGGCTCGCGCTTCTCGGGCTGGCAGGACCAGATCAACGCCCGCACGGTTCAGGGCGAGCTGAAGCAAGCCGTCGCGGACCTGTTTAAGACCGGCGTGGACGTGCAAGGCGCGGGGCGCACCGATGCGGGCGTGCACGCGGTGGGTCAGGTGGCCCACCTCAAATTCCGCGCGGAGCCGACGCGTCTGACACCGGGGCAAATCCTTCGCGAATTGAACGAACGCCTGCCCTCGAGTATCGCCATTGTCAATGCGTCGGAAGCGCCCGCCCAATTTCACGCGCGCCACGACGCAGTTTCGCGCGCCTATTTTTATCAAATTTCGACGCGCAAAACGGCCTTAGCCAAGCGTTATGTATGGTGGGTGAAAGAACCGCTCGACGCCGGCCGCATGCAAGGCGCGGCGGCTATGCTTCCGGGGCGGCACGATTTTGCGGCGTTCCGCGCCGCCGATCCTTCCAAACCGGGCGAATCGACTGTCGTGGTGGTCGAGGCCGCCGAGGTCGCGCGAGATGAAAATTTAATCATTTTCCGGGTCCAGGCTTCGCACTTCTTGTGGAAAATGGTAAGACGATTGGCCGGCACACTCGTTAGAATAGGCAGGGGCGAATTGGAGCTTCCGGATTTTGCCCGGCTGCTGGAGGGGACGCTTGACCGCCGCTTTGACATCGCTTCGTGGACCGCCCCGGCCTCCGGGTTGTTTTTAGAAGGTATAACGTATCGGTAACGAAAATCGGTACTCGGCGCATCCAAATACTGGCTGTTGGGTTCCTGTAGTCGCGGTCCCCGCAATCAGCCTCGAAAGGCAAAAGAACTAAATGAAATTTCCTCTTTTCGCGGCGGGGGTCTTGTCGCTCGTCGCGGGCGCGCTGCACGCCCAAACGAAGGATACCAGTGGCAACGGTCTGCTGAACGGCGCTTTTCGGTTCCGGCAAATCGCAGTCGTGAATTTCGACCAGAACAATAATCCCACCGAGATCGCCGCTGCGTATGGAACGATTACGTTCAACGGCGGCGGGAGTTATACCGCGACCGGGTCCTACGTGGACAATATGGTTTCGAGCGGCTCTCCGCAAGCGTTGAACGTCACCGGCACGTACGCGATAGGCTCCAACGGCACAGGCTCCATCACTAATCCGCTGTCCACCTCCGATGTGATCTACGGAGCGGTCGCTCAAGGGGTATTCACGGGAAGCGCGACTGAATCGGCATTCAACGACCTTTTCATCGCAATTCCCTCGGGCACTTCCACAAACGCCAGTTTCAACGCTCCCTATTGGGTAGGCGATCTCGACTTCACGGGCGGCGGCAGCACCGCGATCAAGAATTCGCTGCTTCAACTCACGCCCAACGGCTCGGGTGGATTCGGGACTATTACATTCAACGGCCAGGCATCCAATCAGACCGGTACTCTGACCCAAACGACCACGGGAGCGACATACGCTTTTCAAAGCGACGGAAGCGCCAGCCTGAATTTTCCGCTGCCCAGCGGAGTATCCACCGCGAACGCGTTGGTTTCGGGTGCGCGAACGATGTACGTGTCGGCCGACGGAAACTTTGTCCTGGGCTATACGCCAAGCGGCTATGACATCTTCTTCGGCGTAAAGTCGCCGGCGTCGGCGCCCTCCGCCAATCCGTGCAAGTGTCTTTTCTTCTGGTCTGGTATTGAGGACGATCCTACGGGAGCGGGATTAGGAATCGTCGGGTTCGAGGCCGGAACCGGCATGGGGTCTTGGACGGGCGCTTTAAGTTCTTACGGAGACGGCAATGCCGTTCAGCATGCGCGCGCCAACATCGCGGCATTCTATAACGGCACTAATGACGCTCCCTTTGACTACGGAAGCGACAACCAAATAACGCTGAATTCCAACGGAACTTCAGCGGTCGATTTTAACAATTACCAATACGCCTTTTCCTCCAACGGACAAGCGTTTGTCGGAATTGGCACACAAGGGGTTTTCACGCTCGCCGCCGGAGCCGCGAGCCCGCCCAATCCCGGCAATAGCAGCACAGGCGTGTATTTGAATCCGGTGCAGATTTATAATGCCGCAAGCTATCAACCAGTGACTTCCAGCTTCGCCCCGGGCGAGACGGTTTCGATCTTTGGGACAAATCTCGCCAAAGTCACTATGTCCGGCCCTGGCGGTCAGCCTGCTCCCACAAATCTCGGCGGCAGTCAAGTAACTGTAAATGGCATTGCGGCTCCGCTTTATTACGTGAGTCCGACGCAAATTAACTTTGTAATGCCTTTCGAGATTAACAATGCGACCCTCGCCACGGTTGGCGTTATTAACAATGGAACGAACTCTAATACGGTTACGGTCTACGTAGCTCCTACCAATCCAGGCGTGTTCTCCTCGTATGACGGCCTTGGCACGGCGGCGGCATTGCACGCGAACTTTACGCCCATAACCGCCAGTAATTCGGCTCATGTGGGGGAAACCATCTCGGTGTTCCTAACAGGACTGGGAACGGTGACTCCAACGATATCCGACGGAGCACTGGGCTCGAGCGACCCCAACAATCTAAACAAAGCGGACGTGTGGAATGCGGGGAACTTGTTTGCTTATTTTCTCGATTACACCAACGGCGCCAGCCAGCAGGCCACCATCACCTATGCCGGCCTAGCGCCCGGCTTACTTGGATATCAGATGAATGTTACCGTTCCAAGTGGAGTCGGTCCGGCTACCAATCCGGGGGTCTATCTGGATATTTTTACGAACGACGCCGACATAAACCAGGTCCAGATACCAGTAGGAAGTGGAACATCCTCGGCATCCATTCGGCCTCAAAGCCGCAGCCGTGTTCCCGCCCAGCACCCTCGCTCCGCGCTGCGCGGCTCGACGCCCCGGTTAGGAACAGCCGCGCACGGCCGGATTCATCTCGCTCCGTCGGAAAATTAAGTGGCGACGTCAGCCCACGTTCACTTAGAGGAACAGATCTGTTGAAACATGAAAGAAGGCGGCCAGCTTCTTGGCCTGGGATTTGCTGATCGACCGTTTGCCGTTCACCAGGTCCGATACTTGAGCGCGGGAACCGAGAATCTCAACCAGGTCGATTTGCTTCAGGCCACGCTGCTCCATCAGGTAAGCAACCATCTGATGCGGCGCAATATCCGGAAGCGGGTAATGGATATGGTCGTAATCCTCGATCAGTTTGGCGAGCAGGCTAATTAGTGCTGTTTCCTCGGCGCTCGGGTTGGGTTTCGAATCCAGGTCCTCTAGTTGGTCCACCATGCGGTCGAATTCGGTTTCGGATTCGATGACCTTGGGAAGGACCCGGGCGCAAAGGCGGCCGTATCGTCCAGCGTTGAGGAAGGTGGCACTATTAGTCGAATTCATACCGGTCATACTCCTTGTGGCTCAGGAATGCCTTTACATACAGACGTGGATTCGGGAACACATGCTTTACGATTAGCCGATAACGATTATGGCGAACGTTAAAGATCAGATACGCGCCGACCCGGTCAACCGAGGGGAAATCCTTACGCACATCTTCAAGCGATTTCCATTGAGCCGCGCGCGCGACGTAGAACCACATCACTGCTTCGCGGCGTCTGTCGCCATCGATCTTTTTTGCGTCCAGGAGCGCAATCAGTCCCCCTCCTGCTGATCACGTTCATGCTCCATGTTAGCACGATGCTAACATCCAGCCCGGCAGTTTTCCTTTGTGAATATTTTTCTCGTCAGTACTTTGGTATCAGTAACTTGACCCATCCCGGCGCGCGTTATACTATTGGGTCTTGAAAGAACCTGGAGGCCTGAATTTTATGAACTTAAAACATGCTCTGTTGATGGGCTGCGCGACACTGCTGGCCGCCGCCCTGCCGGTCCTCGCACATCATTCTTTTGCCGCCGAATATGACAATACGAAACCGGTGGCCATCAAGGGGAAAGTGGTCAAAATGGACTGGGTCAATCCGCATTCGCACCTGCAGCTTGAGGTGACCAAAGAAGACGGAAAAACCGAGCTGTGGACGGCCGAAACTCCTCCCCCGAATGGCCTCTATCGCGCCGGCTGGCGTAAGGATATGATCAAAGGCGGCGAGGAGATCACAGTCAACGGCTATCTCGCGAAGGATGGGACGAACCTTATGTGGGCGCAAAACGTGGTGTTCGCCGATGGCCGCCGGCTCACGTTGAATTCGTCTCCGCTGCCTGAAGGCAAGGGCGGCGAAAAATAACGAACGCTTAAAACGCTTCTTGCGCGCGCGGCTCGCGCAACCAGAGTTGTGCGATCATACTCGGAGCCGCCACCGCGAGAGCGCGGTTGTAGGGAGTCTCTTTAATGAAAAACCGCTTCTTGGGATTAAGTGTCGCGGCGGGAACTGCCGCGGCCGTGCTATGGATCGCCCAGTTGCCCGCTTCGGGCCAAGCTAAGGGCGTGGCATTTTCGGTTGGAAAGACCTGGTTCAACCAGCCGGACCTAATGGGAATATGGCAGCCGCCCCCGAAGGCCGGCGACAACATCGAAAAGGGCGGTTTTATCAAGGACCCTTCCAACGGCAAAATTCCATATCTTCCGGCCGCCGTCGCCAAACGCAACGAAAATGGCAAAAACGCCAAGGCGCTGGATCTGGTGAATAAATGCTACATGCCCGGCGTTCCGCGACTGATGTACATGGGCTATCCGTTCCAGATCTTTGAGAACGAAAAATACATCGCCATCGTGTCCGAGTACGCGCACGTTTACCGCATGATCTATTTGGACGGCAGCCCGCACATCGATGGGCTGGACTTTTGGCTCGGCGACTCGCGCGGACACTGGGAGGGCGACAGCCTGGTGGTGGACATCACCAACTTTAACGATCAGACTTGGTTCGACAAGGCAGGGAATTATCATAGCGATCAGTTGCACGTGACGGAGAAGTACACGCGCACATCGCCCACTACGCTGCTGTATGAGGCCACCATGCACGATCCGAAGACCTTTTCGAAAGATTGGAAGATCAGCATTCCTATGACGCAGAAGACGGGGCCGACGGCGCGCATTCTGGAATATGAGTGCCAGGATCTGGTGTACGGGGGGAAGTAGGAGATCACGGAAATGAAGAAGAGCTTACTACTGGGATTCGTTGTAGCGGCGGGCGTAACCGTCGCGTTTGTGGCTCCGACTCCGAGCGCCGGACAAGACGGCGCGCCTCCTCAAGATGGTAAAGCCGGTGCGAAGGGCGGCGGAAAGGGCTTTGGGCGGGGAGGAGGGAAGGGCGCTCCCCAGCCTCCGGCCGGTCCGATGCCGCGGCTTCCCGATGGGCATCCCGACATGCAGGGTTTCTGGACGCCTCCCGCGATCACCGATATCGAGCCTGCAGCTGGACGCGGCGGCGCTGGGCGTGGCCCCGGCGGCGCAAAGGGCGGAGATGCCCCGGCTCCTCCTCCGCCGGCGAATCCGAATCTCGCGGCGACAGGATTTGGAGGCGGCGGCGGTCAGCGGATCGTCGACCCCCCCGACGGCCACATCCCCTACAAACCCGAGGCGCGCGCGAAGCAGCAGGACATTGTTAACAATCACATGGCGGATGAGCCGGAGCTGCACTGCTATCAATCCGGCGTGCCGCACAGCGAGTCGAACCAATTCGGCATGCAGATTATTCAGACGCCCGGCTATTTCGTCCAGCTTTCCGAGTTCATGCACACGGTCCGCGTGATCCCGACCGACGGCCGTAAGCACATCGATCCGAAAATCCGGCTTTTCCAGGGCGATCCCGTTGGCCACTGGGAAGGAGACACGCTGGTGGTCGATACAACGAATCAGAACACCAAAACCTGGTTCGACACATCCGGCAACTTCAAAACGGAAGCGTTACACGTAACGGAGAAGTTCATTCCTCAGGACGCAAACACGATCGTGTATGAAGCTACCATCGAGGACCCCGACCTGTACACGCGGCCATGGACCGCGCGCTGGAATATTCCGCGCAACCGGCAGACGACCATGTCCGACGGCCATCCTTACGAGCAGATGGAATTCGCCTGCCTTGAAGGCAACGAGGATCTGGAGCATTACACCCAAGACAAGGGCGGCAAGGCCAAGCAGGTGCTCGGCAAGAAGTAGCCGCGCCTTAAATGCCTCCAACATTCGCCAACGGTAAGATCTGCTACGTCGAGATACCCGCGGAGGATATCCAGCGCTCGGCTGATTTCTATGAAAAGGTCTTTGGCTGGAGGATTCGAAAGCGCGGAGACGGCAGCGTCGCCTTCGACGATGGTGTTGGAGAAGTCAGCGGGACATGGATATTACGCCGGAAAGCGGCATCCGAGCCCGGTCTTCTCATTTACGTGATGGCGGATGATATCGAGGCCACTCTTAAGGCCGTCCTCGCCAATGGTGGAGAGATCGTGCAGCCGGTGGGGATGGATGCTCCGGAAATTACCGCCCGTTTTCTCGATCCGGCGGGAAATGTGATCGGTCTGTACCAGCAGCGCGGCTGAGACGCCGGCGGTTTCCGGATTAACGATGGCGTGTTCGGTGTGAGTTCCTCGCCGTCAACAAACTCGCCGCGGTCGGCTTCCGCGCTGGCGATACCGATTTCGTTGCAGAGTTCGGACAGCCGAAGTTGTTTGAGTTCTTCCGCTTTGCCATGTGGTCCATTGCCGGAAATACTCCCGTCATCCGGCCAAGGTATTCAGCGTTGCGGCCGGAGCGGTCATCGGCAGCGATCGGCCGTTCATTGAAGCGAACCGCAGATCCATGACGGCGAGGACGGATGCCGAAACTTGCACGTGAGGAGAAGGGTTGTCAATCCCGCCCGGCGTTCACCACCCTACGGGTTTGCCCGCGTTCTGCTCATTCAGCCAATCTTCCAGTGGCTTGAAATAATCGCGGATCGCGCTCGCGTCCATCTCGCGTTGGCCGGAAATGGTATACAGCGCCTCCTGCCAAGGCTTGCTCAATCCCATTTGAAGCATCGAGTTCAGCTTATCGCCGGCGGCCTTGCTTTCATAAATCGAGCACCGATTCAGCGGCGTGTTGCTGCCGGGAGCGGGACAACCCGCCTCCTTCGCCAGCGCGCGGTGGAATTGGAATTGGAGAATGTCCGCGAGGAAATAGCGCATGTAGGGGACATCCGCGGCGACATGGTATTTCGCGCCGGGATCGAAATCGGTTTCCGAGCGCGCCACCGGGGGAGCCACGCCTTGATATTTCAGCCGCAGGTCCCACCACGCCTCGTTGTATTTCTCAGGAGGGATTTCGCCGGAAAATACCTTCCAGCGCCACTGATCGATCATCAAGCCAAAGGGCAGGAACGCGATCTTCTCCAAAGCCTTATTTAAGAGCAACCCGATGTCTTTCGATGCATCCGGCGGCTGCTTCAAAAAACCGAGTTTCACCAGGTATTCCGGCGTGACCGAAAGCGCGATCGTATCGCCGATGGCCTCGTGGAAGCCGTCGTTGGCGCTATCCCGGAACAGCGCAGGCTGGCTCTTGTACGCGCGCTGATAGAAGTTGTGTCCGAGTTCATGGTGAACGGTCGTGAAATCCTCCGCATTGATCTCGATGCACATCTTGATGCGGAGATCGTCCTGGTTGTCGATGTCCCAAGCGCTCGCATGGCAGACCACATCCCGGTCGCGCGGCTTCACGAAAAGACTGCGCTGCCAGAACGTTTCCGGCAGCGGCGCGAATCCCAACGATTTAAAGAAACCTTCGCCATAGCGCACCATATCCAGCGGCTGCGTATTACGCGATTTCAGGATTTGCGTGAGATCATAGCCCGGGTCTGCATTCGGCGGCGCGACCAGCTTGTAAACGTTGGTCCAATCCTGCGCCCAAATGTTTCCGAGCAGATGCGCGGGGATCGGGCCATTGGCCGGGACCACGTCGCCGTATTTTTCATGCAGCTTCGCGCGAACGTAAGCGTGCAGCGATAGATAAAGCGGGCGCACCTGATCCCACAGGCGGTCGAGTTCCCTGGCGAAGTCGTCGGGCGCCATATCATATTTCGATCGCCACATTGCGCCAGTGTCTTTGAAGCCGAGTTCCGTCGCGCCTTTGTTGGCGAGCTGAACGAACCGGGTAAAATCCTTGCGCATCGGCGGCGAAATCGAATGCCAGCCGGTCCAGGCATCCAGCAGCTCCTTGGGATCGCGGCTGGTCGCCATGATGCGCGTGATGTCTTCAATGTCGAGGCACGGCTTCTGCGTCTTTTTCAGGCGCTCCGGGCAATATTTCCCGCGGCCATAGGCGCCGTCGAGCGAAGCCGCGATCCGCGTGACTTCCTCGCTCTCTTTGGGATCGGCGGGCGCGGCCAGCACCAGGCCGTTTTTCAGCAGCTCCATTTTGCGCGCCATTTCCGGCGCCAGCTTCTGTTTATCGAACTTCGCCGCCTCTTTCGCGTCCTTCACCTGTTCGTCGATCAGGCGTTGGTCGCCCTTGGCGCCGAGCGCCTCGGTGTCGTCGGTTATAAAGTTCTCATGCACCCAATCGCCGCGCTGCGATTCCACGTTTAGCGTATTGAGTTTGTCTTCGGCGTCGGCCAGAAAGCGCTTTGCATCGTCCGCCGCGGAAGTGGAAGTCGTGGAACAGGAACTGGCGACGAACAGCACCGGGACCAGAAACGGCAGAAATCTTCTCATGAACGATATATTACGTCCGGCGCGCTGGTCAAAGGGAAGGCGAGTCGTTTCCGAGCATTGCGTGCCGCACGATCTTGATCGGCGGAAACCCCTGCTTCAGGAAATTGTCATGGAACTCCTGGAGCGAAAATTGCGCGCCCTTCAGCTTGCGGTAATCGTCGCGCAATTTCAGAATCTGGAGCTTGCCGAGCGTGTAGTACAGATATATGGGGTCGGACGTCCCGCGCTTGGTTTCCTTGAGCGCGATCTCGTGAGTCTGATAGCCTTCCTTTTCGAAAAATTCGACACCCTGATCGAAGGTGCGCTTGCCGGTATGCATCTCGATGCCGACGATGAAGCGCGCGTTGCGCAGTAGGGCATCTTGTAGTTGTCCCAGACGCATGCGCGGATCGGTGGTATAGCCTTCGTCGAGCAGCATTTGCTCGCAGTAGTGCGCCCAGCCTTCAACGTTTGTGTTGGCGCCGAGCAGCTTCCGTACTTTCGAATTGAGCTTTTGTACCCAGAGGAATTGTACGTAATGGCCGGGATAAGCCTCATGGATCGTGGTGCTCAGGATTACGCCGCGATGGAAGCTCTCCATGTAATCCTCGACGCGATCCGCGGGCCAGTCCTTTTCGGGCAAAGTGACATTGAGGAATGCTTCTTTGGCGACTTTCTCATATGGACCAGGAGTGTCCATCGAAGCGGAAGTAAGCGCGCGCATGAATGGCGGAGTTTCTTGCACCATCGGCGGCACGGGCGAGGGTACGGTGACAATCTTTTTCACGTCCACGAAATTGCGGACCTCGGAAGCCGTATCGCGGAATGCCTTTAGAAGCTGGTCGGGAGCGGGGTGGTCTTTTTCCATTTCCGCCAGGATCTGCTGCGGGGTTTTGGAAGCATCGATCTTCGCCGCCGTTTCACGAAAGGCCCGCTGGTTGTCTCGCAGGTTTTGATAACCGATTTCCAGCAGCCGGTCGAGTGGAGTGTCCACCATCTCCTCATACAGCAGCTTCTTAGAATAATTCTCGGCGCCCAGGCGGAAGTCGCCGTTGGAGCGCGCCAGCAGATCGTGTTTCAAGAAAGCTTCATAGTCCTTCAACGCGGCGATCACGGCGTCGTTCGAAGTCTTGAATTCCGCGGTCAGCTTCTTATTTTTCGCATGGACAAATGCAAGCGGAACATCGTGCGCGAAAAAATCGATGTTGCCGGGAAGCTGCTCGATCGCAACTTCGGTGTAGATGCGGGGAGGGTTGGCCAAGTTCACCCGCGCGTCCTGAAGGACTTTCATCATCTGGCGCTCGCGGTCGATCAGCGATTTCAGGCGCGCATCCTCGGGCGCGAACTTGCGGCTCATGATCACGTAAGCGCTATTGGTGATTCCGCTCGAATAAAGATCCGGGTTCTTCTCCCATTGCTTGATGTTTTCGAGTTCCAGCAAGTTGGCGTGGATGTAAGCCACCACCAGATCTCGATCGTCTGACGGCGGCTCCTTCTCAAATTCGGCTTCCCATTTCTTCAAATCGGCCGATTTTTTCACGACGCCGTTTTTGGAGTAGTCTTCAAGCTGCGAATCGTATGTGTGAATTCCCGCCGATGTGGCGGCGGTGGGGTTGGATGGGAAATAGAATTCGTCGAAAAAGCGGTCGTACAGCGATTGTGCGGCTGCTAGAGGCGTTAGTGCCATAAAAACAAAAAATGTGCGCACGATCCCACTTTACAATGGGAATGTGTCGTTTGCCCCCGTCCCGGAACAGCTCGAGTACCTAAAAAAAGGCTTCGTTGAGATCATTCGCGAAGAGGAATTGAAGGAGCGCCTCGAGAAATCCGTCAAAACCAACCGGCCTCTGAGAGTAAAAGCGGGATTCGATCCCACCGCTCCCGATCTTCACCTCGGGCATACGGTGCTGCTGAGAAAGCTCAAGCATTTTCAAGATTTGGGCCACACCGTCATTTTTCTCATCGGCGATATGACCGGCCTCATCGGCGATCCCACGGGCCGGAATGTTACGCGTCCGCCCATGACCCGCGAGCAGATCGACAACAACGCCGAGACGTACAGGGCGCAGGTGTTCAAGATTTTGCATCCCGATAAAACGGAAATCCGCTTCAATAGCGAATGGATGGGGCCGATGAAGTTCGAGGACGTGGTCCGGCTGTGCGGGCATTATACGGTTGCGCGCATCCTGGAGCGCGAGGATTTTTCGAAGCGGCTCAAGGAAGGCTTGCCCATCTCCGTTCATGAAATCCTTTACCCGCTGGTCCAGGGCTACGATTCGGTGGCGCTGAAATGCGACATGGAGTTGGGCGGCACAGACCAAAGATTCAACCTGCTGGTCGGCCGCGAGCTGCACCGCGATTACGGCCAACAGCCGCAGATCGTCGGGACCACGCCGTTGCTTGAAGGAACCGACGGCGTCGACAAGATGTCGAAGTCGAAGAACAATTACATCGGCATCACGGAGTCGCCGAAGATCATGTACCGCAAGGTTATGGGCATCAGCGACGATCTGATGTGGCGCTATTGGGAATTGCTGACGGACGTATCGCTAGCAGAGATCGCCGCAATGAAGCAATGCGAGCCGATGCAGGTGAAAATGGACCTTGCGACTCGGATCGTAAGTGATTTTCACTCGGCCGCGGAGGCCCGGCAGGCCGCGGAGGATTTTAACCGCGAAGTGCGGCAAGGAGCGGAACCGGCGGACATCCCGGCCGTCTCTTTGGCCTCGCAGCGGTTCGCCCCGGCTTTGGTCGCGGCTGGTATCGCGCCTTCGCGCACCGAATCCGAGCGGCTGATTAAAGCCGGCGCCGTCGAAGTGAACGGCGAAAAATGCACGAATCCCAGCCTGTCTTTAGCTCCGGGCACGCACACGGTTAGGGCCGGCAAGAAATGGGTCCGCATTACCGTGAAATCGTGAAGAGTACGTCTATCGGCGCGATCACCTCCACGGGCTGCCCGTCCAGAATCGTCGGCTGATATAACCACTGGCTTACCGCGTCGAGCGCAGCCTTTTGCAGCAGCGGATGACCGCTGATCACTTGCAGCTTCTGCACCGTTCCGTCCTTCGCAATGATACCCATCAGCTTCACCGTCCCCGAAATACGAGCTTGCCGCGCAAGCGGTGGATAGACCGGGACCACCTTACGGATGATCTTTGCGGATTGAATCTCGCTGGATACTTGGAGCGGCTCGGCGGCAGGCGGCTTGGTCGGAGCGACGGTCGGCCGCATTGGTTCGGGCGGGCGTTCGACCGCAGGCATAGACTGCGTTATGTCCATCGGTCCGAGTGGCGCTCCAGTGCTGGAAAAAACTGCCGGTGCGCCCGGATCGAAGATAACGTTCGGAGCTGGCGCGGGCGCGGTGGGGGATAGCGCGGGGATCCGAAACGGCGCGCGGAAAATATTAGGACGCAGCGGGGAAGCAGCCGGTTTTATCTCGTGCACCGGCGGCGGCTCCGGTCGCGACAAGGGCAAAGGCAACGTGAACGGCAGTCGCGCCATGGGCAGCGTCTCCGTGTACATCAGGGGTATCAGTAATAAGACACCGGTCGCGATGATTTGTGCCGATGCAGACGCAAAAACCGCGCCGATTCTTTTTGAGGCAGGCTCGCCGATAAGAATGGATTGCTCGAACATGCCCGAATAGACACCACGAGCAAATAGAAGTTCCGGACTACGGCTTCGGTTCGGATTCCTTCGGCTGATCCGTCTTGGGCGGATCGGGAAGAATGAAAGTAGTTTCGCCCGGCCGCAGAAGCTTTAAATTCTTGCGAATCTCCATCTCCTGCTCGCTGGGGCTGCTCTGAAGGCGCTTGATACGCTCCTCCCGCATTTCGACTTCGTGGGCCAAAGCGGCATTCTGCTCTTCAAGCGTACGAATCTCTCGATGCTTTTCAAGCAATGCCGGCAAACCCTGCGGACCCTGAATCGCCACCCAGGCATAGGCGCAAGCGACAGCGACGCCGGCAACCACGCCCGCCCGCCGCGCGATCAGCGGAAAATCCATTAATACATTTATAGCCCGGAATGATTGGAAAAACTAGTGTTTTCTCGAATGAAGTTGACACGTCCGTGTTCGACTCCTTACCTTTGGGATATGGAAGTGCACTTTTCGCGCGAGGTCGAAACGCGTCTTGAAGAACTGGCTGCCGCCAACGGCAAGAATGCCGAGCAGTTCGTCAGGGACGCCATTAACCGCATGCTTGAGGATCAGGCCCGCTTCATCGCAGGGGTCCGCCGGGGCATTGAGCAAGCCGACCGGGGCGAAACAGTCGACCACCAGGAAGTCCGCGACCGCATCAACCGGCTATTTCGTTCGTGAGACGGATTCGATGGACGACGGACGCCTCCGATCAACTCACGTCTGGGATTGAGTACATCCGAAAAGATGATCCCCTTGCTGCTCAGAGGACCGCTCAAGCAGTGATGGACCGTACCGATCGCCTGTCAAGCTTCCCGGCTCTCGGCCGCCCAGGAGAGGTTAACGGAACCCGTGAGCTGGTTAGCCTCCATATGTGATCGTTTATCGCTACAACGACGAAATCGTCGAAATCCTGCACGTTTGGCTGGGGCGCAGGACTGGCGCTAGCACCGTCTTAACTGCGCCGTCATGCCTTAACGAGAGGCCGCTCCGCCTCGGCGCGTGGCGCCGCCGGCGCCGGCGAAATCGAGATCAGCGGCTCGAAATGCCCGGGACGGTTGTCGCGATCGAGGAACAGATTGATGAAGGAACTTGTCCCCTGCAGCATACGATTGCGCGCGGGCACGAAGGTCTTGAGCTGCTCTATTCGACCCGCGGCTTTCGCGTGATCGTAAACCTTCACCCAAATGCACGGCCTGTCCGGGAGCACTTCGCACTGGCCCATAAACGTCCCGCCGCAGGGGCCGTTGCGCATGTTTTTGGGGCAGGTCATCGGGCAGACGTACTCCATCTCGCCCAGCACGCAGTTGCCACAGGCCTGGCAGCCGAACACGGGCTGCTTGAACATCAGCTCCGCCCGCTCCACTCCCTGCGCGAGAACCGGGTGCCTATCGATCCAGCCGAAAATGCCCGACAGCAACGAGCGCAGGCCGGTCTTCTGCTTCTTTACCGGGAACATCTCCGCGAACTTGTCGACGATCCGCATCGGCAGCGGAACGGTTTTTTTCTCGCGCGCCGATTCGTAAAAATAGAAGCCGTCCTTCTTCCCGTAGCTGATCTCCTCGGCGAATTCTTCCCATCGCCCGGCGATTTCTTCCGAGCGGCGGATCATCCAGCGGATGCGGCTCGCATCGTGCTCACCACCGAAATATGCGCCGGCATACCCGAGGCCGCGCAGGATTGCAACCATCCGTGCGCCGCGCTCCAACCGTGCCGCTAGTCCTTTATCGGGAGCCTTGGCTTCTTTCTGAATCCGTTCCAGCAGCTCTTGGGAAACCCAGCAGCCCGGCGGCTCGCCCTTCGAGAATTTCTCGGCGGCCTTGGCAGGCAGAATGTAGACGCTGCCGAACACCGGGGTTTTCAGGCCACGCTCGTCGAGATACCGCTTCAGTTCCCGGAATTTCCGCGAGTCGTAGCCGAGTTGCGTGATGGCGAAGTCCGCTCCCGCGGCGATCTTCTTCTCAAGCTTCAGGTATTGGTACACGCAATCCGCTTCGGTGTACTTAAAAGGCGACACCGCCACGGAAATATGAAACGGCAGACCCTGCTGGCGAAGTTCGTTTATCGCCTCCACCAGTTGTACGGAATCGAAATCGTAATATTGGTGCGGCCCGGGATTGCTTTCGCGCTTCTGCAGCGGGTAATCGCCGCTAATGGCGAAGACGTTCTCAATGCCCAGCGCATTCAGGTCTTCAAGCGCGCGTCGCAAGTCCAGGCGATCACGGCCCACGCAAGTCAGGTGAATATTGGGCGTAAGGCCGCGGGCGCGAACGGCGGTGCCGATGCGGATGGGGTCGTGGCCCAACGAGCCGCCCGCATAACTGGTGATGCTCGCCGCCACTACTTCCGGCACCTGCGCCAGGCGAGAAGCGGTCTCGAATACCTTCGCTTCCCGAGTCAGCCGGCTGGCTACCAGCTCCACCATGTAGGCGAACTTCTTGCCCGCTAGCGCTTCGCGAATTGAGTTGGTCCCGGGCATCGAATAAACCTACTTGCCAAGCTCCTTGCGGACGATCTTGGTCCCATCCACCATTGCTTTCATTTTCGCGAACGCCACGTCGCGCGGCAGGTGGACACAGCCGCAATCCGTAAGTATATACAGCCGCTCGGCGGGCATTACTTCCAGCGCCCGGCGGATGTGCTCCGCCACCATATCCGCGGTTTCGAGCTCGTGAGTCTTCACATCGATCACTCCCACTCCCAGCTCGAATGGCGGGTTGAATTCCTTGAAAAGATCCAGGTCCTCGCCGCCGCGGCGGGCGAATTCGAGCGTCAGTTGCTGCACCTTGGCATCCAGGATCGCCGGGAAAAGATAACGGTAGCTGCCTTCCCACGAAGGCTTGCCGTAGCGGTTCCCATAGCAGATGTGAACGGCAATCTTCGAATCGACTCCATCCACCAACGTATTCAGCGACTTTACCGCCCAATTAACGTCCTCTGGAAAGCCGGAATAATACGGCTCATCGATCTGAAGGAATTTCGCGCCTGCCTTTGCAAGCGCTTTCAGCTCCAGATTCATCACCCGCGCCAGATCCATTGCCAGCGCTTCTTCGCTCGTGTAGAACTTGTTGCGAATTCGCTTCGCCAGGCAGTGCGGACCCGTGATGCAGAATTTGGTCGCGCGTTCGGTGAAGGTTCGCAAGAAGCTGAAATCCGAAACCAGGCCGAGCGACGCCATCGGCAGCTTGCCTTGCACCACGCTGTCGTAGAAATCGTAATAGAACTTCTTGGACGAACGGTCGAGTTGCACGCCGGGAAATCGCTCCAAAAAATAATCGACATTGTTATCGCGCCGCGACTCTCCATCCGTAACGATGTCGATACCCGCGATTTCCTGGTCCTTAATTGCGGCTTTGACCGACGTATCGTAGATCTCATCCAGATCGTGGCGGCTGATGCGCCGGGCGAAGTAATCGGTCTTCAGGCGCTCCAGCCAGCCCGGCATGGCATAGCTGCCGACGATTCCTGTGGGAAGAATAGGGAGACTCATTAGTAATTATTCGCGGCGCGTCGTATAGAGAATAGACGTGCGGGATCCTTTGCGGTAGTGGAAGGGAGCGAAGTGCACGTCATAGCCGGCGCGCTCCGCCACCTCCTTAAGTAAAGCGCCATTGACCCAGTTCAACAGCGAGCCCTCTAGCTTGCCGGGGCCAAAGAAACCCAGGCGGTACTGGTTGATATCGGTTACGAAAATGTCCTGCACCTGCAGGTAGCCGCGCGGATGCAGCAGAGGCAGCGTGCGAACTAGGCTCTCCAGCGCGCCTGAGCTCAGATGGAATCGGAAATCGGCGGGAGCCTGTTGCAGCATGTCCTCCAGCTTGCCCGCGTCCAACCCTTCCGGAAACGGGAACTCGGGCAAATCCTCCAGCTGAACCAGACGCTCTTCCAGGCGAACCGCCTTCCAGATTTCCTGCCAAAAATTAACGCCGCGCTCTCGCGAGCCGAAGTCTTCAAAATGGCCTTCCAATAGACGGTCTATTTGAGACCGCATCCGGTCTCCCGGAATTTCGAATGCCGAGGCAATTCGCGCCACCTCCGCTACGGGAAGATACGCGCGCACTTGTACGAAGTACAGGCGTCCGTCGCGCCGGACCACCTCTTCGTCGGGCAAATTGTCGTAAACATTCGTGGAGTGGACCAGCATTACCTTATAACGCAGGAATGAGAGCGATTTAAGCGGGTTAATCGCGTCCAGCACCAGGAAACTGCACAGATCGGCGTGGTCGCGGACCGCCGGCCGCGACATGTCCAGCGTCGCGAGCGAGTAATCACCAAGAAGAACTTTTAGCTTCGGATAGTATTTGGTATCGCGCTGCTGGTCAAGCTGGCGGAACTTATCCAGCCACAGCCCCATGCGGGTACCCGTTCCGACGCCGATCTCAACCAGAAAGACCTCCTGCGGGAGCTGGTTCTTGGATTCCATGTCGCGCAGCAGCGTCCAGAAATCGCCAACGCTGTCGGCAATGGCTTGCGGTTGATGACCGTCGGACTGGCCTCCCGGAAGCGCCTGCTCATACCCTCTGCCGCTCATCGTTTCCCAATCTTTCAGGCGGTTCCAGTAGAGCTTATTGAATTCCCATACAATGCTGGAGCGCATCGATTGGAAATCCTCTAGCGGCAGCCGGTCTTGCGGCTGCGGGCCGGGCTTGGCGTGCGCCAGCGCGCGAAGAAGATCGGCGCGCAGGCAGTCGGGGGACACCTGCCGCGTATCCACGTGCATGTCCATCATCGGAGCGCGATGCCCTTGCGAGTTATAACCCTGCGTGGCGATCACAACCTCGCGGAAGTTCTGCTTGTATTGAATCCAATCCAGCTCGATTTGCAGACGCGCGAACTGATCCTTCTCAATGTGGCCTTCCTCCATCAGCGAGTAGATGGTCTCGATGACGTCCGGAGCGGTAGTCGCGGCGGCCTTTCCTTGAAGGTGATTTAATTTGAGGATCATGGTTCGAGCGCGGGCAGTGGATGCACCGGGTGGAACATCGAGCCGGGCGGATTTTCTAGCATAGCGCGGTTTCCGCGGGAGCCCTGCGGCGCCTATCAGTATGGTTGATAGGAAGTCTCACGCTACCGGATTGGGGCGCGGACTGCCTTCCCAGCGAGCGCGTCGGCCGATCCGGCCTGAGGCAGCCTCTTAATTCGTGATCGACATCAGCCCGCCGACATCGGCGTCGCGGTCCAACAGGAATCCGAGATTCGGGGCCATCATCTCTTCCCAGCTTTGAAATCCTTGATAAACCCAGCGGTTCGGATCGGGATTACTTGGGTTGTTCGCCGAATTATCGTACGTGAATTCAAACCGCATATGCGTCCCTTTCGGGATTGTGAGAGAAGTCTGATAAGAAAGCTGCCAGTTAAAGTCGTAACGAGGGACGTCCAGAACGACTTCTTCGCGTCCATCCGGATAAACGAGTTTATATTGAGCGCTCTTTCCGCGGACGTGCGCATGCGGCCGCAGCGTCACGATCTCCACATCTTTAAGGAATGTAATATCCATTGGCGGCGCCCGATAATCGCTCTTATTCGGCGGAATCGCAAATTCCGGATTATATGTAGAAGCGAACAGCGCGCGGCTGCTCGCGGCTGTCGGAGCGATAACCGGAGTATCTTCGCCCGCGCCTTGCACGACAAACTTCTTCGCAGGCGCAGTCTTCGCCACCGTGAACCCGATCTTGGTTCGGTCGACCAGCGCCTTACCGTTCGTCGTGTAATGCAGGCTGACGATAATGTCCGATCCGGCGGGCACCAGCTTTCCCGCATTCCAGGCGCGATAGTCTTCATAAGTATTGCCGGGCAAGTAACAAAAATCCAGATTCTGGTGAAGTGTTGCGTGGCCCTGCCTCAAGTTGACTTGGGTGCTGCCTACATCGCGGGTTGCGATGATCATTCCCGGCAGCTCCCCGAATCCGGAATTGCCGGGCGTAGGATTTCCAGATGAATCCCGCGGCACCTGCACCCACTCATAGCGGTTGTAGACGGTCGTGGGTTTGTGTTTTTCGAAGCTGAAGCAAATATGATGCACCACCGATGGATCGCCAGGCAGGATCTCCATGGAAGTCACCCACGTGTCGGTTTTGAAGGGGGCCGGAAATGCGATCAGCTCCCATTCAAGAACACCCTTTGCCGGAACATCGTGCGCGGGCAGATCCATAACAACATCCGGCTGTACTGCCCAGCGTCCCGACGGCCATCGAATCGGGGCCGGACCGTCTTTTGGGCTGCCCTCCGCCGCGCCTGTGTCCGCCCACGCTGCAATCATGTCGATTTCGCTCTGCCGTAGCGATCGATCGTTAGCAAAATGCCCGTATTTAGTGTTCGCGAACCAGGGCGGCATCTTCCTGCTTGTTACCGCGGCCTTCATGGCTTTGGCCCATGGACGCGTATCCTGATAACTGATCAGCGGCATGGGCGCAACTTGGCCCGGCCGATGGCAGCTTTGGCAGTGCTTTTGGAGGATGGGAAGGACGTCCTTGGTAAATGTCACGGACGTGGGCTGATCTGCGATGGCGGCGACCGCCATCGTCAGTCCGGCAAGTATCGGGCGTATCATCGCGCGTCCTCCTTAAACGAGTGTTGCCTTCTACGCGTAGGGCAGGCTGCCAGCCTGCGCGCGGTTGCCAACCGCGCTGGCCGGCCTGGTCCGACACCGGGCGCGTTAACAACCGGGCCGGTTAAGAGCCTGCCATCCGCGTTTGCCCCGAGTCCCTCTTGAACTCCGCGACGCCGGCTTTCGCCGCTTCCCTGAACGACCGCTGAAGACTACCGGCGACCGTGCCCGCCCGTTTCGTGACACCTTCCAGCCGCGCGCCGAAGCGCTCGGAGCCTTTCTCGACCACGTCGCCAACCCATTCGAAAACCGCGGGAAAAATCATCATTGCGCCGACGACGCTCAGTCCAATGCCGGCGGCAACCAAACCCGTCCCAGTCAACGCCATCTTTTGCTTCGCGTCCATTTGTTTACTACCTCTGCTCTATTCTCGCGTACTATGTGGCTGTGGAACAGGGTCCTGGCTGCGATAACCGTCGAGAAATTAAAAACCGCCGCGCAACATGGGGGATGAGAACGTCAGATCATTTTAACTCCCACTTTCCCGGCCACACACTCGGAACCCGGATACAAACGCCACTCACGTTAATCCGCTCGCCGTCATACGATACGAAGAGTGCGCCTTACATCCTTGTTAGACACTGTCGCGCGTGACATTCGCCACGCCGCACGCGGGCTTCGCCGCAATTCCGTTTTCACGGCAACCGCTCTACTGACGCTCGCCATCGGTATCGGCGCGAACACCGCCGTGTTCAGTGTCGTCCATAGTATTTTGATCAAGCCGCTGCCTTATCCCGGCGCGGATCGTCTGGCCGGCGTGTGGAATATCGCACCGGGGGCTCCGGGCCTTGCCAGCGTCTCCGGCGATCTTCGTCTGTCACCCTCGATGTACTTCACATTCGCGGAACAGACTCAGGTATTTCAGTCGCTCGGTGTCTGGACTCCCGGCACGGCGACCGTCACCGGACTCGCCGAGCCGGAGCGGTCCACCGCGGCCTATGTCTCAGACGGCTTGCTCCAAACACTCGAAACCCCACCGTTCTTGGGCCGATGGCTCACAGCAGAGGATCAAGCGCCGAAGGCGCCGGATCGCGCGATGCTTGGCTACGGCTTCTGGCAGCGGCATTTCGGCGCAGACCGGTCGATCGCCGGCCGCATCCTCAATGTCAATTCCCGCTCCATGGAAATCGCCGGCGTCATGCCTCCCGGCTTCAAAATTCTCGACTTCACGCCGGATTTGATTCTGCCTGTGAAATTCGACCGTTCCACGCTTAGCCTCGCCAACTTCAGCTACCAAGGAATGGCGCGCCTCAAGCCCGGCATGACCGTCGCAGAGGCGAACGCCGACATCGCGCGCCTCCTGCCGGTTTGGGAACACTCCTGGCCATCCACTGCGCTGTCGCGTTATTACGTTGAGAACTGGCGGATCGCTCCGGCTGTTCGACCCTTGAAGCGTGACGTGATCGGCAATATCGGCGACGTGTTATGGGTCGTGATGGGCACGATTGGATTGGTTCTGCTGATTGCCTGCGCCAACGTCGCTAACTTGCTGCTGGTCCGGGGCGAGGCTCGCCGGCACGAACTAGCGATTCGCGTCGCGCTTGGAGCCGGCTGGCGCCGCGTCGTGCGCGAGCTGCTCTTCGAAAGCCTCATCTTAGGTTTGATCGGCGGAGCCATCGGGCTTGTTCTCGCATATGGAGCATTAATCCTGCTCGTTGCGTATGGTCCCGCAAACCTGCCGCGTTTGAATGAAGTCTCGCTCGATTCCACCGCTCTTGTGTTCAGCTTCGCGATATCCGCCGCGTCTGGATTGTTCTTCGGTCTGATCCCTGCGTTCAAATACGCGGGCCCGCGGATCTCAATGGTTCTGGGCAGCAGCCGCACAGGCGGACCGAGCCGCACCCGCCGTCGCGCGCAGGACGCGTTAGTGGTCGCCCAGGTCGCCCTTGCGCTCGTTCTTCTGATCTGTGCCGGCCTGATGCTTCGAACCTTCGCGAGCCTCAAAACCGTCGCGCCCGGCTTCACGCAAGCCGAACAGATTCAGTCCGCGCGAATCGCGCTTCCGGCCGCGCTCGCTGCGAACCCGGATGCCACGGCGCAGGTACACCGCCAGATCCTGGACAAGCTTTCCGGAATCCCCGGAGCCTCATCGGTTGCCTTCTCGGGAAACCTTCCGATGGAGGGTCGCGACGAAGATTGGGATGAAATGTTTGCGGAAGGGAAAACCTACAGCTCCGGTCAGAACCCGGTGCGCCTGTTCAAATTCGTCTCACCCGGTTTCTTTGGGACGATGGGCACGAAGCTCATCGCCGGCCGCGACTACAACTGGACCGACGTCCAGGAAGTCAGGCCTGTGGTGATCATCTCCGATAACTATGCGCGCGAAGTGTGGGGCTCGGCCGCGGCCGCCATTGGGAGAAGAATCCGCACCGGGGAGGGAACACCGTGGCGCGAAATCATCGGCGTCGTCGAGGACGTCCGTAATAACGGCCTTCAGGAGAACCCGCCGGCAATCGTTTACTGGCCTCCTCGAATTGATAAGCTTTACCCGTCCAGCGGGTCCACGGCTCTGCGCAGCCTGACTCTGGTGCTGCGCAGCAATCGAACCGGAACGGCCCCCTTTACGAGCGAAATCCGCCAATCCATATGGTCGATCAATTCCAATCTGCCGGTCAGCGCCATGCGCAGCATGCAGGAGATCTATGATCAATCCCTCGCGCGAACTTCTTTCACACTGGTCATGCTGGCGCTGGCAGGAGCCATGGCGCTCCTCCTCGGGGTCGTCGGAATTTACGGCGTGATCGCGTATGCGGTCTCGCAGCGCCGGCGCGAGATCGGTATCCGCGTCGCATTAGGCGCGCGGCAACGCGAGCTGACGGCGATGTTCGTACGCGATGGAGTCGTGCTCACGATCATCGGCATTGCCATCGGACTCCTTTCATCTGCTGCCCTGACACGATTGATGAAAGCAGTTCTCTTCGGCATCAGCCCCATCGATCCGGCGACCTACGCGGCCGTTCCTACCGTCCTTCTATTGGCGGCGGTCGTCGCAAGCTACATCCCGGCTACTCGAGCCGCGCGCGTGAATCCCGTTGACGCATTGAAAGCCGAATAGCGTGCGCCGGCGCGATGCACCATCACGCTGAGCGCGAGCGGAGGCAAGATTTTCATTTATCAGTCCGGCGTGCTCGTGATCGGCTACAGCTTCGGCTATTTCCGTGCGCTTGGGGCTGATTATGACCCTCGTGGATTCGCTTTTGCTCTTGCTTAGTAGTGCCCTTTTACTGAAGTCGATAGGTGGAGCAGGCTTCAGCCGGGCTTCAGCCTGCAACCGAGGCTTCAGCCTCGGTACCGCGGTGCGTGAAGCGTCATCCGACCTCGTAGGACCTTCGCCGTTGACCGCTCACTGCCGTCGCGTGCTAACATCTGAATTCAATTTGTCTTCTGCGGCCCAAAAGCCGTAAAATCCAACATGCAAGCAGCACTCATCGGCGCGAGCGGATTTGTCGGCGGTAATCTGCCGCATGATCTTTTTAAAGACCTGTTCCGTTCCACCAATATCGAAGATATAAAGGGCAAAACCTACGATTTGGTTGTCTGTGCGGGCGCGCCGGCGGCCAAGTGGAAAGCCAACCAGGATCCGGAAGGCGACCTGGCCAATCTGCAGCGCCTGACGGCTTGCCTTGCTGAAGTAAACACAAAGCAGTTTCTGCTCATTTCAACCGTGGATGTCTACCACACGCCGGTAGCCGTGGATGAAGATACGCCGATTGAACCCGCGAAGACCCAGCCCTACGGAAAGCACCGCTATTTCCTGGAGACGTTCGTGCGCGACAAATTTCCCCACAGCAGCATCGTGCGGCTGCCCGGACTCTTCGGGCGAGGGCTGAAGAAAAACATCATCTTCGATTTGATTCATCGCAATGCGCTGCACCTTAGTCATGCGGACAGTTATTTTCAGTTCTATTGCCTCGATCATCTGTGGCGGGACCTGGCGATACCGCTCCGCGCCCGAATGCCATTGGTGAATTTCGCGACTGAGCCGGTCCAAGTGCGGCAGATGGCGAGAGAGTGCTTCGGCGAGGATTTTGACAACGTCACCAATACCCCGCCGGCGCGATACGACATGCGAACGAAATTCGCGGAGCGATTCGGCGCAGAGGGGCCGTACCTTTACACAGCCAAACAGACCTTCGATGAGATACGCCTTTTCGCCGCACGAACCAAGTCGAAGGCGACCGCGTGAAGCTAGCCGTGTCCAACATCGCATGGGAGCCGCTGGAGGAACCGGCAGTCCGGGAGATTATGCGGCGATACGGAGCCGCGGGCGTCGAAATCGCGCCAACCAAGGTTTGGGGGTCTCCAGCGGACACTGAACCAGACGAAGTTACCGCTGTGCGGCGGAGTTGGGCTAAGGACGGTTTTAAAGTCGCCGCTCTCCAGAGCTTGCTTTTTGCACATCCGGAGCTGACCATTTTCGATGGCGATGCCGCGCGCGCCGCGACCGAACAATATCTCGAAAAAATCATCCAGCTTGCGGGCCGGCTCGGCGCGGGAGCTCTGGTATTTGGTTCCCCCAAAAACCGCCTTGCCGGGACCAAACCGCGGGCGGAAATCGAACAGATCGCGCGAGGGTTTTTCCAGCGCATGGCCGACGCCGCGGTGGCCTCAAACACGTGCTTTTGCCTGGAGCCTAATCCCCCCGAGTACGGCTGCGATTACGTCACCAACGTGAACGAAGCATTATCGGTCATTCGGGACATTGATCACCCCGGCCTGCGGTTGAACCTGGATACCGGGATCATGACCATGAACCGCGAGCCGGTGGAACCCACGATAGAGGCGGCCTTCCCGTGGATCGGCCACGTGCATTTAAGTGAGCCGCGGCTCGCCACGGTCGGCTCGGGCGCAGTGGATCACCGCCGCATCGGCCGAGCCCTCAATAATTTCAACTACACCGGCTGGGTCTCCATCGAGATGCGCGCCCAGGCCGGCGGAACCAATTCGTCTTCCGTCGAGACCGCGCTCCGCGCTGCGACGGAGTTCTACGTCATCTAACGAACGGTTTAATTCCCACGTTTCGGCGCCCTCGTGCGTCTACAATATTGGGTATGCAGCGTCAACGTTCCCGCCGCGGCTTTACATTAATGGAATTGTTGATCGTCATCGCGATCATCCTCGTCATCGCGGCGATCGCGGTCCCCCAAATGAACAAGCAGCTCATGTCGGCTCATGAGATGGCTGCGATCCGCCAGGTCACGACGATTCATCAGGCCGAAACGCAATACTATTCGCAGTTCGGCCGATACGCCGTAAGCCTCACGGAATTGGGCCCTCCCGCAAGCGGCACGCCCGGCCCGAACGCGGCCGAAATCATTCCAAAGAATTTGGCCGACGGCAAAAACAGCGGCTATATCTTTACCGTTACCGGAACCCCCACAGGCTACGCAGTTACCGCTGTCCCGGAAACGTTCAATAGCTCCGGCCGCCGCACCTTCTATTCCGACCAGACCCTGGTGATCCGCAACAACTGGAGCCAGGAACCCGCGAACGTGAACAGTCCGGCAATCTGATAGCTCCAAAAACATGCAACGAAGGCTCGCAGCCTTCAGCTATCATGAAGGACCCCGATGAAATCGCCCACTCTGCGCGCGGTTGCTCGCCAGTACCACGAACGGCTGCAGGCGATTAAAGCGAAAAACCGGCTGGATGGCGTCGATTGGTACCCGTGGGCGTCGATGGCCGCGATGGAAACGCTCGATGGTTTCCTGAATGGCGATGTAGAAAATCTGCGTGCCCTGATCGCCAGCGCGCCAGTGCTTGACGTTGGCTGCGGCGATGGCGATGTGGGGTTCTTCCTCGAGTCGTTGGGAGCGCGCGTGGATGCCATCGACCACGCGCCAACGAACTATAACGCTCTGGTCGGGGTCCGCGCGCTTAAACGTATTCTTGACTCGAAGATCGGCATACACCCGGTCGATCTGGACCAGCGCCCCAATCTACCCGCCGCGAATTACGGGTTGGCTATCATGCTCGGAGTTTTGTATCACCTCAAAAACCCCTTTCTGGTGCTCGAAACGCTCGCCCGCAGCAGCCGCCATATTTTCCTTAGCACTCGCATCGCCTCCCTCACTCCGGATCGAAAAGTGAGCTTCGGCTCGCTTCCGCTCGCGTATCTCGTGGATGAAGACGAGCTGAATCACGACGCGACGAATTTCTGGATCTTCTCCGAAGCCGCGCTGAAACGGCTGGTGCGGCGTTCCGGCTGGCATATCCGGCATTACACGACGCTCGGCGCTCCGGCTTCTCAGTCGGACCCAGTCAGCACAAAGGGCGATGTTCGCGCCTACATTTTCGCGGAGAGCCGCTTGGCCCCGCCTCCAACCTCCTTCCATATCGAACGAGGCTGGCACGAGCTGGAATACGATTCCTGGCGCTGGACCGACCGGCGCTTCTCCGCTGTGCTGGATCTTTCATCTCCGCTCGCGCCGGCAACCTTGCATTTCCGGTTTAATGTCCCCAAGCAGGTATTGGAGCAGCGCCCCGCGCTGACTCTGTGGGCCGCCGTCAATGGCGTCAGACTTCAACAGAGCACGTTTTCAACGCCGGGCGAGCACGAATACGTCGCTGCCATCCCGGCGCTTCCCGCAGGCGAAGTCAAGGTGGAGTTTGAACTGGATGGAACCATTCGCCCCGGAGACGGCGATCAGCGCGAGCTCGGCGTGCTCGTCGAATTTTCGGGCGCGCCGCCGGTACAGATCGCGTCTTCGTAGCCCTGCTGCAACCAGCGCTCGATGTTGGTTCGTTTCCACTGGAGCGCGTCGCGCAAAGTCCCGAGTTTGCGGCTAGGCAGAATCGTCCTACAGCTGACGTGTGGCGGCAACGGAGGATGCACGCCGAAAGCAGTCCGAAACGCGTGCGTAAATGGCTGAAGCCAGCGCGAAGGGATCTCGGGTAAAGCGTGGAGCGCGATAATTTCCGTCGCGCCGAGCTCCACTGCCGCCCACACAGGCAGCGGATTTAATAGCCCCCCATCCGTGTAGAGGCGGCCATCGATCCTAATTGGGGAAAAGACCAACGGAAGGGCGCAGGAAGCGGCCAAGTGTCGCCAGGTCACTTCGGGGCCACGATAAATCCGCGGTTTCAGGCGTGTGACCTCCGTGAGGACCACGGCAAAATCGAGCCGTAGGCTCCTGGAACAAAGATCCTGAAGATTGTTGGAGAGGTTCGCGAGCCGTGCCAGGTGCTCGCGCCGCCACAGGTCGTTCAGGACTTCCGGAGTAGCGCCACAGGCGATCAAATACCCGTTCAGCGAGCCGACGGAAGCTCCTACGATCAAATCCGGCTGCCAATTGTCCGCCAGAGCCGCCCAAGCGCCTGCCTGCCAGGCGCCGAACAACCCTCCGCCGGAAAGTACAACGGCCCGCATGACGATAGATTACGCCGAAGTTTGAACATGAAGCAAATCGGCGGTCCTCAATCCGGGATCGGGATAATGAATTGGTAGACGATCGAGAGTATCCGCCAAATGGCGGATAAATGGGCCATGAGTGGAGGTGATCGAGACTTCCATATTCACCAGGCCAAATTCGGCTCTGCTCACGGAGGACGAGTACATCGAATTTCAATCGCGGCTGGCCGCCAATCCCCAACTTGGCGCCGTAATCAAGGGAGTGGCGGGATTCGAAAGCTCCGGGGGGCCGTTGGCTCAAGAGGCAAGAGCGGCGGCGCGCGCTTGATCTATTACTCGGCTGCGCAAAGGAATGTGATTTTGCTGCTTTACGCTTACGCGAAAAGCGTGGCCGCGGACTTGACGCCAAAGCGAATTTTACAACTCAGCAAACTTGTCAAAGAGGAGTTGGGCGATGAAACCAGCAATGTATGAGCAGCTGGTAAACAGCGTCCGCGAGGCTGGATCGATATTAAGGGGCGAGAAAAGACCTTCGCGCCGCGTCGTGATCGGCGCTCCCGGCATGCGCGCGATTCGGACAAAGCTTTCACAATCCGAGTTTGCACACTTGATCGGCGTCAGCATAAAAACGCTCCAATACTGGCAACATGACCGGCGTCGTCCGACCGGACCGGCCGCCGCTTTGTCAAAGATCATTGCGCGCGAACCTCAGTTGGCCGTACAGGCGATCCACCGGCGATAAGGGCGCTGTAGCGTGTTGTTCGTGCGGCGTGAATTTATTTCCGCGATCAATATCATTCGGTTACATTCCCGATGACCTTTGAATCGATTTCTAAAAAAGTATCTTGGAATGAGGTCAGCGCCATTCCGCCATTGAGCGCGGCAACTCGGCACGGCAAACAAAAAATGCGAAACGAAGCCACCAAGCTATTGAAAACAAACAACTGGACCAAAAAGCGAACCCAAAAGCGAACCCGAAAGCGAACCCAAGAATGGACTGTCCCGAACCCCTCGATAAATGCGCCTAGCGTCCGGCGTCTGCCGTCCGGCGTCTGCCGTCTGGCGTCTGCCGTCTGGCGTCTACCCGCTGACCCTGGCCCGCTGGCCGCTCTGGCCCTGGCCCCCTGCTATACTAAAAGCGTCTGAACATCGATCTGTAGTGGTGCGCCTGTGCGCGACGGTTTTCGCGCTTTGGGTCGCGCGCTAATGCCAACACGAACATGCCCAAACGCACATTTCAACCGAATAATCGCAAGCGCGCCAAAACGCATGGATTCCGCGCGCGGATGAAGAGTCAGGACGGCCGTGCTGTCTTATCCCGGCGACGGGCCAAGGGCCGTCACAAACTGACGGTCAGCGACGAAAGAGCTGTCCGTTACGCCAAAGCTAGCTAGCCTGAAAGAGGACAAGCGTGTCCCGAGGCGCGGATTCCCGAGTTGCGCCCGGATACTACGCTCCGCCGACTTCCGGTTGGTGTATGACAAAGGTTTCCGCGTCTCCGGCCCGCTATTTGCAGCGTTCTGTTTGGCGCGGAACGAGCCGGAAGGGCGGACATCAGCCCGCTTGGGGCTCACCGTGCCGAAGGCGGTCGGGAAGGCAGTGGAGCGCAACCGGATCAAACGGCGGCTGCGCGAGGCTTTCCGTATGCAACGCGCTGAGATCGATGCGAAGTGGGATATCGTGCTCAACCCAAGGCGTCCAGTGCTGAAAACGACGTTCGCCGAGATCGAGAAGGCGGTCCGTAAGGTGGTGGAAACATGCGCTTCGCGCTAACGATCCTCCGTATGTACAAGCGCTGGATCTCTCCCATGCTGCCGTCGGCCTGCCGCTTCTATCCCACCTGTTCGGAATACATGTTGGAAGCAATCGAAAAGCACGGGTTAATGCGCGGCGTGGGCATGGGCGCGCGCCGTCTGCTGCGCTGCCACCCGTTTCATGAAGGAGGCTTTGACCCGGTTCATTAGCCGGAGCAAACCATGGCCGAAGAGAAGAAAGAATTAACGATGGAGATGCGGCTCCTGTTGGCCTTTGTGCTGATGGGACTGGTGCTCTTCGTCACCCCCTACATTTTCAAACAGACTCCGCCGCCGCCCGCCGCGAAACCGGGCCCCGTGCAAACGCAAACCGCCAATCCGGCGAAAACCGAAACGACACCGCCGCAGCCGCCAAATAACCCGCCAACGGCCGCCGCAGCCGCGGAAATTCCCGGGCAAATCCAGGCATCCGAGCAGCAGGAATTCACGATCGAAACCGACGTATTCCAAGTCACATTCTCGAATCGCGGAGGCGTGGTTCGCAGGTGGATTCTGAAAAATTACAAAGACAGCCAGCGCAAGCCGGTCGATCTGGCGAATCAGCGCGCGCTAGCGAAAGTTCCAGCTCCCTTCTCGATCTCGTTTAAGGGCGACACGCCGCCGGCAAATCTGGATCAGGCGCTGTTTAGAGTGGAGAGACCCGATCCGCTGACGGTTAACTTCGAGTACTCCGACGGCCGCACCCACGCAACGAAATCGTTCAAATTCTCCCAAAACAGTTACCTGGTTGCGATCAGCTCGGAAGTCACTCAAAACGGCGCTCCGGTGCCGCACGGTCTGGCATGGCGCGGCGGATTCGGAGATTCTACGGTCCCCAATCCCGCGGCATCCCAGAACGCAGTCTTCTACGATGTCGCCAATTCCAAACTGAATACCAAACCGGTCAAGGATGCAAAAGACGGACCCGTGTCTTCCACCGGCCAGTTTTCATTTGCGGGACTGCAAGACAGCTACTTCGCCGGCCTGTTTCTTCCGGAAGGGCACGCGCCAGTCGTAATGACACAGTACGCCGACACCGTCGCAAATGCCGCGAACTCCGATGAACTGCGCGTGGGCGTGAGCGTCGGCGGCGAGGGGTCGAATCAGTTCACCTTCTTTGCCGGACCTAAAGATTACGATCTGCTGCACAAGATAAATCCCAAGCTCGACACGTTAATCGATTGGGGCTGGTTTGAGTTCCTGGCGAAACCGCTGTTCCTGATCTTGAACTGGACCGCCGACCGGATTACCCGCAACTATGGCTGGGCCATCATTCTGGTCACGATCGCGATCAACATGGTGCTCTTCCCGCTCAAAATCACCAGCATGAAATCCGCGAAGAAGATGCAAGCGATTCAGCCGCTGGTGAACCAGATCAACGAAAAATATAAAGGTCTCCCCGTACGCGATCCGCGGCAGCAGGAAAAGCAGGCCGAGGTCATGGACCTGTACAAGAAGTATGGGATCAATCCGCTCGGCGGCTGCCTGCCGATGCTGCTTCAGATCCCGTTCTTTATCGCGTACTACAAGGTGCTCTCGGTAAGTATTGAGCTTCGCGGCGCCAATTTCCTGTGGGTGCACGACCTTTCCCAGCCGGAGACTTTGCCTATCCGCCTGCTTCCGGTTGTCCTGGTGCTGACACAATTCATTTCGCAGAAAATGACTCCGCCAAGCCCGGGAGCCGATCCAGCCCAACAGAAGATGATGATGTTCATGCCGCTGGTGATGGGCTACATGTTCTACTTCGCCTCGGCGGGTCTCGTATTATACTGGTTGACTGGCAATTTGGTTGGCATCGTTCAGCAATGGCTGCTGAACCGCAATTCTCCGGCGCCGGTGGTGGAAATTCCAAAGCCCGCTCCTAAGAAAAAGGTCGGATCGAAACGTTGACCGCTAGAAAACTTACGCTCGCCGAGGACGGCCCGCGGATAGAAGACTTCCTCGACATAGTACTGGATGTCGCCGACTTCGATGTCGATTTCGAAGTCACCGAGGGCGAAACGTTGCACCCGGATTTCGAGAACCCGGATGTGCTGGTGCGCTTCACGGGTCCGGATGTCGAGTTGCTCCTGTCGAATAAAGCCGAGGTGCTGCTCGCGCTGGAGCAATTGACTATGGAAGCGCTGCGCCTGCCGCCGGAGGAGCACTCGCGCATATGCTTCGATGCGAACGATCATCGCATGCTCCGCATTCAGGAATTGCGCATGACCGCCCAAACCGCGGCCGAGCGCGTCCGGAAGACGGGCGTGCCGTTCCACTTCAGCCCCATGAATAGCCGCGAGCGCCGCATCCTGCATCTGGCTATGCGCGACGAAGCCGGCGTGCGGAGCGAGAGCGTCGGCGAAGGCCCGATCCGGCAGGTGGTCATCGTGCCCAAAGACATGAAGACCCTGCCCGAGCCGATTCGTCCGCCGCGGCCAAGACCCGAGGAGCCCGGCCGTCCCGAAGACCGTGGACGGGGCCGTGGACGCGATGGCCGCCGGGGAGGATTCGGCGGGCGCGGGCGGGATCGCGATCGCGGCCGGCGGTAAGAAATCTCCCAAAGGGACCGCCAACAGCATATTGTTTTCCTTGCGATCGTTGGGTCTTTGCGAGAGATAAGTTTTAGATGCGGCTCCGCGACACCATCGCCGCTATTTCGACACCACCCGGGCGCGGCGGGCTCGGCATCATTCGATTATCCGGACCTGAAGCACGAGGCATTGCCGGTCGCGTTCTGAAATTTCCAGAAAACCACGAGTGGAAGCCGTGGACGTCCGCCATCGCTTCGCTGCCCGATTCCGAAGGCCGCCTTGTCGACCGGGTCGTCGTAACATTTTTCGCCGCGCCGCGTTCCTATACCGCTGAAGACGTCGTCGAAATCTCCTGCCACGGCTCGCCCGCCGTGCTGCGATATGCGCTGGAGCGCGCCTGTCGATCGGGCGCCCGCTTGGCCGAGCCGGGAGAATTCACTCTCCGCGCTTATCTGAACGGCCGCATCGATTTACTACAGGCGGAAGCGGTCCGCGACCTGATCGAAGCCACCACGCTCTATCAAGCGCGGATCGCGGCGCAGCAGGCCGAAGGATCCGTATCGCGCCGGTTGAAGCCGGTGAAGGAGCAATTACTTGAACTGATCGCGCTGCTCGAAGCCGGTATCGATTTTGCCGAGGACGACATCGATGTCGCGCCCGCGGAAGAGATCTTAAAGCGAATAGACCCGATCCAAAACTCCGTCGATGTATTGATCGCGAGCTTCGCCTACGGCAAGCTCGTCCATGAAGGCTTCACGCTCGCAATCGTCGGCCGGCCCAATGTCGGTAAGAGCAGTCTGTTCAACCGGCTGCTCGAGCAGGATCGAGCCATCGTGACCGACATCCCGGGAACCACGCGCGATCTGGTTTCCGAGACGGCATCGGTCGGCGGAATTCCGGTGAAGTTTATCGACACGGCCGGAATCCGGCCAGGTCAGGATGTCGTCGAAAAGCTCGGTATCGAGCGTAGCTACCGGGCGATGGCGGATGCGGATTTGACCGTCGTGGTCCTCGATGCATCCGCGCCGCTGGAGGACGAAGACCGGGAGTTGATTCACCGGGCAGGTGAACAGGGCAAACACTTAGTAGCGGCGAACAAGACCGACCTGCCGCTTGGCGCCGAGTTGGACGGAGCGCTACATGTATCAGCCCTCACGGGCGCGGGAATTCCGGAACTTCGCTCCGCGATTCTAGATGCTCTCGCGCCGCGAGGCCGCCTGGAACAGGAAGGCGGCTTCATCACCAGCCTCCGCCACGAACAACTCTTGAAAGAATCCGGCGAAGCTCTCGCGCACGCGCGGCAGGCGGCGACCCTCGGCATTCCGCATGAAATGCTGCTGCTGGACCTCTACGCTGCCTTGCGCCCCATCGACGCAATCACCGGAGCGACGACGGCCGACGACATCCTGAACCGGATCTTCTCGACATTCTGCATCGGTAAATAAGCAGCACGTGTTACGATACCTCCGAATGTCTCTGAATACGGTTCTGGCCGGTCTCGCGGTGTGTTCGCTTGCTCTGAATGCGCAAGGCATCGGAGGGCGCGCCCGCGACCTCCCGCCGTCGGCGGCGGCGAAAGCCGGGCCGGCTCCACGCCTGCCCGATGGCCATCCCGACCTCGGCAACGGCAAGGGCGTATGGAATCCGCGAACGATTACGAATCTTTCCGGTAACGGGCCGCAAGGGCCGGGGCGCTCGCCGACGGAGAAGGTGATCGAGATCCCGATGCAGCCGTGGGCGAAGGCGCTCTACGATGCGCGCATCGCGACAGCGTACAAAGAAGACCCGGAAGGGCGCTGCCTGCCGCCCGGTATCCCGCGCATGTATGCGACCCCGTTTCCGTTCCAGGTTTTTCAACTGCCCGACCGGGTGCTGTTTATTTTCGAAGGCGCGACCCATATCTGGCGTGAAGTCTTCACCGATGGTCGCCCGCACTCGCCCGACCCCAACCCGAGCTTTCTCGGTGAAGCGATGGGGCATTGGGATGGCGACACGCTGGTGGTGGATACAGTGGGATTCAACGAAGAATCCTGGCTCGACCAGGATGGCCATCCTCACACGGATGCGCTGCATACGACCGAGCGATTCACGCGAACCAACGAGTACACTCTACGCTACGAGGTCACGATCGACGATGCGAAAGCGTACACCAGAGCGTGGACGACAAGCTATCTGATTCCCTTTGTTCCGGGAACGGAGCTGATGGAATACATCTGCCAGGAAAACAATAAAGACGCCCATCACCTGGTGGGCAAGTGAGGATGTGGGGGAGGATGCGATCATGCGGCGGCTTGCCAAGCCGCCTGGTCGGCTTTTCACAGTACGCACAAGCGAGAGATTGGCAATCGCGCGCAGGTTGGCAACCTGCCCACACGGTTTTCTACGCTGCCTACTTTCGCAGACGACAAAAACCGATCGTCTAAGCCACGTTACCGCTTCTTGATCCGGACGCCCGCCTGCATCTCCGCGGGTAACGCGATCACCAGCGTCCCGCCGGCATCGGTCTCCTGCTCGGCCAGTTCTTCATCGTCGATCTCGACATCATAAGCCGCGCGAGGCGCCAGACCGAGGACGAAAGTAGCCTCCGTCATCGCCTCAAAATGCAACATCCCATCTTTTGAATCGGCCGCCGGGGCATTCATCAGCAGCGCATCTCCGATCTGGACGGGCTTCGTGCCTGTCCCCGCGCGCGCGGCCTGCAGTTTTCCATCCCGAAACACCTGCATCTGGCCTTCCAAATAGCCGATCCAGGTCGCGTCCTCTTCCCAACTCGTGCGCGCGAATACGTCGCCATTGGCGGGGTTGTGATAAACCAACGGGAGAAGCGAATAGCTGAGTCCAGGCTGGTACGGATTGGCCCACAGGAACTCATACGGGATTCCGAATGGGCCGCGCATCAGGAAGTGGTCTTGCAGCAGCCAGCCTTGCAGGTATTGCGTCTCGACGGCGTTGTTGTCGTAGGCAACCATTGCCAAGCCGGCGGCGCGCGAAAGCGCCGCCTCGCTCAGGTCCGGATTGCCGTCCCGGACGTACACCGGCACCATGAAATCGTTATCGGGACCAGGGTACGGGGCGGGGTAGTGGCCGGTTAAGTGATCCAGCGGCAACTGTTGGAAATATGCCGGCACGGATTCGCGCAGGTCGATGGTAATGTTGTCGCGCAGAGCGTGCAGCATCTCGAGGAAAGCATAGATGTGCTCGCGCGGCACCCCCGGCTTGCCCGCCTCGATTTGCCGCACCAGCGTTCCTCGCCACCAGTTTTCGACAACCGGCCGCAGAATCGATTCTCCGTGGTCCTTCAGGCGGTCGGCGATGGCGATTGCCGCGAGAATTCGCGCGCTCTGCCTCGGGACCTCGTTCGCGCGCGTCAAGCCTTGCGACGCGCCCCCGATGCCGCGCTCGATTTTCGCGCCCAGCAGATCCGTTTGTTCGGGCGTCATTACAGGGCCGCACCAGTCGAAAACCAGGGCCAGTTGGCGCAAATCGGCGACGGCGTCGGCTTCTTGGCCGAGTGCCCATTCGACCGCGTTCTTACCGGCGGCTGTATTTCGGGCGACTTGGTAATAGAGCGCCCAGGCGAATCCAGGCTCCGGCATTCTCGCGCCATTGGCGACATAGGAGTCGAACAGCTCCCAGCGCATCGAAGCGCGCTCCCGTTCGCGCTGGAGGAGCCGGAGCCGCTGCTTGGTCAGCAGCAGGCGCGGAGAGTCGGTGTAAACCCGAAAATTTTCGTCGGACTTGGCGGTCTGCGCGCTGACGGAGAGCGTCAAAACGAGCGCCGCGAAGATCACCATGCGTTGTGGGGCCGGATGCCATCCGGCGCGCGGTTGCCAACCGCGCTGTCCGGGGCTGGTAGAAACGGCGGCAGACGGGCTGGCAGCCCGCCGCAGGTTAGCAACCTGCCCCACATAAGCCACGTCAGCCATTGTGTCACAGCGACACAGGGGCGGGTCAGCGTCCCGCATCACCGCCCGCAGTATCCAATGGTAAGCCATTGAAAGACAATAGAAAGGCACTGGCACTCCCCTTGCCATACTAAAACCCGAATTGATGAAGTAACTCTTTGAAACCTGCCCTCTGTTTGCAATGTGCGTGAGCGGGAGAAGCGAGTGGCTAACTTCTAGCGTGCTTGCGGGAGCCGGTATTATTAGGTTCGCGTTGCTCCTTCGTTTCGTTTGGGCGCGTTGCAGCAGAGGGGTTTTTTTGTAAGGGCTTTTTTCAGTCGATCTTGCCTGGATCCAGGGCCTCGGTCCGGACCAGTCCGCTGGGGAACAATAGGACGCGGGCCTCAGTGGAATGTTTGGTTGGGGCGGAAGTTAAGGATCCTCGCCCGCCTTGGGCGGAGCCGCATCGGAATCGGTAATCATCTGTAGCCTCCTGCACTGGTTCCGATGCGGTTTTTCTAACGTTCTACTTTTTCAGCGGCACCAGCGCGGCTAAATCCTCGTACTGATCGGTGGCGATCATGTCGACGCCCGCCTCTATCGCCGCCTCCCACCGGACGCGAACAGCTTCCATAGAACCGAAGTTGTATCCCTCGCTCCAGCCTCTGTTCGCATCCGCGCTGAATCCATCCAACGTATAGAACCTGATCCAATAACCCAATTCGTGCGCGCGATTCACCAGCGCGCGCAGACGCTCCATTTTTTGCGGGTTCCATTCTCCCGCTTTGGTTTGCCCGCCCTCCTCCACCTGGTGCCAGGAGTTGTTCCACCACCGGCGGTAATTGGAGGCGGGCTCGGTTAACAAGCGGTTTGCCGGCAGCGTGGCCGCGAGATGTTCGACTTCTGCTTGCGAACCCTTGCGAGGAAGGTTCGTGTGGGCGGAGCCGAACACGCGCAACTTGCTTCCCACCGGGAGCTCGTCGAAGAATACTTGCTGCTGCGCATCTGAGTCTTCCGTAACGGCCAAAATCGGCCCGGGTTGAAATGGCTCAATCCTCCGCGGATCGTCCGTTTTTACCGCAGTGGTCAGCCAGGGCTCATATTCGCCCAATAACTTCCAAACCGCGCGAAGAAGCGCCGGCTGATTATCTTTGAAATCGAAGTGCAGAATAATTAGCGGCCAATTTGCCCTGTTGTTGTCCTTTAAAGCTTTTTCCACGATCGGCCGGACGCGCTCGAAGAAATAATTCTTCAGGGTGGGCTCGGTTCCGTTGGTGGTAGCTGAATGAGTGACGACCACACGGCCCTCCTGCGTGGATGGATCGCGATACCACGCCAGATCCTGCTCTATGCTCACTGGAAAGCCGAGCGCCAACGCCCGGTCGATGCGATTCGCCCACTGGCCGTCATACGGATAGCAGTTGTGTGCATCGAGAGTCGGGCGGCCGCTGTTGGGAAAATCTTTTGACGCGATGTTCCTCGACGCTGCGTTGCTTGACGTAATCTGAGCCTGCGCCATTATTCCTACTGCGCAAACTGGGGCGAGGAATCGATGCGACTTGAGCATACGAATAGTTAACCAGGCGTTTGTTTCGGGATCGTTGCAAACTTGCCCCGTTTTCGAATCTTTACTGGCGCGTCACGAAATCGAAAAGCGGGGCCGGTAGCATTGGGTAACACCGGGGTGCATAAACAATGAACTATTCAACACGATTCTTGTATCTTGTCGCGCAACTGCTTGTGGGCGCTTTTGTTCTCTCCGGGCAAGCCGACCTGGGCAGCCTTAGTGGAACTGTGAACGATGCGAGCGGCGCGGTTGTCGCGGGCGCGAAAGTAAATCTCACGAGCAAGGGCACCGGCGCGCAGCGTGTAACAACTACCGACAGCGCCGGATATTACTCCTTCTCGAGTCTTCCGATCGGAAGCTACGACATCGAATTCGATCAAAGTGGGTTCGATCACGGCACCGCGAGCGTGATCGTCGATCCGGGTAAGAACTCGCGGGTCGATGTTCAGCTGACCGTCGGAACCACCAGCACATCGGTGGAAGTTAATGCCGCGGCGGTGGTTCTGAATCAGGAAAACGCCAACATCGGCACGGTGGTCGAAAATCAAGTCATCGTTTCCACACCCCTGTTCATGAGGAATTGGGACGATCTGATCCGCTTGATTCCCGGCGTGCAGCAGAATCGCTACACGGAACAGGGCGGGGCAACCGCGTCGGGCCGAACCGGCGACTTTCAGGTGAATGGGGTCCACTCGCTGCAGAACAATTTCATTTTGGATGGGGTAGACAACAACACGTTTTCAGAGAACGTGCAGGAGTTGAGCACGCAGGGAGCGCGGCCCTCCATAGACGCTATTCAGGCATTCCAGGTGATCACGAATCCCTACTCCGCCGAATACGGCCGTAGCCCAGGCGCCGCCGTAGATGTATCCACACGAGGCGGCAGCAACCAAATTCATGGTTTGCTGTTTGAATATTTGCGCAACCGAGTCTTCGACGCAAATGACTTCTTTTCGAACCGTTCCGGATTGCCGAAGCCGAAAGATATCCAGAATCAGTTTGGCGCCAATCTCGGCGGCCCAATTCTAAAGAACAAATTGTTCTTTTTTCTGAATTACGAAGGCACTCGCATCGCGCGCGGCATCACGCGTACGTCCACGGCGCCGCTTCCCAATGAGCGCGTCGGGAATTTCAGCCCAGCCGCTGCCGCGGCGAACGGGGTCACGTATCCGACTATTTACGACAGCACAACCAATCAACCGTTCCCGAACAATACGATCCCAACCGACCGGCTAAGTCAGAACGGTGTGAACCTGATGAGTCTGTTTCCATTGCCGAACCTGCCGGGCGAACTCAACAATTTCGCCCGCACTGGAGCGTTCAGTGACGACGCCGATTCATACAACGGACGAATAGATTGGAACGCAAGCGATAAAGACAATGTCTTCTTCCGCTACGCCGGCTCCTACCGCACGCGGATTGTGCCGGGAACTTTTGGCGGACTCGCCGACGGTTCGAGCACATCGGCTTGGGGCCAATCGACGCTCAATTCCTATGCGTCCGCTGTCGGTTGGACGCATGTGTTCAGCGCGTCCCTACTGAACGACCTGCGCATAGGGTTCGTGCGCAACACAGCCCTGACTACTCAGCTTTCGTTCAACCTTGCGCCGGCGGGCAATTATGTTCCCGGCGTTCCGTTTAATCCAGCCACGGGCGGCGGCCTGCCGGCGATTACGTACGCGAACTATACATTCCTTGGATCGCCGGATTTTCTTCCCAAGCAGCAGAATCCGCAGCAGTACCAATATGTCGATACCGTCTCCCTGGTCCGTGGTAAGCATTCGTTCAAGTTTGGTATCGACGCGCACGCTCCGATGCGTAACATCTTCCAGGATGAGGCGGACGTGCATGGCAATCTCCAGTTCACCGGCGTTTACTCTTGCCAGCGCGGGTCGAACTCCCAGTGCGTCAGCGGCACAGGAAGCTCGTACGCCGATGGACTCCTCGGGTTCGCGCAGGGCGGAGTGCTCACGAATGTTTACTTTGTAGATCAGCGCCTCTGGATGGTTTCCACATTCGCGCAGGACAACTGGAAGGTGAGTCCCCGCCTCAGCCTCAATCTGGGCTTGCGCTACGATTTCGCCACCCCGCCTTATGAGGGCGGGAACAAGCTCGCCAACTTTAACCCGGCGGGAAGCGGCTCGCTGATCTTCGCCAATGGAAATTCATTGGGGAATCGGACTCTGGTTCAAGTCAATAACCATAATTTTGCGCCGCGCGTGGGCTTGGCTTACTCGATCGATCAAAATACGGTGCTGCGCGGAGGCTACGGAATCTTCTATCTGCTGTTTGAGCGCTTCGGAAGCGAGGACGAACTGGCCTTGAATCCCCCATTTCTGGTCCAAACCACCGGGGCCGCTCCGTCCACCTCCACCTCGCCGATCATCGATTTGCGTACCGGGTACCCGGCAAGTTGGCTGGACCCGAACCAGATCAATCTAAAACTGACGCACATCCGAACGGTGAATCCGTATGCCCCTTCCCCGTACACCCAGGAATGGAGCTTCGGGATTCAACGCATGCTCCCCTCGGCGCTTGTGCTTGAAGTGAATTACGTCGGAACGAAATCCACTCATCTGGATGTGCTTTCAGATCTGAATCAACCGATAAACGGATTGGCGCCGTATCCAAATTTTGGTGAGCTGGAATATCAGCAATCCATCGGCAATGGAAGCTACAACGCGCTGCAGCTTTCGCTGATCCGGCGCTTCGCGCATGGCCTTTCGCTGAATTTTTCCTACACCTTCTCGAAAAGCATCGACGACACGCCGGAGGAGTTGGAGTCCAATTCCGGCGGATCTCAAAACGGCCGCAACCAGAACGCCTGGCGAGGGGTCAGCGACTTCAATTTTCCGAACCGTGTAGTGGCAAGCTACGTTTACGAACTACCGTTCGGCAAGGGTAAGCCCTGGGTTCAAAGCGGCGTTGCCGCGGCGGTCTTGGGCGGCTGGCGAACATCGGGAATATTCACCTACTACAGCGGCCGGCCTGTTAACATTACTTCCGGCAGCAACTACAGCACCGCGATCGACCCTTATGGCCTGGCGACCGCGGTCCCCAACGTGATTGGATCGCCGACCTACCTGAACAACGTCAACTGCTGGTTTTACGCGTCGAACAACAAAGCATGCACGCTTCTGGATCCGAGCGGGACGAATGCCTTCGCCGAACAAGCGCTCGGACAATTTGGAAACTCCGGCAGGAACACTCTTCGCGGCCCGAGCACGACGGTATTCGATTTTTCGGTGATGCGCGATTTCCGCATTACGGAGCGAGTGGGTCTGCAAGGCCGCTGGGAGGTATTTAATTTGGCGAACACGCCGATTTTCGGCCAGCCGAACAATAATCTGAGCTCCGGCGCGGTGGGAAGCATCACGTCGCTCGCGAGTGATTCGCGCGCGATGCAGTTCGCGCTTCGGCTGGGATTCTGATGACCGGAATGCCGGACCTGGGGGTCCGGCGCGGGCGGGGGCGCCCGCCCCACCTAACGCGGTTCCTACTTTTGCTCGCGGCTATACTGCTCTGCCATGCGCAACCGCCTGACATTGTGCTTACCGGCACGTTCTCGGGCTCGGACAATCACACTTATCGCGAAGTGCCTTTCAAAGTGCCCGCGGGGACTGGGCGAATCACGATCGAGCTTTCCTACAGCGGGCGCGACCAGCGCACTGTCATTGACCTCGGGCTGTTCGATCCTGAGCGCTTTCGCGGGTGGGGTGGAGGTAAACAAGGCGCGGTCAGCTTGTCGGAAACCGATGCTACACCGTCGTACCTGCCGGGACCGATTCGCGCCGGAAGATGGAAGCTGTTGCTGGGCGTGCCGAATATCCGTCCGGGAGTTCGTTCCGATTTCACGGCCAAGATTTACTTTGAACGCAGCGGCGCCGCGCCCGCAGTGTCCACTTTTTCGAGCGCGCCTCTACGCGCCGGCCCAGCGTGGTATCGCGGCGATTTGCACTTGCATACGGGGCATAGTGATGGTTCCTGCATCAGCCAAAGCGGCCAAACTGTTCCGTGTCCGGCGTTCAAAATCGTTTCGGCTGCGGCGGATCGCCATCTCGACTTCATCGCGGTCACGGATCACAATTCAACATCGCACTACGGGGCTCTCAGGGAACTGCAGCCCTATTTCGACCGGCTCCTGATCATCCCCGGACGCGAAATAACAACGTTTGAAGGTCACGCAAATGTATTCGGCACGACCGAGTTCATAGATTTTCGCGCCGGCAGCGCTTCGGTTCCCACCATGAACGATGTGTTCAGGCAAGTGGAGAAGCTGCATGCGTTGATTTCCGTCAATCATCCGAACGATCCTACTGGCGAGGAGTGCATGGGCTGCCGCTGGCTGGCGGCGAATGCAGATCTGAGTCGAGTTCAAGCCGTCGAAGCGGTGAACGGCGGCAATGCCGAAGGGCCGCTCGCGGGGATTCCGTTTTGGGAGGCACAGCTAAATCGCGGGATTCATCTGACGGGAATCGGCGGAAGCGATACCCATAATCCCGACGACAAATCCCGTGCCGGCGTGGGCTACCCAACGACCGTGGTCCAAGCCGCCGAACTCTCCGAACGCAGAATTCTGGAAGGAATCCGCGCCGGCAATGTTTTCATAGATGTTGAAGGCAGACCCGACCGTCTGCTGGAGATGACGGCGGCTTCCGTCGGTGCGACGGTCGAAATGGGCGGGACACTGAAAGCTCCGATGGGAGCAACGATCCACGTCTCCGTGCACGCGACGCAGTTAAACGGGGCGATAACAGAGGTGATTCAGGATGGCCGCACCGTTTCGCCTCTAAGCGAGCCGGCGATAAAGGCGGCCGATTTCCGGCAGAGCTTTGACATGGCTGCCGATGGCGGGCGTCACTGGATTCGCGTTAACATTCGGAACCGCGAGGGCCGGCTGTTGATTGTAGGGAATCCGATCTATTGGTGAGGTGGGGCAGGTTGCCAAACCTGCGGCGGGTTGCTAACCCGCCTGCCGAGGCTTCAATAAACCCCGAAACAGCGCGGTTGGCAACCGCGCGCCGGATGGCATCCGGCCCCACTGAGCGCGCGTTGGCATCCGGGGCGCGAGGGCCGATTGTTGATTGTCGGAATCCGATCTATTGGTGAGTATGCCTGCGGCTCACCCAGATCATAAAACCCAAGTGGGGCGGCTTTTAGGGTGCGGCGGGCTTCAGTTCGCCCACGGCGGCCTTCAGCTCGCCCGGCGCTTGGCGGACTAAAGTCCGCCGCAGCCTAAAGGCTGCCCCACATCGGATGGCATCCGGCCCTACTGCACCTTTATTTCTTGCCGGCCATCGCGGCGATCTGGTCTTTGAGGATCTCCTGGATATCCACCTTGCGATAGCCTTCGGGAATTTTGAAAACGGCTTCGTCTACTGGATCTGTGGACAATTCCGCGATCTCCTGATTAGCCGAAAGCAGCGGAGCAGTGGGGTCGATTCCCGCGGGTAACGCCTGGCCCTGCTGCTGAAGCTGCGGCGCGAGCATCGCCATCATGGGAGAGGTCGCTTCCAATTGCGTACGAACCACCAGCGTTTTGTCCTTCGTCATTTCCTCCACCAGCGGACCCATGCTTTTGCTGAATGCCTGCATCGGCCCCGTCAGATTGCGAAGAAATTCCGCCGGACTGAGGGAAGAAGCCGTAAGATTCGAATACCGGGCCAGCTCCTTCAACGCAGGGTTGCCATCGGCTTCCGCGGGGGCTGCCCGCCACATCTGCATTACCAGCTTCATTGCCGGATTTCCCGGAGGAAGGTTCGGGATATCGATGCTCAGGCTCACGACGATTTCGTGTTCCTCGGCCGCGATGCCGTGTATGGTTTCCGTCCGGCCGGTTTTCCGGGACTGCACATCTGCCTTCAGCAAATCAGCGAAGCTCTGCGCCTGCGCCGGAACGGGAGGCATCGCCTGGGCAACAATCGACGCGACCTGATCCGCTTGAGCCGTCCCGAACCGCTTGCCGGCGGGGTCGAGGTAGGTCACTTCATTCGTGTCCAGGTTTGTGATCGCGACAAAATCTCCCAGGGTTTGATAAGCCTTGTTGCCTTTGATACGGATCTCAGTCGGGCGGTTCAACGCAGCCAGGCTGGCGGCGGGAATCTGGCCCGCGGCGCCCTGCGGAAGTGAAAACCCGAGCTTGTAATCGGCGGTATACCGCAGCGTAACGTCCGCGAACAGCGGGGTTGCTAGGGCAAGTAGCGCGAATAGGATTAAGCGGCGCATGATTCTATCGTAGCCCGCGCCGCTGGAAGGCCGGTTGTCAACCGGCCGCAGATTGGCGATCTGCCCCACAGGCGGGCTGTACACTAGGTCTGCGGCTGGGGGGATTCGTGATGGCGCGTGCGCCAGAGATCGATTACCAGCAGCGCGGCGCCGACCGTAATCGCGGAGTCGGCGGCGTTGAAGGCGGGGAATTCGTAGGAGCCGAACAGGAATTGCAGAAAGTCCGTTACGGTACCGCCGAACAGGCGATCCCAAACATTACCGAGCGCACCACCGAACACCAGCGCCAGTCCGACCCGCAGCAGAGTGCTTTCATGCAGGCCGCTACGGTGCGGCGCCCATAGCATGACGCCGATCACAACCATTACCACCAGCGAAATTGCAATTAGGAACAATTGCCGCCACAAGCCCGCGGAATCGGAAAGCATTCCGAAAGCCGCGCCGGGATTTTCGGTATGGACGATATTAAAAAAACGCGGGATCACGGGCGTAATATCCCAGGCCGAGAAGGAGGAGCGAATATACGCCTTCGTGATCCGATCCACCACGAAGACCGCTGCAACAATCGCGGCGGCTCGCCCGCGTTCCGTCATCCGAGCATTTCCTTCAACGCCGCCGAGCAGTATTCGCACACGGTGGGAAATTCCGGATCGTCGCCGACCGCCGTCGAGTATTTCCAGCAGCGCTCGCATTTTGACCCATCCGCGCGTTCGACAACGATGGCTTCTTTATCTCGCAGCATTACTTGGGAGACGATAAACAGCGCCGGAAGTTCCTGCGCGTAGCGCTCCAGCAAGTTGGACGTTTTTAGCGCGACTCGCGCTTCGAGCGAAGTGCCGATTAATTTTGCCTGCCGCGCCTCTTCCAGGGCCTTCAACACCTCGCCGCGAACCTCCATCAACGCATTCCAATCGCCCAATGTCGCCGCATCCAGACCCGAAGCAAGTTCTTCCGGCTCGGGCAGCAGTGTTAGATGCACGCTTTCGGGCGCGCCGCTGGGTTTGGGGGTAAAGCCCCATGCTTCCTCGGCGGTGAACGCCAATAGCGGCGCAACCAGCCGCACGAGCGCGTAATGGATACGATACAGCGCGGTCTGGCCGCTGCGCCGCGAGCGGCTGCGAGTCGCGCCGGTGTACAAACGGTCCTTGAGCACGTCGAAATACACCGCGCTGAGATCGGTGGTCGCGAAATCGTATATCGCGCGATAGACCTTGTGGAATTCGAGCGCGTCATACCAGGCGCGGCACCGCCGCACCAGATCTTCACCGCGCGCCAGGATCCAGCGGTCGATATCCAGCATCTGTTCGAGTGGAACCGAATCGCGGGCCGGATCGAAATCGTGCAGATTGCCGAGCGCGTATCGTAAGGTGTTGCGCAGCTTGCGGTAGGCTTCCACCAGGCGATCGACGATTGTATCCGAGAAGCGGACATCTTCCGTGAAATCGACGGACGCCGTCCATAGGCGCAGAAGCTCCGCGCCATATTTCTTGATGATGGTCTCGACCTCTTCGGCTCCCTTCGATTTCGAAAGCGCGTGGCCTTCGCCGTCGAGGGTCCAGCCGTTGGTGGCCGAAGCGCGGTAGGGCGCGCCGCCTTTCAACGCGACGCCGATCAGCAAAGAAGAGTGGAACCAACCGCGATACTGATCTCCGCCTTCCAGATACATATCGGCGGGCCACGTCAGGTTGTTTTCGGGCGTCAGCACGGCGAGATGACTAGCGCCGGAGTCGAACCACACATCCAGGATGTCATTCTCCTTGCGGAATCCGCTGCCGCCGCACTTCGGGCACTTCACTCCAGGGCCCAGCAACTGTTCCGCGGTTTGCTCGTACCAAACATCCGCGTTGTGCCGCCGGATCAGCGCCACAATCGGATCCAGGAACTTCCGATCGGTCAGCGGCTGGTTGCACCGGTCGCAGTAGAACGCCAGGATCGGAACGCCCCAGGCGCGCTGCCGCGAAATGCACCAATCCGGGCGCGTGGCGATCATGTTCGAAATCCGCTCCTCGCCCCATTCGGGTTTCCACTTCACGCCCTTGACGGCGTCGAGCGCGCGAGCACGCAGGTCCTGGTGCTCCATGCCGATGAACCACTGTTCGGTGGCGCGAAAGATGGTGGCGTTGTGACATCGCCAGCAGTGCGGATAGCTATGGTCGATCTTTTGCGAAGCGAGTAAGGCGTCCGCGTCTTTCAGGAGGCCGATCACGACCGGGTTGCCATCCCAAACGGATTTTCCGAGCAGTACATCCGGAAGCTTGCCATGCGCTCCCTCGGCCTGATAAAAGCGTCCGGCCGCGTCTACGGGACAATATGTCGGAAGCCCGTTCGCCTGGCCGATGACGTAATCCTCCTGGCCGTGGCCCGGAGCGGTATGAACCGCGCCGGTACCTTGTTCGAGCGTGACGTGATCTCCAAGGATGCCGACTGAATCGCGATCCAGAAAAGGATGGCGGAACACGGTTCCTTGAAGCCGCTCTCCAGTGAATTCCGCGATAACCGGAGTCGAATTCCAGCCGGCAGCTTCCGCGGTGGTGTTAAGCAAGTCCTTCGCTAAGATGTAAACTTCACCCTCGACATCGACAGCCACGTATGTAAACCGCGGGTTGAAGGCTATGGCAAGGTTCGCTGGAATGGTCCACGGAGTGGTCGTCCAGATCAGCCCGTACACGCGGCGGCCAGCTAAAGCCGGATCGATCTTTTCGGGCGGCGATGTAAGCGCGAACCGAACCCAAATGGAGGGGCTGGTGTGGTTTTCGTATTCGACTTCGGCTTCCGCTAAAGCCGTGCGGTCGTGAATGCACCAGTTGACCGGTTTCAGGCCTTTATAGACGTAACCCCGGTCCAGGAAATCGACGAACGCTTCGGCGATAACCGCTTCATATTGAGCGCTCATGGTCAGGTATGGATCTTGCCAGCGGCCTAGGATGCCCAGCCGGATGAAATCTTTGCGCTGGAGATCGACATATTTTTCGGCGTATTTGCGGCAAGCGGATCGAATCTGCGCCGCGGACATGTTAGCCTTTTTCGCGCCAAGCTGGGCGTCGACTTTGATTTCGATCGGCAGTCCATGACAATCCCAACCCGGAATGTAGACGGAGTCGAGCCCCTCCATCGTTTTCACTTTGACAATGAAATCTTTCAGCAGCTTATTGAATGCGTGCCCCAGGTGAATGTTTCCGTTGGCGTAAGGCGGACCGTCGTGAAGAATATAGGACCGCGCGCCCTTGCGGGTTTCGCGAATGCGCTCGTACAACCCGGTTTCATCCCAGTGTTTGAGGAGCTTTGGCTCGAGCTGCGCCAGATTGGCCTTCATGGAGAAACCGGTTTTAGGAAGGTGGATGGTGTTTTTAAGCTCGATTTTTGCGGTTTCCATCAGGTTTTCTTCATGGTATTACATTTGCATCGCGGCGAATCGAAAAGGCTTGTAATTCAATCGCCTGCGAAGCAACCTAACTGCCACACTTTTCTATTGACAGCGGAGTAACTTCGATTTAATATGCTTTAGCACGTTCGCGACGGCGTTTAAGGGTCCGCCGCGCGGTTGCGTGCATGGACGCGAGTTGAGAAGAACTCCACGGTGAGGAACGCAGTCCCCAATGACGTTTCAAGTTGGTGAGAAGCTGGTTTATCCCAATCATGGGGTAGCAACCGTTGAAAACATCAGTAGCCGCGCTTTTGCCGGCCAGTTCGAGCGCTATTACCTCCTGCGCCTTACTTATAACAGCCTGACCGTGATGGTGCCGTTTTCGCACGCCGAAGAATTGCGGCTTCGAAAACTGACGCGCAACGGCGAGCTGGCCCGGGTGCTCAGCTTTCTCTCCGAGGGACGCTGCCAGCGCTACCAGGACTGGAAGGATCGCTTCAAGGAAAATAGCGAGCGAATGCGCGAAGGCAGCGGGCTGGCGGTAGCCGAGGTGCTTAAAAGCCTGCTCATTTTGCAATCGCAAAAGCCGCTCTCGTTCCGCGAGAAGAAGATGCTGGACCGGGCGCGGCACATGCTGATCACGGAGCTATCGACCTCGCGCGGCCTGACCGAGGCCGATGCGGCGGCGATGCTGGATCAGTCGCTGCAGAAGGCCGGGCTGAGGCTGCCCGAGCCGATGTAGGCGGCGCTCAAGCCGCACCGCCGGAAGCCGCGCCCTGAAACTGCGCTGAGAAATCACGCGTCATAGGCGTGAATGAACTCCCTCCAGAGTACGCTGATTGTGTTTGCTGCTTCAGCGGCAGCATTCGGGCAATGGCCCTCCTCTCGAACTCCAGGAATCCCGCGCGCTACTGACGGCCACGCTGATTTATCCGCCAAGGCGCCCCGAACCGCCGAAGGGAAACCCGACCTTTCAGGGCTATGGGAAATCAAAACGCAGGACTACTGGTACGACATCGGTATAGATGCCAAGCCGGACGGTGTGCCCATGCAGTCCGCGGCGGCTGCCGTGTATAAGAATCGCAAAGAGAACTTCGGAAAAGACAACCCTATCTCCCGTTGTATGCCGGCTGGGGTTCCGACGATCGACACGATTCCTCTTCCGTTCAAGATCATTCAAACTTCCACCATGCTTGCCGCGCTGTATGAATACAACATGGAGTACCGGCAAATTTTTGTGGATGGCCGCGCTGTTCCGAAAGATCCAAACCCGAACTGGATGGGTTATTCGACCGGCAGGTGGGACGGGGATACTCTAGTGGTTGAGACAAGCGGCCTGAAAGACAACACCTGGCTGGATCTGTTCGGACATCCGGCCACGGACGCGCTACGGGTCACGGAACGTTTTGAACGTCCGGACTTCGGCCACCTGAACATCGACATCACGATGACGGATATCAAGGCCTACACGAAACCCTGGCCAATTAAGCTGCACGCCTCCCTGATACCGGACACGGAGATCATCGAATTTGTTTGTATCGAGAATAACAGGGGCATGGAGCACATGGTGGGCAAGTAAACGCCGCAGCGACGTTGAGATTTTCAGGCGCGCTTACGCGGCAAACCCACGATCTCGACTTATGACGCCCCCCCAGATCGGTCGCCGGTCCGAAATCACTGGACCGATACGGTCAGGTTCTGCTGACTTTGAGCCGAACCTATGGTTACGATAACGGGCTGGTCACCCGGCGAGATTGCGGCTGGCACTCGCGTGTTTATCTGAAATAAACCGGCTACCAGGCTGGGCGCCGCACCGTAATAGGCTAACTCCGCAGGCACGCCTCCGATCGTTACCGATACGGCCAACACGGGTTTTGGAAGGCTTGTGGCTGCGATCTGGCCAGTGACTCCAGCAGGAATCGTTTGCCCCTCGCCGGTGCCGAACAGCACGATCGTATCGCCGCGGCGCGCTGGATTGGAATCGGAATTATAACTGCCATCGTGATTCAGAATCGCGCCCTGACCTTGCCCCGACTCATCCGCCGAGAAAATGCCTGGAACCGCGGCAACTACCGGAATTGACAACGGAGCCGAGGTTTGCCCGTTGAATTCCAGTTGCGCCGATGTCGAGGTCTTTCCAGCCACTTCGTACGGCACAATGGCGCTGAGCTGAGTGGAAGACACATTGACCAGTGGCGCGGGCACTCCATCGAACAACACGCGCGCGCCAGACAGGATGGTGGCAATGCGCCCGGTTGTTGGGTCGATCCCGGCGAGCGTGAGAGGAAAAGGCCCAATGTTGAATCCCGCGAGGGTCACGATTTCACCAGGCGAAACCATTGCTTGCTTATAATTCGCTGCGTTGGCGATAGCTGTCAAGGTAACAGAAAGGGGTCCTGACGCTTTCGGGTGGGAGGCGAAAAAGTTCCAGAGGATGTCGTTCAGGGTGATTCCGGGCTGGGGAGTCTCGAAACTCGAATTGTAGGGAAAAGCTGCCGGATTATTCATCGGCGTCGTATACCACTGATGATCTCCTCCCAGCAATTCATAGTGGGTCACTTCCGTCCCATTGCGGCAGGACGCTCCGTATCTACTGGTTGGAGAACTGTTCAAAGACCCCGCAAGCCCGGTACAGAACCGGCTCGTAGTGGTGGTCGAACACTGATTCGCCTGCGGCCCTACCCAGTAACTAAAGGTCTGATCCTGCGACGCAAAGCTCGAATGTGGAGAGGACGAGGAACCCCCGCAGATATTTAAAGGGGACTGGGTGCCGTGAAACATGAGTACTGAGATAGGGGCTGAAGGACTAGGCGCTGTGGTGGGATCGACGAACGGGAATATTCCCTCATCTACGCCGATTGCAGCCACTACATCGGATAGGTGAATCCCTACAGCATGCGTCATTTCAGCACCGACGGAAAAGCCGGTCACGTATATTCTGTTAGGGTCGGGGTTTATACCAGCCTTTATCACCGCGATCAGTTTCCTGAGGAACCCCATGTCATCCGGCACTGATGCACCTTGACTCGTCCATAACCAACTTGATCCGCCGTCGGCGCCGCCATCAAACTGCCATATTCCGTAATTGCCGGGCGGATCTGAAGCACTGGGTAGAACGACGGCAAAACCCGCTGCGTCCGCTTTATCGATAATCGAAGACCCCTCGTAGGTTGGACCTGATCCTTGGGATCCATGTAAACCGAAGACGACCCCGCTTGTAGTGGCCACGTAGGCGGCCGGAATATAGAGCTGATACTGTCGCGTTAATCCGTTCCAGGTAAGTGTGCAGTTGGATCTAACAGCGCGCGTCATGAAGTCGCACGTGTCCGCTCGTACGGGTAGAGCGAGAAATACCAGCCATAACCCTAAAAAGCAAAAGTGTAGGAAGCTATTTCCGCGACTGATTTTTACAACTTCCACCTCTGCTCGGACTCGACCGTGTGCCAAAGCCTGCATGGCGCTACCTCTCGAAACGGTTCCAGCCGTTCAGTCCAAAATCAGTAGGGATGCGGTGGCTGCTGCGTGCAGAGGCCGCAGCCGCATTTTGTGTATTTTACACCTATATCGTGCGGGTGATTCTGCTGCATTGGAGGAGGGCTGAACGCGCTCGAGCAGTTTGACTCCTATATTGGTCTGATAGAATAGAACGCCTGCAAATGGATTCGAGACGGATCCCATCCCTCGACGGACTGCGAGCCATCTCGATCGGCCTTGTATTGTTTGGGCATCTTTGCGGTACTGCAAATTTTTTTCCGCGCTCTGCATTTGCTCCGCTTGGCGATTTTGCCAACCTTGGGGTGCGCGTCTTCTTTGTGATTTCCGGTTTTTTGATTACATATCTGATGCTGGATGAAATTGAGGCGACTGGGACAGTGTCCTTGAAGCTGTTCTATCTGCGCCGAACCCTGCGAATATTCCCCGCCTCCTATGGATTTATTCTGTTTATCTTTCTCGCTTCCAGACTTGGTGGGCCGACGCTGGCGCGGGGAGATTTGTTCCACGCCATCACGTATACCGTAAATTACCACTTACACGCATCGTGGGTCGTTGGGCATCTGTGGTCCCTATCCGTCGAGGAGCAGTTTTACCTGCTTTGGCCGGCGCTGATTGCATTTTTCAGTCTGCGCTATGCAACTCTGTTCGCGGTCAATGCTTTGTGGATTGCACCGATCTCCAGATTCGTGATAGCGACATTTCTGCCTGCTTACCGCTGGGGCGTCGCATGGTGGTTCCCTACGATCATGGATCCCATTGCAACGGGTTGCCTGCTCGCGATCTTCCGAAAGCGTCTGGAAGCTAACGGGGTTTACATGGCCGTTTTACGGTCAAGGTGGTTTGTGCTGATTCCATGTTGCGCGTTTCTGGCAAATATGAGACCGGATGGGCGGCGCCTCAGCATGCTTTTGCTACAGCCTTTCATCAATGTGGCCATTGCGGTTACGATTCATCGCGTGGTGCTTTTCGATAAGACAATGCTCGGGCGGTTCTTGAACCTGCGGCCGCTTGCATTTGTGGGCGTCCTAAGTTATTCCCTGTACCTTTGGCAGCAGCCTTTTCTGAACCGCTCGTCCCAGGCGGTCGTTTGTGCTTTTCCGTGGAACCTAATGATCGCGGGGGTTGCTGCTGCCGCATCGTATGCCTTCATAGAGAGGCCCGCGCTGGCGATCAGGAAAAAGCTGGAACAACGTGTCAGGCAGAGATACTCACTGAAGTCTCGTATTCCGCTCTTCGATTGCGCCGCAACTGTTCGCGTTGGCGAAGAACAACCCTCCGGAGCGAAGCGGCAATAGAGGCGCAGAAAAGGACTGTGGTGAAGCCCACGCGCATGCGCCTGTTCCGGCACGCGGCGAAACCTGAGGGGAATAGAGCGCGGCGACGACCCGGAAATTAACGCTCCAGCAAAGCCTTCGCGTACTCCGCCGCGGCCGGGTCATCTTCCGCCGGCGCCCAAGGGGCGAATTCCTTGTCGGTTGCAGGCTGCCAAGGTCCCGGTTTCACCTCGAAGCAGACCGCTCGCGGCGTTCGCGGCAGAATCGTATGCCATATGCCGGGCGGCAAATCGACACCCCATACCCGTCCCGATCCGGACGCCGCGCCGAGCCTATATCGAGCCGTTATGTTGCCGTGATCGTCGAACACGATCACATCGGCGGCGCCTTCCAAAACCACGAACGATTCCGCCTTGGGCGGATCCAGGTGCCGATGCGGCCGAATATACGTGCCGTACAGCAGAACATTCAGAAATCGATGCGGATTATCGTCCGGCCCGGAATGAAAGTTGTGGTTCATGCGCCGCCGCGGCGACTGCGCGGCTTGCGCTTCAACCGAGTCGAACAATGCGCCGGAAATGAGGCGTACGGCGCTCAAGGCGTTAGGCGACCATCACCTTGCGGGGGAACTGCGAATTATCCTGCAAAAAGGTCTTTTTGCGCTTCAGTTCGGCCGCCGTAGGCTGGATGTTGCCGTTGGCGTCGGTGGCGCGGGAGACAAGCGTATGCTCGCCGGGACTCGCGCCCTGCCACTGGTACGTAAATAGCTTCCATGAGTACTTCGTGTTTGAAGGATCGAGTGTCGCCGGCTGCCACGGGCCGTTATCGATCTGCACTTCGACAGACTTCAGCGGAGTACCATCGTTCAGCACGAAACCCAGCACCTGCAACGCTCCCGCGTTTTTGCGCACCCGCGCGATGACCGACTTCAGGTGCATCCTGGTGATTTCCGTCTCCACCCACTGTGTCTGCGGATCGGCGTCTTCGCCCGTGCCGCCTACGCCCACGACGGAGCGGTACCACCTCGCCTGATAATTGCCGAGATAGCGGTCCTCTTGGAGATGAATCTCGGACAGCCACTTCACATTGCAGACTCCGTACCAGCCCGGCATCAGGAGCCGCACGGGGAAGCCCTGTTCGCGATTCAACGGATCGCCATTCAGCGCATACGCGAGCAGAGGATCCGGCTTCATGGCATTTTCGAGCGTAATGCTGCGTCCGAATTGCTGTTCGAGCTTGAAAGTCTGCTGGCGGAACACTACGTCCGTCATGCCGCGATCGGTTGCGAAAAAGACTACCTCGCGCGCGTCGGGATGAACACCGATCTGCTTTAGGACCGTATTCAGCGGGACTCCCGTCCAGCGGCCGTTCGAAGACATTCCCTCAACGGCGCGCGGGCTGTTGCCCGAACACTCGTACCCCGCCACAACATCGCTGGCGCCCATCTTCTTCAGATCGGCGAGCGAGAGTTCGGTCTCCTTATTCACCATGCCTGTGAGCTTCAGGCGGTAGGCCGCGGCATCGATCTCGGGCTTGTTGTTGTGCTGCATGGCGAAGAACGAATCCTTCGGCGTGATCAGCCCGTCGATTTTGCGGATATCGAGCATGCGCACCGCCGCTTGCGGATTGGCGGGATTGAAATTTGCGGGAATATCGGTGAATGGGACGTCGCTCGCGTCTTGAGCGAACGCGGGCATGGACCATTCCTTAGCCAGCGCGGCGAGGCCCACCGCGGCGAAGCTTCTCTTGAACGTCTCCCTACGCGTGATTTGAAGCGGCATAACGGAGGTATTGTACCTTGTTTTCGAGTTCGTCCGGTGAGCATGCCACAATGGTGTGCTGCCTACGCAAGTGGGGCGGCTTCAGCCTGCGGCGACTTGAATCCGCCATTCAGGTATGGCGGGCTGAAGCCGGCCGCAGGCTGAAGCCTGGCCCACATGAGCTTTAAATAATGAGACCTGTCGACTGGCTGGTAATGTTCTCGTGGCTGGCGTTCATCGTCGCCTACGGGATCTGGCGCGGCCGGGGCAGCGATACGGTCCGGAATTTTGTGCTGGCGGGCAAAACCATGCCCTGGTATGCGATGGGGCTTTCCATCATGGCGACCCAGGCCAGCGCCGTCACCTTCATTTCCACTACGGGGCAAAGCTATACCGATGGAATGCGGTTCGTGCAGTTCTATTTCGGCCTTCCGCTCGCGATGGTGATTCTCTGCGCCACTGCCGTGCCGATATTCCACAAAGCGAACGTCTTAACGGCGTACGAATACCTGGAGCAGCGCTTCGATGTGAAAACCCGCTCGCTAGTAAGCGCGATTTTTCTCATCCAGCGCGGGCTTGCGGCGGGGTTGTCGTTGTACGCGCCCTCGGCAGTGCTATCGGTGATTCTCGGATGGCCCGATAGGGTAACGACGATTATGATGGGCGTGCTGATCGTCGTGTACACATCGCTGGGAGGCAACAAAGCCGTCATCCATTCCGACGTCGTTCAGATGATGTTGATCACTTCCGCGCTGGTGGTGGCGCTAACGATGGCGATCCATCTGCTGCCCGCGCATATAACTTTCGGAAATGCTTTGTCGCTGGCCGGCGCGGCCGGCAGGCTGAACGCGGTGACTACCAATCGGGATTGGGGCGACCGTTACAACCTCTGGAGCGGGCTGATCGGCGGAATGTTTCTAGCGCTGGCTTATTTCGGCTGCGACCAATCGCAAGTCCAGCGGTACTTGAGCGGCAAGTCGATCGAACAGAGCCGGCTGAGCCTGCTGTTCAACGCGATGGCCAAGATCCCCATGCAGTTTTTCATTCTGTTCATCGGCGCCATGGTGTTCGTCTTCTTCACATTCGAGAAACCGCCGCTGCTGTTTCAACCGGTGGAGATGAATCGCATACAGAGCGATCCAAGGTTCCCCGAAGTGCAGCGCCGCTACGACCAGGCATTCGCGGCACGGCAGCGCGCGGCGGAGGAGTACCTTCAAAAGCAGGCCTCTGGCGACCATGAATTGAGGGAGGCGAGCCGCTTGCGATATGAGGCCGCGCAGAACGATCTAAACGCAGCGCACGCGGAAGGTGAGAAACTAGCCGGTCCGGATTTCCACGATACCAATTACATCTTCTTGTCCTTCGTCACGAACTTTCTACCCGTGGGATTAGTCGGCTTGATTATCGCCGTGATCTTTAGCGCCGCCATGTCGTCCACTTCAGGCGAAATTAATTCCCTGGCTGCCGTTTCGGTAATCGATCTCTACGAGCGGCACGTCCGCAAAGGCGCGTCCGATCATCATTACTTGAATGCGTCGCGCCTGGCTACGGTGTTTTGGGGTATTTATGCGGTGATCTTCGCGCAGTATGGGAAGAGTTTCGGCGCGCTGATCGAAGCCGTGAACATTGTCGGCTCGCTTTTCTATGGCGGGCTGCTCGGCGTTTTCGTTCTGGCGTTTTTCTTTAGACGCGTAGGCGCCGCGGGAGCGTTTTGGGGAGTGCTCGCCGGCGAGGCGGCTATTTTCGCCGCATACCTGTTCACCACCATCTCCTACCTTTGGTTCAACGTGATCGGCTGCGTGGTGGTGATCGTTGTTGGCGTGCTGATCTCTTACGCGCGTGGAAAGGACGCCTGACCGGCGGTGCTCGCGCATGGCGCGGGCGCCCGGCATCGGCTCGCTTCCGCATAACGGCGTTGCCAAAATCGCCCGCGTTTGTGATAAACATAAGAAGGTTCGCTCGATGAACTCCCAATCGCAAGTTGTTGACACCGCGACGCGTTACAACCTATGAAGCGCCTTTATCTTATTGCCGTTATCGTTCTGATTGCCTCGGCTGCTCTCCTCACGACGAAGGCGCAGACGCCCGCGCCATCTAAGGCGGCGCCGGCTCCCGCTATAAATGTCGATCACTATCGCGAGATGATCGACACCTATTGCGTCGAATGTCACAACCCTACGGTAAAAAGCGGCGGCCTCTCGCTCGAAGGCCTCGACCTTCAAAATGCCTCCAGCAATGCCGACGTGTGGGAGAAGGCGTTGCGCAAACTGCGCGGGCGTTTAATGCCACCGCCCGGCAATGCGCAACCGCCGCAGAAGGACATCGACTCGTTCATCGCCTGGATGGAAAACAATCTCGACTCGAATGCCAAAGGTCAAAAAGCGGGCTACGTGCCCATTCAGCGCCTGAACCGCACTGAATACGCGGCCTCGATTAAAGCTTTGGTTGGAGTGGACGTGAACACGAAGGACGTCCTGCCGCAGGATATCCAGGTCGGCGGATTCGACAACATCGCGGCCGCCCTGAGCGTGTCGCCCGCGTTCCTCGATCAATACATCACTGCCGCGCGACAAGTCGCCAAGCAGGCCGTAAGCACTCGCATTTCGAATATCAAGTACCTGATCACGGCGCTTCAAAACAATCCCGATCCGCTGCCCCCCGGCACGCGAGGCGGCGTCAGGTTCAAGCATAATTTCCCCGCCGACGGCGAGTACCGCATCAACGTCCTCGATCTTTCCGTGGGCCTTTACACCAGCACGATGGAGAATGCCAGCACGCTGGTGATTATGATCGACGGCAAAACCGTCTTCCGCAAATCGATCGGCGGGCCCGCGGATCAAGCCCTGGCCGATCGCAAGGGGGCTCCGGGCCGCGCCCAGATCATGGAGCGCTTCCAGAAAATTCCGGTGCAGGTTCAAGCCGGCGTTCGCGATGTCGTGGTGGCGTTCATCGACCGTTCGCATGTGGAATCGGACGAAAATGTCGTGGGTGGATTCGGCGGTATCGGCCAGCTCGGGTTCGGCGGAGGGAACGGCCGCATGGCGCGCCTTGTGGACGGAATCGAGATCGTCGGACCGTACAACCCGACCGGCGTTTCGAAGACTGCCCGGCGCTCAATGATTTTTGTCTGCGATCCCAACACTACCGGCGAACCAGCGTGCGCCAGGCAGATCACGGAAACCCTCGCGCGGCGTGCGTTCCGCCGCCCCGTAACCGCGGAGGACGTGAACCGGATCATGCCCTTTTACGAAGCCGGCCGCGAGAACGGCGGAAGTTTCGAACAGGGGATCGAGCAGGTGGTTGCGGCGGTAATCGCAAGTCCGGATTTTCTGTACCGCGCCATTCGTGGACCCAAGGGCGCGGGGCCAAATACCGAGTTCGCTCTTACGGATCTGGAACTCGCATCGCGGCTTTCCTTTTTTCTTTGGAATACAGGCCCGGACGATGAACTGCTGACTGTCGCGGCGGCGGGCGGTTTAAGCAAGCCCGGCGCTCTCGAAAAGCAAGTGCGGCGGATGCTGGCGGATCCCAAGGCATCCAGCCTGGTAACCGGCTTCGCCATGAAGTGGCTGAACCTCGCCGATCTCGATGCCGTTCAACCCAACGCAATGTTATTTCCCGCCTTCAACGAGCAATTACGGCGCGATTTCTCGACTGAGGCCGAGGACTTCATCGGCAGCATCCTTTTAGAAGACCGGAGCGTTCTCGACCTTCTGACGGCCAACCACACTTTCCTAAACGAGCGTTTGGCTCGCCACTATGGGGTTTCCGGAGTCCTGGGCAATCAATTCCGGCAGGTCACGCTGGCGGACAATACGCGTTTTGGCCTTTTGGGCAAAGGCGCGGTCCTGTTGCGCACCTCGTATGGCGACCGCACGTCTCCGGTGCTGCGCGGCGCGTGGGTGCTGGATAAGCTGATGGGCACGCCGCCGTCGCCGCCTCCTCCGAACGTCGCGACCAATCTGGATCAGGTCGCGGGCGAGATACCGAAAACCATCCGGGAGCGGCTGGAGCAGCATCGCGCTAAGCCGATCTGCATGCAGTGCCATGGCGTAATCGATCCCACGGGTTTGCCTCTGGAGAGCTTCGATGCTATCGGCCAATGGCGCACGGTGGACCGGCAGGCCAATAACGCCAAGATCGACGCCAGCACGGTCCTGCCGAACGGCACGCCGCTTAATGGTGTTGTGGAACTGAGGGCCCAGCTTGCCGGAAATCCCGCGATGTTCGCGCGGGCGATGACAGAGAAGCTGATGATGTACGCTCTTAATCGCGAGCTGGAGTACTTCGACATGCCGCAGGTTCGGGCGGTTGTGCGCGCGGCGGCGAAAGACAATTACAAGTTTTCGTCGATTGTTTTGGGAATCGTCAATACGGAAGCGTTCCGGAAGCAGGGCCCGGCGGCGGTTTCATCGGCGGCTCCTAAAGCTGTTTCGAAAGAAGTCGCCCAGAGCAAATAGGGCAAGAGGGAATCACATGTTCATCACCAAAAAACATATCGCCCGCAGAACGGTGTTGAAGGCTGCCGGAGTGAAATTGGCGTTGCCGTTTTTAGAAGCCATGGTGCCCGCCGCCACGGCGCTTGCGCAAACCGCCGCGGCGCCCAAAATGCGCGCCGCGTTCTTTTACCTTCCTCACGGCGCCATCATGTATAACACCTCGCACGGCCCGGCGATGGACAAATGGACGCCCAGCGGCTCGGGCGCGGAGTTTAAGCTCAGCCCGATTCTGTCGCCGCTCGAGCCCTATAAGAAGTACGTAAATTCTTTCGGGAACCTGGAAAATGCCGCGACCGCCGGCTCCGTTCACACGTTTACTCCGGCGACGTGGCTCAGCGCCACGCGCCCGGATACGGGCGGCCCGCGCGCGCACATGTCCGTCACGCTGGATCAGGTGATCGCGAAGTTCATTGGCCAGGAAACGCCGCTGCCGTCGCTCGAATTAGCGTCGGAGACGATCGTCCAAACGGCCGCCGGCGGGGGCGGCAGCTACACCACTCTTTCTTTCCGCGACGCCGAGTCGCCGCTGCCCATGGAATACAACCCGCGCAAGGTCTTCCTGCAACTTTTCGGCGAAGGCGACACGCCGCAGGAGCGGGCGGCGATCGGCCGGCAGACCAACAGCATGCTCGACTTGATGCTCGATAGGACGAAGAAGCTTCAAGGCGATCTCGGGCCGGGCGACCGGGCCGCGCTCGACGGGTATCTTGAAAGTGTCCGCGAGATCGAGCGGCGTACGCAAAAAGCCGGCGCACACAATCTTTCCGGGCTAAAGATTCCGGATGCTCCGTTAGGGGAACTGGAAGATTTCGCCGCGCAAGTGAAGCTGATGTTCGACCTGCTGGCTCTTGCCTTCCAAGCGGACCTCACTCGCGTGGCGACCTACATCATGGTCGCGGAAGGCACAAACCGGACCTATAACCATATCGGCGTTCCGGACGCCTTCCACCCGGTATCGCATCACGCCAACGATCTTGAGCGCATAAACAAGCTGGCCAAGATTCAGACGTGGCACGTAGAGAAATTCGCCGAGTTCGTAAAGAAAATGGCGGAAACAAAGGACGGCGAAGGCACGCTACTGGACCATTCGATCTTCATGTACGGATCGAATATGAGCAATAGCGACCTGCATAACAACTATCCCGAGCCGAACATCATCGTCGGCGGCGGCAACGGCAAGGTGAAGCTCGGCGGCCAGCACATCGTGCTCCCTGAGCGCACGCCCATCGCGAACCTGCACCTGACGCTACTACAGAAGGCTGGGCTGGAACGCGACAAGTTCGGAGATAGTACGGGAACCATCGCGGGCGTTTAGCGCCCGCATATCCGCTCCACGCCGCCATCAAGCTCGCTCCCCGCGACTGTTGGCGGCGGCATAGACCGATCGCGCTGTACTCGAACGAATCGTGTCCGGCATGCTATAGTCCAGTAAGTACTCACTTATGCAATTGCAACCGAACACCGTTTCCGGGCCTTTGCCATCCCCTCGGCGGCTTTCTTCCGATGACCGGCGGCGGCAGTTGATCCGTACCGCCGTCGACCTGTTCTCCAGGCACGGTTTCAGCGGCACGCGGACAAAGGACATTGCGGCCGCCTGCGGCGTCAGCGAGGCGATCCTGTTCCGCCATTTTGCCACCAAGGAAGACCTGTATCGCGCCATCCTCGACGATCAACAGCAGGAGAGCGGCGCCGACGAATGGATGGTCGAGATGCGAGCGCTCGCGGATAAACGAGATGATGCCGGATTACTACGGTGCCTGATCTCGCAGATCGTAAAATCGTTCCGCGAAAATACGGCCTTCCACCGGCTGATGATGTTCGCCGCGCTCGATGGGCATGCGCTCGCCGACTTGTTCCACGAACGGATGGGCCTCTCGACTTACGAATTCCTGCGCGGTTACGTCGAACGGCGGCAGAAGGAGGGCGCGTTCCGGAAGGGCGATCCCGGCGCGGCCGTTCTGTGCGCGATCGCCGCCGCGAAACAATATGCATCGGGAAAGTACTTGTTCGGCATCAAAATGCTACCGCTCACGGACGACGCTATCGTGGAGCAGCTAACCACCATGGTCCTCAACGGAATCGGAAACGGAAATGGCGCCCGGAAGGGGCACGGAGCCCGGAAATGAGAGCATTTCGAAACATCACCGCATGCGCGGCGGTATTCGCCTTCGCGGCCGCATGCAACCGGCCGGGCTCGACTACTGCGGCAAAATCAGGACCGCTGCCTGAGAATCTTTCGTCCACGCCCACCGTGACCACGGCGCGCGCAGTGGTCCGGCAAGTATCCGCAACTGTGCAGGCCACGGGAAGCTTTATTGCAGTGGATTCCTCTGACGTTGCGCCGCAGACCACGGGCATAATTGTCGCGACTCCTGTCGACGTCGGCAGCTTTGTCACCGAGGGTGAGGTTATTGCGCGGCTGGACGATCGCGATGCCAAGCTGCGGCTGCAGCAGGCGCAGGCCGGGCTGCAGCAAGCGGAAGGCTCGCTCCGTCAGGCCGAGTCCAAGATCGGGTTGGTGCGGAATCAAAACTTCGACGTAAACAACGTTCCCGAAGCGTTGTCTGCAAAGGCGGCCTATGATTCCGCGGTGGCGCAGGCAAAACTGGCGCAGGCGGACGCGCAGCGCTACGCGAATCTGGTGGATACCGGCGATGTCTCCCGCAGCGCTTACGACAAAGCCAAAACAGCGGCGGATACCGCCGACGCCCAGGTGAACTCGGCGCGCCAGGTTTACGAAGCCACGCTCAACGCCGCCAAGCAAAACTATCAGGGCGTGGCCACTCAACAGGCTTCGCTCGACGGAATCCGCGCGCAGCTAGCTCTGGCGCAAAAGACGCTCGCGGATACAGAAATTCGAGCCCCGTTCGCAGGCTATGTCAGCGCGCGCCCGGTTGCCGCGGGTGAGTATGTGGACAACAAGGCCAAGATCGCCACGGTGGTCAAGCTGACGCCGCTCAAACTGGAGTTGCAGGTCGCCGAGGCAAGCTCGCCGCAGTTGCGCGTCGGCCTGGAAGTGACCGCAAATGTCGCAGGCTTCCCGTCGCGCGACTTTCGAGGACGGATCATCGCGGTCAATCCCGCGGTGGATCCCAATTCCCGCACTTTCGCCGTGCAGGCAACGTTCGCAAACCAGGATCTGGCGCTGAAGCCCGGGATGTTCGCTACGGCACGTATCGCTCTGCCGGGCACGCAACAGGGCATTTTCGTGCCGCGGGCCGCAATATTAACCGACGCAAGCACGAACTCTTCCCAGGTGTTCGTTATACGCGATGGAAAGGCACACGTGGCAGTGGTGCAGGTGGGCGAGGCCGACGGCGATTTCGTCCGCATCCTTTCCGGCGTTACCGGCGATGCAATCCTGGCAACCAATCATCTCCGGGATCTATACGACGGCGAAACCGTCAACGTGGAGCAGGCTTCAGCCTGCAACCAGGGCTTCAGCCCTGGACGGAACGCCGGGCGGAGGCTGAAGCCTCCGTTGCAGGCTGAAGCCTGCTCCACCGGAGGGACGCTCCATGCATAAGCTAGCCGAAATCTGCGTTCGCCGTCCGGTCTTCGCGACCATGATCGTGCTTGCGCTCACGGTGGTCGGGGTCTTCTCCTATTTCGGCCTGAATGTCGATTTGCTGCCGAAAGTCGACCTTCCGACCGTATCAATCACGATTTCGAATCCTGGCGCTACCGCCGAAGATATCGAAACCGAGATCACGAAACGCATCGAAGATGCCGTAAATACGATCAGCGGCATTGAAGACCTCCGTTCGACTTCTGTCGAAGGGCTCTCGCGCGTAACGGTGTCGTTCGAACTGGAAAAAAACGGCGACGTCGCCGCCCAGGAAATTCGCGACAAGGTTAACCTCACCATTCCCGACCTGCCGGAAACCGCCAAGGCTCCCGTAATTCAAAAGATCGATCTCGATGCCGCGCCGATTTTACAAATCGCGGTTTCCGCGCCGCGGCCGCTGCGCGATGTAACGGAAATCGCGGATAAGCAAATCAAGCAGAAGCTCGAAAACATTCAGGGCGTCGGCGAGGTCCAGCTGGATGGCGGCCTGAAGCGCGAGATCCGGGTTTGGGTGGACCCGGACAAGATGCGCGCGTACAACCTTTCCGTAGCCGACGTGGCGAACGCGTTACGCAATCAGGATGTAGAGCTGCCGGCCGGCAGCGTCACGCAGGGCGCGCGCGAACTGACGGTTCGGACGTTGGGACGAGTGCTCGATGCCGAGCAGTTCAATGACATCGCTGTAATCGCGCGCGGCTCCTATGTGGTAAAGCTCCGCGATATCGGGCATGCCGAAGACTCGACGGAAGAGCCGGTGACCGCGGCCAGGTTAAATGGCCAGCCATCGGTCACGCTCACGGTTTTGAAGCAGTCCGGAACCAACACAGTCGCCACCTCCGATGCGGTTAAGGAGCGGCTGGAAGAAATGAAGAAGGTGCTGCCGAAGGATATCCGCTTGCAATTGGTCAACGATCAATCGGTATTCATCAAAGCGGACGTCGCGGCCATCCGCGAGCACCTGATCGAAGGCAGCATCCTGGCCGCCGTGATCATCTTCATCTTCCTGGCGAATTGGCGCACCACTCTGATCGCCTCTATCGCTATTCCGACCTCGATCGTGTCGACCTTCGCGCTGATGGCCGCCATGGGATTCACGCTGAATCAGATTACGATGCTTGCCCTGACGCTGATGGTGGGAGTCGTAATCGATGACGCGATCATCGTGCTCGAAAACATCTACCGCTTTATTGAAGAAAAGGGCATGAACCCGTTTATGGCGGCCATTGAGGGCACGCGCGAGATCGGCCTGGCGGTGATGGCGACAACATTTTCTCTGTTCGCCGTATTTCTGCCGATTGGGTTCATGGGCGGGATCGTCGGCCGGTTCATGTCATCGTTCGGCTTCACCTGCGCGTTCGCGATCGGCGTATCGCTGATTGTGTCGTTCACGCTGACGCCCATGCTCAGCTCGCGCTTCATCAAATTCAAGGCGGCGCATAAAACCTCCAAAGAATCGCGATTTTTCCAATTTCTCGATCGCTACTACACTGGCATGCTCGAATGGTCGCTGAACCACCGCAAGACGATGGTGATCGTCAGCATCGTCGTGATTGTCAGCATTGTGCCGCTGTTTGCCCTGGTTGGGAAGAGCTTCACTCCCACGGACGACCGCGCCGAGTTCCAGGTGAATCTGCGTGCTCCGGAGGGCACTTCACTCGCCGCCGCGACCACGATTGCAGAGCGAATTGCGCGCGATATCCGCGCCCTGCCGGGCGTGACCGATACACTAACATCCGTCGGCACGGCAACCGATCAGGCCATGAACCGCGCCCAGATCTACGTAAAACTCAAGCCTGTCGAAGAACGCAAGCTTTCGCAGCAAGATATCGCGCTTAAGACGCGCGAAATACTTGCGCGCTATCCTTCGGACCTGCGCTCTTCAATCGGACAAGCGAACGCGGGCGCGGGCGGCAACGATTGGGGTAATTTCGATATCCAGTTCGCGCTCACCGGGCCCGATCTGGACAAGCTTTCTTATTACTCCAATCAATTAGTCGAAAAGCTGAAGACGCTTCCGAAGGTCGTCGATGCCGACACGACGCTTATTTACGGCAAGCCCGAGCTGCGAATCGAAATCGATCGCCAGCGCGCGGCCGATCTTGGCGTGCGGGTTTCCGATATCGCGCAGGCGCTGAACACGCTCATCGCCGGTCAAGTGGTTTCGACGTTCCCGTCGGGCGGCGAGCTTTACGACGTGCGCCTCCGCGCCGCGCAGGAGTTCCGCACGAGTACCGAAGCGCTGAAGGAGCTAACGGTCGCCTCGAATAAAGTCGGGTCTGTCACCCTGGATCAAGTGGTGCGCGTCAACCCCGGTACGGCTCCTTCGAACATCGACCGGTTGAACCGTCAGCGCCAGGTGGGCATCAACGCCAACATACTGCCGGGCGGATCGCAAGCGGACGTGCTTTCCAGTTTGCGGCAATTCGCCGATGAAATGCACATGGAGCCCGGCTATGGCACGGCGGCCACCGGCCAGTCAAAGGAACTCGGCCGGACGGCGTATTACTTCGTTCTGGCGATCGCCCTCACGTTCATCTTCATGTACATGGTGCTGGCCGCGCAGTTTGAGTCGTTCATGCATCCGTTCACGATTCTGTTGACGCTTCCCCTGGCCATTCCTTTCGGAATCCTTTCGCTGTGGATCGCGGGGCAGACCATTAATGTCTTCTCCGGCCTCGGGCTGCTGTTGCTTTTCGGAATTGTGAAGAAGAACGCGATTTTGCAGATCGACCATACGAACGGCTTGCGCCGCACCGGAATGGATCGCCGCGACGCGATCGTCCAAGCCAACCGCGACCGGCTGCGGCCGATTCTGATGACCACCATGGCGCTGGTCGCCGGCATGCTGCCGCTCGTGATCTCCAGCGGCACGGGCTCGGCGACAAACCGGTCTATCGGCGTGTTGGTAGTCGGCGGCCAATCGCTGTGCCTTTTGCTGACGCTGCTGGCCGTCCCGGTGTTTTACTCCATCTTCGAAGATATGAAGGAATCCGCGCCGATGCGCAAATTTGGAAAGCTCTTCCATCCGCGGCGCGCTCGCGAACAAGCTGTTACGATCCATCAATAATAGGCGGGCGGTTCGAACCGCCCTCATCCGAGCTTCACCATGCAACTTTCTCATAACCCAGCGCAAAATGCGCCCGCCGTATCGGGATTACCGCAGTCCGGTCACGTCCGCCACGGCGGACGCCTTGCGCTGAAAGCCAAACCACTGGCCCTCTGTCTGGCCTTTTCATCGCTCGCATTTTCTCAGCAGGAACAAACGGCGCTGCCGCCTGTCCGGCCCTTCGTGCTGCCGCCGCGCATCGGAATTCTCAATCAAGCGCCTCTGAGTTTGCAGCAAGCGCTCGCGCTGGCGCTGGCGAACAACCGCGATATCGATTCCTCGCGCGCCGACCAGGAAAAGGCTCATCTTGCGATTCTGGGAGCGCGCGGCGTTTACGATACGCGTTTTGGACTGAATGTTTACGGGCAGAAAGCCGTCACGCCCGTGGCTTCCACCATCGGCGGATCGCCCACGGGAAGCCTGCTTACCCGGACGTGGTACGGCGCTCCTCAGCTCCTGGGAAATACGCCATGGTTCGGCGGATCTTATGAAGTCGATTTTGTCTCGCAGCGCGTCACCACGAACAACACGTTCGCGACGCTGGTGCCGCAGTATCCCACGTCGCTCAATCTTATCTACACTCAGCCGCTCTGGCGCAATCTGCGAATCGACAGCAACCGGCATCAAATCGAAGTCGCGAAAAAGAACCAGTCGCTCACAGACGAACAATTCAGGCTGCGCGCCATGCAGGTGATGAATCAGGCGGAGCAGGCGTACTGGGAGCTCGTGTTCGCGTATCGCAATCTGGAAGTTCAGCTCGAAGCCGTGCGAATCGGCATCGAACAGGATGCAAGCAACCGCCGCCAGCAACAGCAGGGCTTGCTTGCGCCGATTGACGTGGTTGCGGCACAGCGCCAGTTGTCCACTTTCGAAACCAATGCTTACAGCGCGCATGAGGCGCTTACGGATGCAGAGAACGCTCTGAAGCTGCTGATTCTTGCGGACCGCGCCGATCCGCTGTGGTCGACGGCGCTGATTCCCTCGACACCCGTGGAGGCTTCCACGCCGACGGAGTCGCTCGAAGAAGCAGTGATGCAAGCGCTGGCGGATCGTCCGGAAATGGCTCAGGTTAGGATTTCGAGCGACATCAACAAAGTAGACACTCGTTTTTATCACGATCAGACCAAGCCCCAGGTGGACCTGGTGCTCACGCGCACACACGCGGGTCTCGCCGGAAGCGTGGTTCCGCCCCAGCCGAATCCTTTCAGCAGCCTCGGGGCTGTTTATGAGCAGGTGAACGAACTCTCCGCGCTGGCGGGGCTGCCGGCGATTCCGTTAGCTTCGTTCGGATCCGGCGCATTACCGCCCGCCTTCATTGGAGGCTACGGCCAATCCTTGAGCGCGCTCTTCGCCGGCAATTTTCCGACCACCGAGATCCAACTGCGCATCTCCATGCCGATTCGCAATCGGACGGCGGAAGCCAATCTGGCGAGCTCGCTCGTCGACGCGCGCAAAATCGCCGACCAGCGCCAGCAGACCGAGCTATCGATCGAAGCGGGCGTCCGCAACGCAATGCAGTCGGTGCAATCGGCCAAGCTGCGGCTGCAATCGGCGAGCGTGGCGCGCGAATCTGCCGACCAGCAGTATGAGAGCGAGCAGCGCCAATTCCGCGCCGGAACGTCGACACTGTTTCTGGTCCAGCAGCGCCAAAGCGACATGATTACCGCCCGCAGCGTCGAGCGGCGCGCGGAATCGGATCTCGGAAGGGCGATCGCGTCGTATGAATTGGCAACCGCAAGCATCCTCCGCGTGCATGATGTGGCGCTCAGGTAACACAGTGGTGCAGATTGCCAATCTGCGGCGGGTTGCGAACCCGCCTGGCGAGGCGTCGTCAAAACTTCAGCAGCGCGATTGGCAATCGCGCGCAGGATTGCATCCTGCCCCACTTGCTCTCGCCTTATTGTCCGGCTTACTTTCCGCCCAGACCTGGATGCCTCAGCAGAGCGGCACGAACGCCGACCTGCGCGGGGTCAGTGCCGTTAATTCCAAAATTGTCTGGGCCAGCGGAACGAAGGGCACTTTCCTCCGCTCGGCCGATGGCGGCGCGACGTGGAAAGCCGCGACCATGCCCGGCGCCGCCGATCTCGATTTCCGCGGCATTTGGGCAGTGGATGACAAGACCGCGTTTCTTCTCAGCAGCGGACCGGGCGAAAAATCGCGCATCTATAAAACCGCCGATTCGGGCGCAAGCTGGCGTCCATTGCAAATCAATGCGGACCCGAAGGGATTTTGGGATGCAATCGCCATGTGGGATCCGGACCACGGTATTGTCTTAGGCGATCCGGTGAATGGCCGGTTCACCATCATGACCACATCCGATGGAGTTACCTGGCAGGCTCAGAAGGGACCTGCGGCAACTGCACAAGAGGGCGCGTTTGCGGCGAGCAATTCGAGCCTGGTTGTGCGCGGCTCGCGCGAGGCGTGGTTTGGCACGGGCGGAACCGGTGGAGGGCGCGTTTTTCACAGCGAAGATGGGGGAAAGACCTGGACGGTAGCCAAAGCGCCGGTACGCCACGACTCGGCGAGCGCGGGGATCTTTTCACTCGCATTCTCCGATTCCATGCACGGCATTGCCGCCGGCGGCGACTATATGGATTCGCAGTCCGCCACGGACACGCTGGCGATCACGGACGATGGCGGAAAGACTTGGAAGCCAGTCGCTGCCCCGTTCGGCTACCGCTCCGCAGCCGCGTATATTCCGGGTGTTAAAAAGTGGGTCGTGACAGGTCCAAGCGGTTCGAACTGGTCGGCGGACCGGCTCACATGGACGGCCTTCGCCGGAGCCTATAACGCGATCGGGTTCCCGTGGGCGGTTGGCGCCGCGGGCGCGATCGCCTTACTCGATGTACCCTAACTTCCTCAGCGTGGCGGCCGGCTCAGCGCCGTCGTCCGCATCATCGTAGTGCGACACCGGGCCGACTTCCCGGCCATCATCGATGGCAACGCCATAGGGGGGATCTCCGAATGGGAATGCCGCTTTCAGCTTTTGGTAGTCGAGCGAGGTCAAGCCGTTCAGCTTGTTATCCGACATAAAAACCTTGTCGAACTGCGGCTCGCGAGTGGGGACGCCGATAATCGTGATCCCGCTCTTCCAGTGATACGTCCCCATGTGCCTGGCGGCATCGTTGCAATGCGGGCATTCCGGATCGAAGAAGAAAATAAAAAAGCGTCCATGTTGCAGCGAAAACGGCTTGCCATCGACCAGGATGGAATCCGGCGCTTTGGCCCCGCTCTGACGCGCGAGCGCGGAACCGGCGCTAACGCCCGCGAACACGACCACCGCGCCCAGGATCATCGCCGCCACGCGTAATCCGTTCGGAGGCTTCGCGAACCAGCCTGCAAGAATTGCCCCGAGCAGCATTGCGCCGTCCCCCACAAACAGCATCGGTCCAACCGAGCGTTTAACGATCGGGAAGCAACTGCAATCTTTGCCTACCAACTGGGGATAGTGCAGGCCGATGTAGGCCATGAACCCGATCAGCAGCACCGAAGTGATCGCGGCTCCCCAGCGGCGGAATCGCGGAACCAGGATCAAAACTCCACCCAAGGTCTCGGTGACCGCCAGGGCCAATGTGAAAGGAAAGGCGATCCAGGCGGGAAGGAGAAATTCCTCCATAAACCGCGACCACACCAGCGGATCGGAAATCTTCCATACGCCGCTGGAAATAAAGATCACAGCTAAAAGAAAACCGGCTACGTGGCTGACGATGTTCTTCCATGGGGGCGCCTCCAAAGGTGCACTAAGGGGGCCCGCCGTTGCACTGGCATCCATATATCGTCATTTTAACTGGAAACAAAGGCGCAACAGCGCAGAGGGCCGGCGCGGCGGAATCCTTCCGTGCGGTGCAGCACGCTCTAGCGTGCAACCGGGGCTTCAGCCGGGCTTCAGCCGGGCTTCAGCCCGGCCGCCGGCGGATGGTGAAGCACCCATCGCAGGCTAAAGCCCGCTCCACCTGCAGTGCTGTGGCAGAATGGGTGTTCATGTGCGAAGCCTGGAATACGGTGCAGGTGCCCGCATCTAGCGCCAATCTCGGCCCAGGCTTCGATGCATTGGCCTTGGCCCTGGATTTATACCTGATTTGCCGTTTCCGGCGCGCGCCCATCCTTGGGATTCGGGTATGTGGGCGAGATTCCGACCTCATCTCGCGAGGCGAGGATAACCTGATCTGGCAGACGGCTCTGCGGGTTGCCTCCGATACCGGCCGCGCAATGCCGCAGATTGAATTGGACATTGCCAACGATATCCCCGTCGGCAAAGGACTGGGGTCAAGCGCCGCGGCCTTAACTGCCGGAGTAGTAATTGCCAGTCACGTACTTGGGCTCGGTTGGGACGCCGAGCGAGTGCTGCATGAAGCGGCGTTCATCGAGGGTCATCCCGACAATGTCGCCGCTTGCGCCCTCGGCTCCATCGTCGCCAGCGCGATCGACTCAGAGGGCGTCGCCCGGGCTGTTCGCATGGAGCTGCACCCGCATTACGGCGTGGCCGTTGTGGTCCCCGATTTCGTCGTGCCGACCACGGAAGCTCGCCGTGTCCTTCCCGTTTCTTACTCGCGCGATGACACGATCTTCAATGTCCAGAGGAGCGCTTTGCTGATTGCCGCCTTGACGCGGGGCGTAACGGACGCCTTTCCGGCAGCCCTCGAAGACCGTCTTCATCAGCCCTACCGTTATGCGCTGGTTCCAGGTCTCGATGAGATCACTAAACTGCGTGTTCCGGGTCTGCTTGGTTGTGCTCTAAGCGGAGCCGGGCCCTCGATAATCGTATTCCACGAACGAGGTTCCGAAGACGGCTGCCAAGCCGTGCGCGATATCTTCGCCGCGCACGGAAGGCGCTCCGAGATCGCCTGCTGCCGCGTCGCCGCCAAGGGTTACGAAGTGTTTGCAGGACAACCTTAGAGTTCTCGTCCGGTAGGACAAGCTTCAGCTTGTCCATCGGCGGGACAAGCTGAAGCTTGTCCTACTCGGCTCGTCGAGCCGTCCCCAGCGCTGCATTCAGTTTTCTCTTCGCGCTCACGATGTAAGCCTTCGCACCGCTCTTATTCGTTAGCCCAAGCTTGCGGCTGACTGCGCCCAGCGAAAGCTCCTGCCCGTAATGCAGCAGCATCACTTCGGCCTCCGTCTTGTCCAGTGTGCCGAGAATTATCCGCCAGTTCTGCTGCCGGATCTGCTCCGTCTCCATGCGCCTGTGGAAGTCGCTCGCGAAGGAATCCGGAAGATCCGCCGTGATTGCTTTCGCCGCCCAAACCGGCTCCAAAGAGCGCCTTTGCATAGCTGTCATGCAGTAATTGCGCGCGATTACATAAAGCCACGTGGAAAAGCGGCACTCACCGCGATAATTGTGAAGATTGCGAAAGGCGCGCAGGAAGATCTCTTGCGCCAGGTCCAGCGCAGAGTCGCGGTCGCGCGTAAATCGATGGCACCACCGCTCAATTCGAGCACGATGGCGACGGAATAATTCCTCGAAGGCGTCGTCCCGCGTCGGTCCCCACCCGTCCCGGTACGCGGAAATCAGCTCGTCATCCGTCCAGTTCCGCAGTTGCGAAAGATCTAGTTGCAGAGGGGCGTCGTAGCGTTGAGGCATCGCGGCGGTCATGCTTTTCTCCTTTCATAGGCATGCTAAAGGGAAATCCGCCGTTAGGTCGTATAAAGCTTGTAAAAAACTTGTAAAATGCCTCGGCTCGGAACTGAAGTGTCCAAAAATGCACAAAGGGCGGCGGTCTACATGGACCGCCGCGCTTCTCCTCCTGGATCTACGTTTTTGCGTTATTCGGCCTGCTTTGATCCCATGGATATGTCCAGCCGCGGCCGTCGCCCATTTTCATGGCCACCAGCGCGCAACCGCTTTCGGCGCCCCAGCGAAACACGAGTTGCGGCATCGTGTCCTTGGGATTGCCGTTCTGCGCGCCGAGTCCGGTCATCGTGAAATGCCCGGTGCGCATATTTTGAAAGCGCGCGACGGATCCGTCGTAGGTTGCGGGCGAAACCGTATATTCGCCCGCGGGCTGCACGCCGGCTGCGGTGTTGGAACTCGAACGGGACATTCGCGATTAAACGGGTTGTCCATATGCCGCGGCAGCGTTCAGCGCAATCGGTTGATCGACGCTAACAGCGCTGCGGCTTCGCAAAAAACGGGACTCCCGCCAACACACTGACGGATGCTTTCTCCCACAGCCCCGCTGGAAATGTGAATTGCAGCTTCTTTGAGCGGAACACCAATGTGCGCCGCCTGGAAATTTGCATCGGCTTTGGTGTTTCCGGACTTGATTCTTGCAATCTCAAACCAGCAATCGCGGCCGCTCGCAGAGCGCGTCCGCGACCTTGCCTAGTAAAGCCGCGTTCGGCGAACGTCAGGGCGCGAAGGGTCGTACGGCATGTTTCGGCACGATGAAAATCGGCCCCCCGGGCGATTCTCCGAATCGTTATTGACACTCGCCTTTTGGTGAGTGCCGGTCCGTTTGCCCGAGAGGTTCGGAGGCAACAATGAGAAGTCGCTGACGGCGTCCGCGGGCGGCTGGCCCAAATACTTGTGCGTGGGATGACACGCGTTTCAAAAAACCGGGGCCGGTATGTCGACGCCCGGAACCTCACTTGCTTCGCACTCTGCCGAAAGCCCCTCGATGCAAGGCGCAACTTTGCGTCCCATTCGGCATGAGAGAGATGGGGCAGCAGGAGGAGAAATATGCTTAATACAGAACTGACGCCCGCAACTAGCCATCGAGTTTTGCGATCGCTGGCGCTGCGAACGTTAACCACGGACAGTGACGCTTTTGTCCCTGCGCCGAGTCAGCTAGACAACGGTGACGAAGCCCTCTATGCGGACAAATCGGGAACCTACACGAAAGGCGTGTTGCAAGCAGGTATTGGTGTCGTGGATCCCGCGGCGTACCAGTCCTTCAAGAAGGCGCTGGCAAGCGGCGATCCCGCGGATTTTGAAAAAATCATTGTGGGCGGGACGCGCACGCTGAACGGCCCACAAGGCGGCTTGGCGTTTTATCTGGACTGCCTGGACGGCGGTCAGTTCGTCTCGCCACCCGCGCCCGCCCTAGCGAGCGAGGCCTACGCAACGGAACTCGTCGAGCTATACTGGGCCTCTCTGTTGCGGGATGTTGCGTTCACAGACTATGCCGGAAACGCCATCGCCCAACAGGCGGCGACTGAATTGTCGGGGATGCCTGCCTACGCGGGTCCGCGCGATGCCGCCAGTCAAGTCACGCCAGATCTGCTCTTCCGTGGGGGATTCGCCGGCGATACGAGTGGGCCCTACGTATCGCAATTTCTGTTGCAGCCAACGGCTTTTGGATCGCTGCCGATCACTCAGCAATACGTTACAAACCAAGCGCACGTCGACTTCATGCTGGATCCAGCTGAGTTCCTAAACGTCCAGAACGGTATAGACACCGGAAAGAAGCTGACACCGGGCGCGGCGCTGTACCTGCACGATGGGCGCGGCCTTGCCGCCTACACGCACGACGACGTGCTGTATGAGGCCTATTTCATCGCCTATCTGGTCCTGAGCGCGTTCAACAAACTCAACCCGGGAAACCCCTACAAACACTCCAAGACACAGAATGGCTTCGCCACGATGGGCGGCCCGGACTTTGCCGCTACGCTGGCTGCCGTCGCCAAGGAGGCCCTGAAAGCCGTCTGGTATCAGAAATGGTGGGTGCATCTACGGCATCGTCCGGAATCCGGTGGCGCTATCGTGTATTTGATCAAAACAGGTCTGGGGGGAACAATCGAGGGCCAAGTGAGTAACACGGTGCTGATCTCAAATGCACTTAAAACGAGCTTCACGGCCAACGGTAACAGCTATTTTCTTTCGCAAGCGTTTCCGGAGGGATCGCCGACGCATCCGGCCTATCCTACCGGACACGGCGCGGTAGCCGGGGCCTGTATCACCGTATTGAAGTTCTTCTTCGACGGTACCCAGACGATACGGCCGTTGCTAAACGCGGCCGGCCTGGAAGTGGTGGAACCCGACCCCAGCGGCCTCGCTCTCAATACCTACACAGGGGCCGACCGGGACAGCCTGGACATTAACGGGGAATTGAACAAGCTGGCCCATAACATCAGCTACGGGCACGGAATTCATGCGGGAATCCATTGGCGGAGCGATACTGAGACCTCGATCCAGTTGGGCGAGGCAACTGCCTTGAGCTATCTGCGAGACGCCGCGCGCACCTACAATGAACGATTCAGCGTGTCGCTGACCAAGGTGGATGGCAGCACTGCGACGATAACCAACCCATGAAATGGTGAAGGCGATGGACCCAGTTCGGCAGGGTCGGCTCATCGGAGCGGCCCTGCCGGGCGCTGTGTCCACGGGAGTGTAACCGAGGCGACCCCATTCGCATATTCGTCTCTGGAACCAAAACCCGCCGCCATTGCCCGTGGATCCAAATGCCCTGTGCTACTCTAAATCCGCATTTCGGAGGCGGAGATTGAACCAGGATTTGACGGGGCGGACAGCGATCGTCACAGGCGCGGGCCGCGGCATTGGACGAGCTGTGGCATTGAAACTGGCGGCGAACGGAGCGTCCGTCGTCGTCAACGATCTCGACCGCGACCCTCTTTTGGAAACTGCTGCGCAGGCTGAAAGCGCCGGCGGCCGAGTGGAACCCGTCGCCGGCGACATCACCGATCGCGCGCTGCCGGATCGTCTGGTGGAAGCGGCTCTCGGCAGCTTCCGATCTATCGACATCATCGTCAACAATGCCGGCTACACGTGGGATTCCGTCATTCAGAAGACCACCGACGATCAGTTTCAGGCGATGCTCGATATTCATATTGGCGCGCCGTTCCGGCTGCTGCGGGCCGCGTCGGAATGGATTCGCGAGGCCGCCAAGCGTGAAATCGGGGAGGGCCGCCGCGTGGCGCGCAAAGTGGTGAATATCACCTCTATTTCCGGCGTGGACGGCATCGCGGGACAGTCGGGATACGGATCTGGAAAAGCAGGCATAATCGGGCTCACAAAGGTTCTCGCAAAGGAATGGGGCCGCTATAACGTCAACGTGAATGCGGTCGGATTCGGATTCATCGAAACGCGCCTGACGCAGCCTCTCGGCGCGGAAGCGATCGACATTAAGGGACACAGAATCAACGTCGGCGTGCAGCCGTCGGCGATTGAGGCGATGAAACAGCGCTGCCCGTTAGGGCGATTCGGCACGGTGGAGGAGGCCGCGGGCCCGGTGCTTTTTTTCTGCTCGCCGCTATCGGACTATATTACGGGCGAGGTTTTGATCTGCAGCGGCGGGGCGAGGGTATAACTCTGCCCCGAGTCATTCCGGAAGCCATGCAGGAAATCACGCTACTTTGACGAATACGCCTCGGCCAGTTCCCGCGCGACCGCCTTTGCGGCGCGGCGCCGGCGCAGCACGGCAAGGATGATCATCACGGCCACCGACCCGATGCCCGCCATCAGCATGTCCTCCTGCGAATCCCACATGTCGCCCTGCATGCCTACAAATTCCTCTCCGCGCTCGGGGGTAAGCACCATGGCCGCGCCGGCTTCCAGAATTTCGTAGATCGCGCTGAACGACAGGATCGCCTCGACCGGCAAAACGTATCGCCAGCCGCTCCTTACGCCGACTTGGCGCATAAAAAATTCCTGGAGTGGATAACTGATCAGCAGGCCGAAGCTGAAATGCGCCACGCGGTCGTACATGTTGCGCTGCGTGTGCAGCCAGGGCTTCATCCACTCGCCCAACGGCACGTCCGAGTATTTGTAGTGAGCGCCCCATTCGTGCACGCTGAGGTAAACGAAAATTAGCAGGTAAGACAGATCGGATAACGGCAGCTTCCGGTACGTCACAACCAGAAATGCCAAGCCGAACGCCACGCACCCGTTTTCCAGAAAAAAATCGAAGATCGCATCCGGATGGTAGGCTGCAACGGCCAACACAAGGACTGCGGCCGCGCACATCCAGTGCAGAAACCTGTTCTCACGGAAATAGGGTGTGCCCGCAGTAGTCGCCGTGGTCACGCGTTTGAAGACAGACTTCTATTAAATAGGATTTTGAAGGTACAAGCAACCGCCGGGCGGCGGGTTATTTGAGACAGCGCCACAGCGGAGGCGCAGGCCGGTTAAAGAAGTTACGCATCCAGTTGGGATTTACAGGCCGCTGGGATCGCGCCTTCGAGGCTACGGGCTTGAGTTTTCTTTCGGGCATTCGCCCCTGGGGCGGGTCGCATTCCATCAGACGCACACATGCGTTATCGCCACGCATATAAACCTGGCCGTTGCCGCGCTTTTCAATCTGTACCTGCACCGAGGCCGGGCCGTAATCCGGAATCCGGTAAGCGGCGCCATGAAATTGAATGGCGCCGTTTGGGCATACCGTGCGGACTTCGACCTCGCTCAGGATCGCCTCGAGGTCGTGCTCCGGCAGTAAAGCGCGATGGGCGTCATTCGGGCACGATCTAATTGATGATCTAATCTCGGGACGGGAATGCCAGGCGCGCAAGAAAACACGTTCGAGGTAGCGGTTCGCCTCGGTTATGGTGCGTGCGCCGGATTGAACCAGCCCCGGCGCAAGCTCCCGTTTTGCCGCGTTGAAAAAATCTCGCGCGAAGCCCTCTCTCGACCGCAAGTCTTCGGGCAACCAATCGATATCGAGTTCCTCGAGCGCCCTGCGGACCTGGCTTCGCCCCGCGGCTGTATTTACCGCCGCCTTGGTGAAACGAGGGTTTCCGCGAAATAAACTCAACCGGTGAGTACGAAAAACCAGCGGCCGCCCAAAGGCATTCAGATATAATCCCAGGACGTGGAGATTTGCGGGTGTGGAATTTTCTTCCACAAATCGCGCCAGGGACCGGCCGGTGGCCTCATCCACCATGGAGATAAGGCAGCATGGTCCCAAGCGCGGGCCAAGCCAGGAGCTCTTGCTTCCCCGCCACACGACGGATTCGCCAAGCCGCTGCATCGGTGCAAGCACCTCAATAATCCAACAGAATAACTTTCCTTGAGGCCGCCGTCTATACAGCCGCATTGATAAATGAAATCAGCCGGATTGATTTAACTCTCGCAAGTATGGAAAGTGAATCCGGGTTTCTTTAAATGCTTTATAGGTTGCGGTAAAGCTTTAATTAAATTTGAATCAGCTTTGCGCCGCGGACGGATTTCAGAAGTTCGCGGTTATCCAGCGCTACATCCAGGTTGCGCCGCGCTAGCCGGGCGTGCTCGCGAGCAAGAAACTCCGCGCGCATGCTCTCGCGGTTGGAAATCGCCTCTATGATTCCGCGATGCTGATCCAACGCGATAAAGAAGAGATCGGGAGATCCTTCCGACTGCTTCAACAAGAACGCGCTGGGCGAGGCGAACGGGAGGGCGCAGGCTTGTTTGATGGCGCGCTTCAGAATCCTGCTTCGGCATAAGTCGATAAGTGCCGAATGGAATTTCGCATTTAGCTCGATGTATTTTGTGAATGCCTCAAGCGCGAGTTTGCGGTTCCGCAGCAACGCATCCATCTCGGCGCTGGCCTCACGCAAGGCGGCCAAATCCCTGGAGTCGCGCAACCTCTCGGAGGCCAGCCGCGCGGCTGCGCCTTCCAAAATGCCACGCAACTCAATCGCGTCATAGATGTCGCCGGTGGTGAACTGCTGCACCACAAAACCCCGGGTCGGCCGGATCTCTAATAACCCTTCGTGAGCCAACCGTTCCAGAGCGAGCCGCAGCGGGATGCGCGAAACATCCAACTGCGCCGCCAGCGGGATCTCGCGGATGCGCTCGTTGGGACGGAAGTGGCCGTCGATAATCATTTCGCGGAGGACCAGGGTGGCGCGCGCGGTTTGGGAAGAGCTTTTCGCTTCGGCGCTGGAGAGTTTCATAGGTCCGGATTCATTTTGCATGCAAAGCGGTTCCGTCGAGCAGGATATCATTTCTCGAGTCGCGTTCGCGCCGGCAATGATCACGCGCCGCGTATGCCGAACAGCCTATTGGACGATTGACGATCCTCGACAGCATGAAAAATGCGCCCCGCGGTTTGACACGGGCCGGCATCGCAACTATACTATCCAACGGTTCTGATTTTTTTGCATGCATTTGCAGAAGCCCGTATTAGCGACTATGCCCTCGACAGCCCTCGGATCTCCGATTGACCGCCGGGCCACCATGGCCAATTTCGATCTCAAGCTTCTGGCGGTAATCGGCGAGCTGCACAGGACCCGCAGCGTATCGCAGGCGGCGGAGCGGCTGGGACTCAGCCAATCCGCGGTCAGCATGAGTTTGGCGAAACTCCGGAAACATTTCAACGACGCGTTGTTCGTTCGAACCTCCACCGGAATGGAGCCGACGCCGCATGCGTCCCAGCTTATCGGTATTCTCAGCCAGGCCGAGGATCTTCTGCAAGCGGCGTTTGGCCGCTCGGTGGTTTTCGACGCCGCCACCTCCAACCGCCTGTTCCATATTCAATCCACGGATATAGCGCAGGTAACGCTTATCCCCAAGCTGATGCAACATCTCAGGAAGGCGGCTCCAAACCTGCGGATCGATCTGCAACGCATCGGGCCAAGCACGCCGAGGCTTCTCGAATCCGGCGAGCTGGATCTGGCCATCGGCTTCATTCATCCGATGGGCGCGGGTTTCTGTCAACAGAGATTATTCAAAGAGCGCTTTGTCTGCGCGATGCGCAGCGATCATCCCCGCATCGGGCATACGCTTACGGCGAAGGCGTTCGAGAACGAGAGTCACCTTGCCATCGCAACCTCCGGAACGGGGCACAACATTGTCGAGAAGATCCTGGAGACTCAGAAAATTCGGCGGAACGTCTCCTTGACCGTCCCGAGCTTCCTCGGGATCGCGACGATTATCAGCAGCAGCGATCATTTGGTGATCCTGCCCGAGCAATTGGGACGGCATCTGGCGGGCCCCGGAAATATAAAAGTACTGCCACTGCCGTTCGATATTCCGGCGTACTACATCATGCAGCACTGGCACGAGCGCTACAGCCAGGACCCCGCCAGTCAATGGCTGAGGACGGTGATTTCGGATCTGTTCAAAGCTCCGCGCGGATATCAACTGCATTGATCGCCGCTATCACCGTGCGAGAATCTAATAGAATTACTTCGACAAGCTTAAATGCTTAACTGAAGAGCTTCTGCTATAACAGCACCGCTCTGGAGGCAAAACCAAATGAATTACCCGTTAACGGGTTATCACCATATCACTGCATGCGCCGGCGGAGCCCAGGAAGACGTGAACTTTTTCACCAACGTTCTCGGACTTCGCATGGCGAAGCAGACCGTTCTAATGGACGGGAAAATTCCCATCTACCACCTTTATTACTCGAACGCCAAGCTCGAGCCCGGCTCCGTGATGACGACATTTCCTTATAGCCGGAAGCAGGGGCGCCAAGGCTCGGGACAAGTGCAGGCCACGGCTTTCACTGTACGCAAGGGATCGCTGCCCTTCTGGAAAGATCACCTGAAGCGCCATGGCGTCCAGCAGGAGGCCGCGCAGGAGCGATTCGGGCAATCGTTTATTCGCTTCAAGCACCCGTCGGGTTTGCAGGCCGAGGTTATCGAAGACTCGGCTGACGCGCGCGAGCCCTGGACCACTCCTCAGATTGCGAAGAACGAAGCGGTGCACGGATTTCATGGGGCGGTGCTTTCGGTCCGCGAGATCGGCGAAACGGAGCGCTTTTTCGTCGACGCGCTCGGATTCCGCAAGACCGGCGTCGACGGGCCGTATCATCGTTTTGAGACGGGTACGGGCGGCCCGAACAAGACCGTTACTTTGCAACACGAGCCGGACCGGCCGGCCGGAAGCTGGACTTTCGGGGCCGGCACGCATCACCATATCGCGCTTTGGGGGGCCGATGATAATGCATTGACCGAGCAGAAGGCGATTTACGAAGAGCTCGGTTATACCGACGCTTCGGAAATTAAAGACCGGTTCTACTTCCACTCCATGTACTGCCGTTGCCCCGGCGGGATCCTGGTTGAAAGCTGCTGCAATGTTCCCGGCGGGTTTCTGAAGGATGAAACCGAGGCCGAGCTCGGCACCAAGCTACATTTGCCGCCCTGGTTTGAAGACCGCCAAGACGAAATTATGGCGCAGCTTGAACCCATCCGCGTTCCGGAAACGGCCACCGCGCGATGACCTCAACACAAAACCCCGAACACATAAACTAAGAAAAGGACACGCCAAATGAAAGTCACACTTACGCTGGTTGCCGCGGGGCTCATCGCTTCCATAGCCGCCTGGGGCCATCATTCCTTCGCCGCCGAATATGACGGAAACAAGCCCGTCACCCTGAAGGGCACGGTGGTAAAGATGGACTGGGTGAATCCCCACTCCTGGCTGCATATCAAGGTTACGGATCCGGACGGGAAAGAGGTCGAATGGCTGTGCGAGACTGCGCCGCCGAATGGACTGTATCGCCAGGGCTGGCGGAAGGACAGCCTGAAGGAAGGCGAGCAAGTGACAGTGGAAGGTTTCCGCGCCAAGGATGCGTCTAACACGATGACCGCGCGGTCAGTGGTAACCGCCGAAGGCCGCCGTATGTTCGCCGGCACGGCCAATGACGGCGCGCCGGGCGCAAAGCAGTAGATGTTTTCAATTGCGAATCAGTGGGGCAGGATGCAATCCTGCGCGCGATTGCCAATCGCGCTGGGCGGGTTGGCAGAGCGCCGCAGGCTGGCAGCGTGCCCCACATTGCTCGCTCTTCTGTGCACCGCACCGGCTATCCACGCCCAATCTTATAAAGCTCCGCGCACGCCGGACGGCAAGCCGGATCTTCAAGGAATCTGGCAAGCCCGCACCACCGCATACGCTGCTCTGGAGACCCATGGCGCCGCCAGTGGAATTCC
>JAFAQY010000012.1 GCA_019261985.1 Bryobacterales bacterium | reverse complement strand
ACCCGGATTTGCTCCAGGCCTACCTTCTGCCTTGCTTGCATTCGGATGATCAATCCTCAGCATGCGGCGTGTGCGCTCCTTCAGGCTCATCTTGCGTGAGAAACAAACCCTTTCTTCAGGCTCATCTTGCATGAGATAAGACTGGCGATCCCAGCGCGCGTTAGAGTGGGGCAGGATGCCATCCTGCGGCGGCTTGCCAAGCCGCCTGGTCGTCGTTTCGCAGGTCCCACGAGCGCGATTTGCAATCGCGCGGAGCTTATTTAGGCGGCGCGATCTCCACGCCACTCAAATTCGCGCGGACCAGCACAGATTTCAGAAATCCAGAATCGCGCACGCCGTCGATGAACCGGTTGAGATATTCGACCCCCGCCGTATTCCCTTTCGCAACCACCATCGATTGCTCGACCGCGAAGAAGTTCTCCGGTAAGACTCGCAATCCAGGAAACCGAGCCGCCATTTCGGTGAGCCGCGCGCGGTTGGTCGCGTACGCATCGATTTCATGGGCCCCCAGCATTTTGAATGCGCCATCGGGATTCAGGCCCGCGATGCTTTTAAGCTCGGCCTGCTTGAGCGTGCGGCTGAGATATAAGTCGCCCGAATCCCCTCTGGGCGCGGCAACGCGCACGCCGGCGTGATCGATCTCCGCGCCGGTTCGGATCGGCGAATCGGCCGAAACGATGTAAGAGTTGTATGCCAGTGAATACGGCTGCGAGAAATCCACCTCGGCCGCCCGCGTTGCATCGAACGCAAGAAAGCCGATATCGGCCGAGTGCATCTTAACGGCATCCAAAACTTCGCGCACGCCCGCGGAGGGAAAAACCTTGAACGGAACACTGAGCCGCTTCGCCAACTCTTGCGTCAAATCGGCAACCGGACCAGTCACCGCGCCGGTGGCAGCGTCAACGCGGCCCTGAACCGGGTTGCCGCCGAGGAACGTGACCCGCAGCGTGCCTGTTGGCGCGAGAGCGTCCTTCTGATCGGCCGCGTGCACCAGCGCGGATAAGAAAATCAGTGCGCTGAGGGCTCTTGGCATGCATCCCCCTCACTATGTTTTTCTGGCAAAACACCCGACCATCACCGGGCCGGGAAAGCAGCTTCTGAGCGAGACTGCCTCCTGCCTCAACCGTTCGGCGAGAGTATCGATTCCGATTTCATCCGCCGTTGCGATCCCGGCTGCTTCGACGCGCGTCAAAATGCTTTGCATTGATTCCGCGATCCATTCGTAAAACGGGCTATCCGCGCCGCCATCTATCGGGAATTCCGCGCGGCCGTCGGGAGCGGAGAAGCCCGCCTCCAGAAGCAAATGGTAAAGCCGCGCTCCCATGTTTCCGTGAGTATATTTGCAAAAGAACTCGCGGAAAATCGCGAATACTTTTTCTCGCAGCGGGGCCTCCGGATAGGCCGGTTGATGGGCCGCGAAATCGAACTCTTGAAATACGGCGACGCCACCCGGGCTGAGAATCGAAAAAACCGTACGCAGCAGATCGGACGGGTCAGGCGTGTGGATCAGGATATGCCGGCCGCAAATTGCGTCCACGCGGCTGGAGGGGCGATACGTCCGAACGTCCTCATGCAGGAAAGTCACGTTATTGAGGCCCTGCGCTCTGCTCCGTTCCCGCGCGATGGTGAGCGCGCCATCGTCAAAGTCGATCCCGATCACCCGGCCATGCCGGCCCACAAGCCGGGCAACCAGCATGGATACCTCACCCACACCGCACCCGATATCGATGACGTGCATTCCGGACGTAATTCCAGACCGCTGCAGCAATCGTTCGGCGAATGGATTGATAATTGACGCCTGAAGCGCAAGACGCCGGCGCTCGCGGTCGTCATGACCCATGACATAGCCTGCGGTTATGGCTGTAGACATGGATTTGAGCGTATCACGCCGCTATCGCCGGATAAATGACTTATTGAGCTCCTGCACAGACGAGCATCCGAGCAAGATCAGCGTGCGCTCGGCATCCGCGCGCAATATTTCAATCGCGCGCGCGACTCCATCGGCGCCGGCTGCGGCCAGGCCATATCCGTAGGCGCGGCCGGCCAGCACTGCCCTTGCGCCCATGCAGATGGCCTTAAGGATGTCGCTCCCGCGGCGGATGCCTCCATCGACCAGTACCTCTCCGCGGCCTGCGATCGCATCGATGATTTCGGGTAATACGTGCAGCGTGGCAGGCGAGTTGTCCAGCTGACGGCCGCCATGATTCGATACGATCACGCCCTCCGCGCCTTCATCTAAGGACCGTCGCGCATCGTCGCCCGTGATCACGCCTTTCATCAGAATCGGCCCGCGCCAAGCCTGGCGAATCCATTTCATGTCAGCCCAGGTAATCGTCGATTGCCGCAACATTTCGCGAACGTCCGTAACGCCTTGAGCCTTTCCGTTCACGATAATATTGGGAAATTTCATGACATCCCGGTCGAGAAGATAGCTGACCAGCCAGCGCGGGTGCGAGAGGAGCGGCGGCACGAAGGGGATTTTTTCGAAAAATTCGCCCGACAAAAGCTGCGGCACTCCGTTGCGTAAGTCGCGCTCCCGCTGTCCGGGAAAATTGGTGTCGATCGTGACGGCCAGCACGGAATATCCGGCCTTTTGTGCGCGCTCGAGGGACGCCTCGACCACCTCGCTCCCGCCGGCTATATAAAGCTGATACCAGAGCGGCCCTTTGGTGACTTTGCGCACCTCATCGACGTGGTAGCCGGAAAAGCTCGAAAGACAATAGCCGATCCCCGCCGCGCCCGCGGCCTGAGCCGCGCCCCGCTCGCCTTCAGGATGAAACAAGCGCGTGAATCCGAGCGGCGCAAGAATCAACGGTAAGGAAAGCTCGCACCCGAGCACGGTTGTGCGTAAATCAGGCTGCGCAACGGCGATGGCATTGCGCGGGCAAAAGACCACTTCCTCGAACGCCCGAACATTGGCGCGCAAGGTGACTTCTCCGTCCGCGCCGCCGTCGATGTAATCGAATACGGCTTTGGGCAGGCGCTTTTGAGCCAGCCGCCGCAGATCTTCGATGTTAACGACGCGCGGGGGTTGGAGAGAAGGCAAACCAATAGTTTAATGGACCGAGCGGTCTAAGCTACTCCTCAGCCTCAAGCAATCCTAGCCCCGGCACTTCGGCCAAGAGATCGATTACGCCAAGATCCGTCGAAAACGTGAAGACCGTGCCGTTTTTGAGCGTGACTTCGTCCCAAACTAACGGCAGCCCCGCGGCTAACTCGCGGAGCCGAGGATGAAATGGCGCAAGGGCGTTTGCAAGCCGCTTAAGATTTTCGCGGCTGCGCGAATAGCAGATGTCCAGATCGTTCGTGATATAGGAGCTTCCGTTCAGGACCGCGGACCAGCCGCCGATAATCACGAAGTCAACGCCTGCATCGACCAGTGCCTGAATGGCCGTGATGAAGTTCATGCCCGTTTGCGTCGGGCAACTCCCCGCACTCTCTCCATTGCTGCGCAAGCGTCATGCATCTTGCGAACCCGCTCGGCCGGAGATAACCGCAACTGCTCGATCATTAATGTGAGGTCGATCCCGTGCTTCTTGGCGGCCTCAATCCGGCTGCCCGGGGCCGGATGCCGTAGCCGCTCCTCGGCTCGGGACAATTCTTCGGGCGTCAGCGCGCGTAATTCCCTCATTTCAAACCCATTGACAGCCCCGGCTCACGATGTGAATATAGCATGCCTGCGCTGCTCCGTTATAGCCATCTTTCATGGTGATTTCGCAACATCAGCCCGGTTAAGTGTTGCATTTTAGACACACGCAAGAACCGGCAACCCGTTTCTATTCAAAAGCCTAGCCAAAAGTACTGTTGCTTGTTACAATGGCCGTCAGACAAAATGATGCCGTCCGACGAGGCAGTTCTTGCGGTTTGAGACCACGATCCAACGCCCTGTCGAGGCATCCGGCGTCGGTCTCCATTCGGGAGTCCCCGTTCAAATCCGTATAGTTCCCGCTCCGCCGTCCACCGGCATCGTTTTCATCCGCACCGATCTCGAAGGCTTCTACATCCCCGCAAGCTGGCGCTATGTCCAGAAGGTGAGCTATGCCACCAGCTTGATGCGGCAAGGCGTGCTGATCTCCACCACCGAGCACCTGCTCAGCGTGTTCTACAGCATGGGGCTGGATAACGCGTATGTCGAGATTGACAATCTCGAAGTTCCCATCCTTGACGGCAGCGGACGTCCTTTCGTTGAATTGATACAGGCGGCCGGTATCAAACAACATCGCAAACGCCGGAAGTACCTGCGCATTCGCCAGCCGGTTTCGGTAGAAGGCGGCGGAAAACGCATCACCATCATGCCGTGCGACCGTTTCCTTCTCACCTGCGATGTCTTCTTCGATCATCCACTGGTCGGCCGCCAAGTGCTCGAAACCGAGCTTTCGCCCGAGCGTTACGCCGCCTGCATCGCGCCCGCGCGCACCTTTGGATTCGAGTACGAATTGGATCAGATGCGAAATATGGGACTGATTCGTGGAGCGTCCCTCGAAAACGCGGTCTGCTTCAGCCGGACGGGAATTTTAAACGAATCCGGACTGCGCTTTCAGGACGAATGCTGCCGGCACAAAGCTCTGGATCTGATCGGCGACTTGGCCCTGATCGGCAAGCCACTGCTCGGTCATGTGATCGCCGAGCGCGCCGGGCACGCCATGCACTTCGCCCTGGTGAATCGTATTATGACCGACCCGACGCTCTACGAAATCCTCAGCTACGATCAACTCACGGATCCCAACGCCATGGCGCGGGCTGTGTAGGTGAAGCATCTACCGAACCTGCTGAGTATTGCGCGCCTTGTACTCGCTCCTTTTGTTTTTGTGCTGCTGTGGAAGCAGTACTGGGGCTGGGCGCTATGGCTGCTGATTCTAGCGGCGCTCACCGATGTTCTGGACGGATTTTTCGCGCGCCGCCTGCGCGTCACGTCACGGCGTGGCGAAGTTCTCGATCCCATCGCGGATAAAGTTCTGCTGAGCGGCGCCTTTCTCGCAATGGTGCTGAATGGCTCCATCGAAGCATGGCTCGCCGCAATCGTGATCGGCCGCGACGTACTGATTCTGTCTTTCACCGGAGGAGCTCTCGCGCGAAGCGCGGGCCGGCGTTTCCCGCCCTCCCTGTGGGGCAAGATCAGCACCTTTTTTCAGGCGTTATTCGTTCTCGCAGTGGCCGCGAATCTCGCGTCCGCTGTTCCGGGGTCGATTGTCTCCATCCTGAAATGGGCAACCGCGGTGTTCACCATCGTCAGCGGTGTCGATTACGCCCGGCGAGCGGCCTATAATCGTACATGATGAGCGATGTGGGGCAGGTTGCCAACCTGCGGCGGGTTGCCAACCCGCCTGCCGACCTTTTTTCAAACCCGAATAGCGCGGTAGGCAACCGCGCGCAGGATGGCATCCATATCTCGTGCATTGCTATGCTGCTCGCTATAGCAGCAGCCGCCATTCTCCTCATGCCCGCCGTTGCCGCCGATTACACGAAGGACATCGCCGATTTTCGCGCCGCCCGGGAACGCTCCATCAGCGGGCCTGACGGCTGGAGCACGCTTGTCGGCTTAGCGTGGCTGAAAGAAGGACTGAATCGCGTAGGGTCCGATCCCGACGCGGAGGTCGCGCTGCCCGCTTCGGTTCCCGCCCGCGTGGGAACAATCATTCTTAAAGGTACCCACGCTGATTTCCGTCCCGCGCCCGGTATCAAAATTCCCGCTCAGGAATTGAAGGAAGATTCCACCATCCTTAATATCGGAACCGTGAAGTTCTTCCTGATTCAACGCGCGAACAAATTCGCGATCCGCATCAAAGATAGCGACGCGCCGGCTCGAAAAGAATTTACGCATTTAAGTTGGTATCCCATTGACCCCTCCTGGCGGATAGAAGCGAAGTTTACGCCATGGGACCAGCCGCGGACACTGAAGTTCGACACGGTAATTGATGGCGTCACGGAAGAAGACCAGTCGCCCGGGTACGTAACATTCAGCAAAGACGGGCATGAATACCGCTTGGATACCGTCGTTGACGACAATGAGCTGTTCTTGATCTTCCGCGATCAGACCAGCGGAAAAACGACTTATCCGGCCTCGCGGTTTTTGTATGCAGCGTTGCCGAAGAATCTGAAAGCGCCCTCAACGGTGGTCCTGGATTTCAATAAAGCAATCAATCCGCCTTGTGTTTTTAGCCCTTACGCCACCTGCCCGTTGCCTCCGCCTCAAAACCGCTTAACGCTCCCCATTACTGCCGGGGAACTCATGTATAATAACCATCGCTAGGGCCTGGGGGGACTGTCTCGCCCGGGCCGCGTTCTGGTTGACTTCCCGCGCAAGGTCCGGTATAGTTCTGAAATACTTGATCTTTCAAGGGTTTTCGGAGAACAAAACGGAGATGGCGAGCAGCGCGAATGACCGGGATGTAGACATCAACTTCTCCGTCGAAGAGGACTACGAGCATCTCATAGAAGACTACAGCCACTTAGCTCCTCCCACGGAAGGGGAGTTGCTCCAGGGGCATGTTGTCGCTATTACCCCGCAGGAAGTTATTGTCGATTTCGGCTATAAGCTCGAAGGCGTTGTTCCTATTGAGCAAGTCCGCCAACAGGATGGCACACTCTCCGTAAAAACGGGCGACACCATCGACGTGATGGTGGACCGCCATGGCCCCCAGCCGGAAGGTTACGTCCTACTTTCCCATTCGCGCGCCAGCAGACTTCGTATCTGGGACACGCTGGAACGCGCGATGCGCGAAGGCCTGCTTGTCTCCGGCCATGTGGTGGAGCGGACAAAAGGCGGGCTGATGGTCGATGTCGGCGTGCCTGCATTCATGCCCGGCTCGCAAGTAGACGTGCGGCCCGTTCACGATCTGGATCAGTTCGTCGCGCAGGATATTCCGGTCAAGATCCTCAAGCTGAACCGGCGACGGGGCAACGTGGTTGTCTCGCGCAAGATGGCCGTCGAAGAGGATCTGAAAGCGCGAAAAGAAAACGTTCTCGAACATCTTTTCGAAGGGGCGGAAGTTACCGGCGTCGTCAAGAATCTTACCGATTACGGTGCTTTTGTCGATTTAGGGGGTATTGACGGACTGCTCCATGTCAGCGACATGTCGCATGGCCGCGTCTCGCACGCCTCCGAGGTCGTGCGCGTTGGAGATGAGGTCACAGTCAAGGTCCTCAAGTTCGATCGAGCAAAGGAACGAATCTCGCTGGGTCTTCGCCAAATGCGGCCGGACCCGTGGGAAACTCTGCCCGAGCGCTGCCCTCCCGGAAGCCGCATCGTGGGTCGCGTCATGAGCATCACCGATTACGGCGCGTTCGTCGAGATCGAACCCGGTGTTGAGGGACTGATCCACATTTCCGAAATGACCTGGAGCCGCCGCATGAAACACCCCTCGAAGGTGGTGAAGGCCGGCGATCAGGTGGAAGCCGTTGTGCTCGAGGTCAAGCCCAAGGAGCGGCGCGTTTCCCTCGGCATCAAGCAGCTTGAAGCCGATCCTTGGACCACCGTCGCCAGCCGTTATAGCATCGGCAGCGTAGTAGAAGGCCGGGTGCGCAAATTGACGGATTTCGGGGCCTTTCTAGAAATCGAGGAAGGCGTGGACGGGCTGGTGCACGTTTCCGATCTTTCCTGGACCAAGCACGTGAAGAAACCATCCGAGGTGCTGCGCAAGGGCCAGGTGATGCAAGCGGTTATTCTGAATATCGACGCAGCAAACCGGCGGCTCTCGCTTGGTATTAAGCAGTTGCAGCCCGACGCGTGGGAGAGCTTTTTCCGCTCCCACGAAATTGGGGATTTGGTGCGCGGGCGCGTCTGCCGCGCGGTGCCTTTCGGAGTCTTCATAGAGGTCGCGCCGGGCGTTGAGGGCTTGTGTCACAAGTCCGAGATTCCGGCTATGCCGGAGCGTCTGCAGGCGCGCGATTCACCGCTGCCCATTGGGGAGGAATACGACTTCAAAATAATCAAGATGAACGAGGCCGAGAAGAAGATTGGCTTAAGCCTTCGGGCCGTGGCTGAGGACGAGGAGCGCACCCGGTTGGAGGACTACCAGCGGCAGGCAGCCGCGGCAACCATGACCATCGAAGAAGCAATAAACCGACGGGGAAAAGGGGAAAGCCAGTAAATTATGACCAAGGCGGAACTAATCGAAGAGGTGTCGCGCGTGGTGGAGATGACACGCAAAGACTCCGAAGTGATCGTCGAGGCAATATTCGATAGCGTTGTACGGGCGCTGCGGACGGGGGACAAGATCGAAATCCGCGGGTTTGGAAGCTTTCGCACACGGCAGCGTCAGCCGCGTGTTGGCCGCAATCCTAAAACCGGCGCAAGAGTGGAAGTGCCTGCCAAGCGCATTCCATATTTCAAACCCAGCAAGGAACTCAAGGATCTGGTAAACGGAGATCACTCGGGCGAGCCCGCCCCCTCTTCGGACAGCGTTCAAACCTAGCGCCGCATCATTCCACATGGACCACCTTTGGACCCCGTGGAGATACGGCTACATCACCGCGGGAACAGCAGGGCAGGAGTGTGTCTTCTGCTCCAAGCAACAAGCCGCCGATCGCGACAGCTTCGTGGTTTTTCGCGGCGAGCACAATTTCATCATGTTGAACCTGTACCCGTATAACAGCGGCCACGTGATGATCGCTCCGTATGCGCACATCGCCACACTCGAGCAGGCCGAGCCGGCCACGCGCGAGGAAATGATGCGCCTTACCGCGCGCTGCGAGGCTGCGCTGCGTGCGTTGTACAAACCCGATGGCGTGAACCTCGGCATGAACATCGGCGCCTGCGCCGGAGCCGGAGTCGCCGGTCACATCCACATGCACGTGCTTCCGCGCTGGTGCGGCGATGCCAGTTTCATCAGCGTGATCGGCGAGACGCGGGTCTTGCCGGAGGAGTTGCCCATCACGTGGGACAGGCTGAAACGGGCGTTAGGCGAGTAAGCGCTTGTCAGCGCTTCCCCCGGGGCCCAATAGCATCCGCCGGATCGGGATCTACAGCACGAGCGCGGTCGAGTAGCGCCAAGCCGTCGCTCGCCGGCACATGGAGAGACCTGAGTTTCTCGAAGTACGCCATTTGTTCCCGCATCGGGAGCCGCCCTTCCCGAATCAGGTCCGAGTAAAGGCGGTTCTCGGATACGCCCATTCGCCGCGCCAAACGCTGCGCCCGCCGCCGCTCCGTGGTCGAAATTCGTAATAGGAAGCTCGTTCGCTTATACATCGGATGTAATTATTGTTGCGGACTCGCCCCGATGATTTCGATTCCGCGCTCGATGTCACGAGTAGCGAATTGCAAGTGCCACAATCGGAAGCCGTGGGGCGGGCTTCAGCCTGCGGCGGGCTTCAGCCCGCCTTATGATCTCAACACAATATTATGCGACGCCGCCAGTGCCTGGAAAATGCGAACAACTGCGCTTCAATTGTCCTCGCATTCGCATACCAGTTTATAGTCCAGCACGAGGCCGCGCAGGCCAGAAGCGCATCCACTGCGTTAACCTATACGTGATGTCAACCGCGCAGAATACGGGCTTGTGGCCGCTCTGGCCGGTTACCGTGGATGTGTATCACGCCATGGCGGAGCGCGGCATTCTCCACTCCGGCGATCCAGTGGAACTGCTGGAAGGAGTCATCGTTCAAAAGCCCGTGAAGAATCCACCACACAGCACTGCGAACGAAGTCGCCCGCCACACCCTCGAGGGGGTTTTGCCCGCGGGTTGGATTGTGCGCGCGCAAAACCCTATAACTCTTGCGACTAGCGAGCCGGAGCCCGACCTCACTGTGATCCGCGGCAGTCTCCGCCGCTATCGGACCCGTCATCCCGGGCCACGCGAAGTCGGATTGGTCATGGAAATCTCAGGCACCTCTCTTG
>JAFAQY010000006.1 GCA_019261985.1 Bryobacterales bacterium | reverse complement strand
CTGTTCTCCTCGGATTGGTTCACCGCTTGGCAGCGTGAAGTAGAAGGTTGATCCGGCTCCGGGCGTAGACTCGATCCAGATTCGCCCGCCGTACCTTTGGACAATCCGGCGGCAGATGGCCAGACCCATACCATTGCCTGGGATTTTCGCGCTGTGGAAGCGCTTAAAAAAATCGAAGACGCGATCCCGGTATTCCGGCGAGATCCCTAGCCCGTTATCTGTGCAGGCAAGCCGCCATTGATCGCCTTCTCTTCGGGCATGAATGCGAATGGTGGGCGCAGCTTCGCTCCGGTACTTAATGGCGTTGGAGATAAGATTCTGAAACAACTGCGTAAGATGCGATGCCCGGACGCGCAACGTGGGTAGCGGGTCATGAACAACCACCGCCGCACTTTCGTCGATAGTGGAAGCCAGATTCGCCAACACGCCCTGAAGGACTACTTCGGCATCGGTGTCTTCGATGGCAAGCGCGTCGACGTTGGTCGCGTCAACGTAAGCGCGCAGGTCCGCAAGCAGCGTTGACATCCGCCGCGCGCCATCCGTCACATATCGCAAGTACTCAACGGTATCTCCATCCAAATGCTGCAATTTACGTTTGGTGAGGTCAGCATAGATGCTGATCATTCGAAGCGGCTCTTGCAGATCATGGCTCACCGAATGCATGAACTGGTGCAATTCCTGATTTGCCTCTTCGAGCCGGGCCAGCGCCTGCTTCCGCTCCTCTTCCGCGCGCCGATGCTCCCGGCGGACTCGCGCGTCCGACATCGACCGCTGGAGAGCCGCTGGTAAGCGCCATAGTTTGTCTTTCATGACGTAGTCGTCGGCACCCTGCTTCATCATCTCCACGGCAGTCTCCTCGCCGACATTGCCGGAAACCACAATGATCGGGGCGTCGCAACGGGCCTCTTGGCAGACTTTGAGTGCCTTAGGTCCGCTAAACGCGGGCAACACATAGTCGAGAAGGATAACGTCCCATTGGCCTCCCTCCAAGGCCGACCGCATCTCCGTTTCCGTCTCGACGCGATGGATTTGCGGATCCAGGCCACCCTGGCGCAGGGCATCCCCCACGAGTTCCGCATCGTCGGCGGCATTCTCAACCATGAGGATGCGAATCGAATCCGCCATACAGTTCAGTCCAACGGTGGTTCGTTTCGCGTCAACCAATAGAGACCTAGTTCCTGGACGGCTTTCACAAACTCCGGATGGCGCACGGGCTTGCGGACGTAACTGTTCGCGCCGTTGCCGTAGCTTGCCTTCAGATCGGATTCTTCGTCCGATGACGTCAAAACGACGACAGGCAGCCGCCTGGTGCGTTCTGTTGCCCGAATCCTCCGCAGCACTTCTAGACCAGGCACTCTCGGGAGGCGCAAGTCCAGTAGAACCACCGCCGGCAACGTCCCACTGTCCGCCGAGCCGAACAGGTAATCGAGAGCTTCCGCGCCGTCGCGAGCCACAAGGATCTCGTTGGTGATGCCTCCGGTCTTGAGCGCGTCGATCGTGAGGATCTCCTCATCCTCGTTGTCTTCTACTAAAAGGACAAGCCGGTTCACGCAAGGCACCAACGCGAGCTGCGACAATTCACAAGCATTTCCACTTACATGAGTTCATCACTCATGCCGCTGAGCAAACTGCTATGAGCCCAGTGTAAACCAAAAAGTCGCGCCTTCGCCGACCTTGCCGGTCGCCCATATCCGTCCCCCGTGTCGATGAATGATCCGCTGCACAATGGCGAGGCCGACTCCGGTTCCGGGAAATTCATGGACCCGATGGAGCCGCTGGAACGGCGCGAACAGGCTGGCGGAGTATTCCGGATCGAATCCGGCGCCGTTGTCGGCAATCGAAAACACTTCCTCGCCGTCCATTCGTTGCTTCGAAAATCTAATAAGTGGCTCCGTCGTCTTGCCGGTAAATTTCCAGGCATTGCCGAACAAATTGTTGAACGCGATCCGCATCAGTCGCGGGTCCGCTTTCGCTGTCAGGCCGGGCTCGATCACGACGTGGACTCTGCGGTTTGGTTCCCCCGCTTCGAGCTCCTGAACCGCATTGTGAGCGATTGCGGAAAGATCGGTCGGCTGAAGATAGACCTCGGCTCGAGTCAGGCGAGAGAGATTTAGCAAATCGTCGATTAGTTGCCCCATCCGGTCGGCGGCCCGAGACATGCGTTGAATGTACGACACACCTTGTTCATCCAGGCGGGATGCGTGATCGCGCAGCAGGATATTGCCGAACCCGGTAATGCTCCGGAGCGGGGCCCGTAGATCGTGTGACACGGAGTAGGCAAACGCTTCGAGTTCGCGATTGGCCGCCTGCAAGCGTAAATTGGCCTGCTCCAGCTCCGATCGTAGATTGTGCTCTTGATCCATTGCGAGCTTCAGCTTGACCAGGTTGCCGATTCTTGCGCGAAGCTCATGCACAGAGAACGGCTTGGTCAGATAATCGGTTGCGCCGTTGCGTAGGAGTTCTACTCGAAGGTCATCATCGGCCTTCGCCGTGATCATCACGATCGGTGTGTTGTCAAAGCCCCGGTACTGGCGAATGATACGCACGAAGTCCGCGCCGCTCAGTTCCGGCATCATGATGTCGCACACAATTGCGTCCGGCTTCAAGTCGACCGCTTTCGCAACGGCTTCCTGACCGTTAAATGCTGAAGAAATGCGGAAATCCGGACGAAGTGTCTCCTGGATGAACTTGTTCATCTCAAGGTTGTCTTCGGCAACCAATACCAAAGGGAGTGCGGAGGCATTTGCAGATGGCTCGGCAGGTGCGTCCGTGCTTCCCTGGAATTCCTCGACTGCCGCGCCTGCCAATCTATTTGCAGGGTTCGTCGCATCCGGCTCGGGTTGAAGGCTGACTCCCGCCGGCGCCTTTGTAGGGATCGCGAATTTTAAAAGAGCCCCGCCTTCCGGTGCTGTCAAAACGGAAACCGTACCCCCATGAAGCTCCGCGAATTCTCGCGCTATAGGTAGTCCCAACCCAGTCCCCCCAAACCGGCGTGTGAGTCCGCTGTCTACTTGCCGAAAACGTTCGAACACGGCTTCGCGCCATTCTTCCGGAATTCCGGGCCCGCTATCCGCAACCTCAATGGTTGCGCGGCTGTTTTCATCGTCGTAGGTCAGCATGCAACGGACGATGCCGCCGATGGGGGTGAACTTGAAAGCATTGCCAAGCAAGTTCAGCAATGCTCGTTCGATTTTATCCACATCAATTTGCGCCGGGGCAACGGACGGAACCTCCAATAAAAATCGAATCTCTTTCTCCGCGGCGAGGTTCTCGAAATGACCAGCCGTCCGTCTTATTAGAAGCGCGAGATCCGACTCGGAATAATAGACATGCAGCTCCTTCTGGTCAAGCTTCGCAAGATCAAGGAGGTCATTAACGTGTTTGAGGAGTTGGTGTGCATTGCGATTTATAACGCGCAATTCATGTCGCAGCTCATCGCTCACTTCGCCGGATGAGATCAACCGCTCAGTGGGGCCAATGATCAAAGCAAGCGGCATGCGCAGTTCGTGGCTGATGTTTGTGAAGAACTGCGTTTTCAGGTGATCCAGTTCTGCTGCTTTTCTGTAGAGCCGGGTCAGCTCCGCGTTCGCTTCCTTAAGCTGGCGTTTGGTCTCCGCGACCTGACGTATTCGCTCATAAAGCGGTCCTTCGGTCGATTCGGTCAGGACGTCGATCGTATTCCGCGGCGAATCCACGGAAGCCTTCAGCCGAACGAACGACGTTACGTCCTCAACGCGGTGAATGACGTAGACCAACTCTCCTCGTTCGTTGAATACGGGCGAGTTGATTGGACTCCAGAATCGCTCTTCGAATCCCCCTCCTTCCGTTTCCGGGCGGCGAATATCGTATTTTTGGATCGGCATAGTATCCGGAATTTTACTCTCGAGAACCCGGCTGAGGGATGCCCGAAGATTTCTCACTCCAGATGCTGCCGTATCCTCAGGATTGTCTGGAAAAACATCGAAAATGCCGCGGCCGATGATTGCATCTCGGCTCGTTTTCGTGGCTTCAAGGTAGGCGTCGCTTGCCGCGATGATTTCCAGGTTCGGCGTTAGGACGAGGTACAAGCCGGGTACGGATTCAAACAAGACACGGAAATCTGGGCCTGGGCGACCATCAACCGATGATCCCTGCTCTTCCGCCACGGCTGCTCACTCCTAATCGCATTATCGAGCCATTAACGCCAAAAATTGCGGTTCGCTCGACCTGATACTCGGCTGCTGCGCCAACTCTAGCGCCGAGGAATTTACGATGCCGGCACGCACCAGGGCGGCGTCATGCCCGCCCTTCCGACTTCAAAGTAGTGATTGGGATTACAGCAATTCCGCCGTACTAAAGAAAAACGGGATCTCTACCGCCGCCGTCTCCGGCGCGTCCGAGCCGTGCACGCAGTTGCGCTCGATGCTAGCTGCAAAGCGCTTCCTAATAGTGCCCTCGGCGGCGTTCGCGGGGTTCGTCGCGCCCATAGTGTCGCGCCACTTCTTGATCGCGTCGGCCGCTTCAAGGACCATCACCACCGCCGGCCCTTCCGTCATAAACTTCACCAGCGAGCCAAAAAACGGCCGCTCCTTGTGGACGGCGTAAAAACCTTCGGCTTCGATCTGGCTCAAGCGCTTCATCTTCATGCCCACGATTCGGAAGCCCGCCTTCTGTGCGATGGCCAGAATCTCGCCCGTCTGCCCTTCCGCGACTGCATCGGGCTTGATGATTGCAAATGTTCTTTCCATGTTTTGTTTTAGATTCTGCTTTTGACCTTTTCTCCGATTTCGGCCGGGGTGGCACACACAGTAATGCCGGCGGCCTTCATTGCTGTAATCTTGTCTTCGGCTTTTCCGCTGCCACCCGAAATGATGGCTCCGGCGTGACCCATGCGGCGGCCCGGCGGCGCAGTCTGGCCGGCGATAAAGCCGATCACCGGCTTTTTGACATTTTCCTTAATGTACGCGGCCGCGGCTTCTTCCGCTGTGCCGCCAATCTCGCCGATCATCACAATAGCGTGGGTATCAGCATCTTCATGGAACAACCGAATCGCATCCGCGTGCGTTGTCCCGATAATCGGGTCGCCGCCTATGCCGATGCATGTCGACTGCCCGATTCCCAGAGCCGTCAATTGCCCTACCGCCTCATAGGTCAATGTTCCCGACCGCGATACCACCCCGACATTGCCCTGTTTGTGAATGTGCGCGGGCATGATGCCGATTTTGCATTTGCCCGGCGAGATGATTCCCGGGCAGTTCGGACCGATGAGCCGGGTTCCCGGATGCTGCTTCAGATACGCCCACGCGCGCACCATATCCGCCGCGGGGATGCCTTCCGTGATGCAGATTACAAGCGGCAGGCCTGCGTCCGCGGCTTCCATGATCGCGTCCGCCGCGAACGGCGGCGGGACGAAGATCACGCTCGCATTTGCTCCCGTAGCCCTCACGCCGGCTGCCACCGTATCGAACACAGGCCGATCGAGATGTCTCTGGCCACCCTTCCCCGGCGTAACCCCGCCCACCACCGTGGTCCCATAGGCGATCGCCTGCTGCGCGTGAAACGTCCCCTCTTTGCCCGTGAATCCTTGCACCAGCACACGGGTCTGTTCGTTCACCAGCACGCTCATGCCGCCGCTCCTTGCGAAGCCAGCGCGACCACTTTTTCCGCGGCGTCGCGCATGCCGTCTGCGACGGTGAAGTTCATGCCGGATTCGCGCAAAATCTGCCGGCCTTGCTCCACGTTTGTCCCTTCCATTCGCACCACCACCGGCACTCCAACCGACAGCTCGCGCGCGGCGTTTACCACTCCAGTAGCCAGCACGTCGCAGCGCAGAATTCCGCCGAAAATGTTGATCAGCACGGCTTGCACGGCCTTATCCAGCAGCAGAATGCGAAATGCATTGCGGATTTGTTCTTCATTTGCGCCGCCGCCCACATCCAGAAAATTCGCCGGATTTCCGCCCGCGTATTTGATGATGTCCATGGTCGCCATCGCCAAACCGGCGCCGTTCACCATGCACGCGACGTTGCCATCCAGCTTGATGTAGTTCAGGCCGAAGCGCGAAGCCTCTACTTCCAGCGGGTCTTCTTCGTTAACATCGCGAAGCTCCGCCAGATCCGGGTGACGGAACAGCGCATTATCATCCAAAGTGATCTTGGCGTCGAGCGCATAAACCTTTCCGTCTTTGGTCAGAATGAACGGATTGATTTCCGCGATGGTCGCATCCATCGCATCGTTGGCTTGAGTCAGAGCCACCACCGAACGCGCGGCCAGATTTCCGGCATCGCCGGTCAGCCCAATACCGAAAGCCAGCTTGCGTGCCTGAAAAGCCGTCAACCCCAACCCGGGCTCGATGGTTTCGCGCAAGATTCGTTCCGGAGTCTTGGCGGCGACTTCCTCGATGTCGACGCCGCCATCGGCGGAAGCCATGAAGACGTTCTTCCCTTGCGCCCGATCGAGCACGATGCCCAGGTACAATTCGCGTTCGATCGGCAGTGTTTCCTCGATCAGGACCTTCTGAACAATGCGGCCTTCCGGCCCGGTCTGATGGGTCACCAGCCGCATGCCCAGCATCTTCGACGCGATTTCACGCGCCTCCTGAGGGTTCTTCGCCACCTTAACGCCCCCGCCTTTGCCGCGTCCTCCGGCGTGGATCTGCGCCTTCACCACCACCGCGCCGCCGAGCTTTTCCGCGATCTCCGCTGCTTTTTCGGAGCTCGAAGCGGCCTCGCCCCTCGGCACAGCAACCCCGTAGCAAGCCAAGAGCGACTTGGCCTGATATTCGTGGATTTTCATTTGTGTGCGCCAGCCTGCCTTATTCGCAAGGGCCGGCGAAAGAAATTCCAATATAGCGCAGTGCTCTTGTGGGGCAGGCTGCCAGCCTGCGGCGGGTTGCCAAACCCGCCTGGTCGGGATTTGGAACAAGCCGCCCAGCGCGGTTGCCAACCGCGCGCAGGATGGCATCCTGCCCCACCAAAGGCTACTTGCCCACCAGGTGAGTCACGCTGCGATTGTTCTCCAAGCACACAAATTCGATCAGGTCCGTATCCGGCATCAGCCGCTGATTCAGCTTCACCGTCCACGGTTTCGTGAACGTTTTGGGATCGTCCACCGTGATCTCGATTTCAAGCGTGCCATAGTTCAGGCGGCGAAATCGTTCGATCACTCGGCCCGCATTCGTGACGGGCGTGCCTTCCTCGTCCAACCAACCCGGTTCTTTGAGTCCATTCGTTTCCGCCACCAGGGCGTCGCCGTCCCAATGGCCGATCGAGTAGCCGAACCACCAAGGCTCCGAATCGCCGGGCGGCAAAGTGCGGCCATCTGTAAAAATCTGCCGCAAGCCGTTATTGGCTTCGTACATAATCAGCACCATCCCCAGCGTCTGAACCACCTTTCGCGGCTGAGGATGGCTGTGGAGCTGAACCGGATTCAGCGGCAGGCAGTGCGCGTCGGGATGATCCTTGCTATTTTCCGCGAGCCGTTGCTTTCGCAACTCTGCCGCCCATGGCAGAAAGGGCAGGCCTCCCGGCAGCATGGATGGAAGATTCTGAAAGGGCCTGGGTCCCGAAGGCGCAGGCGAACCGAAGGTAGTAAGCGGAGCAGCGGGCCGCGCTCCCGGCGGCATGCCGCGATCCCACACGCCTGAAAGATCCGGGTGGCCGTCCGCGGTCTGAGGCGCCGGAGCCGCCAGATCCACTTTCCCATCCGGGGTGCGCGGCGCCCGAGGCGAAGGAGAGGACGGCCACTGTGCCCATATGATCGCGGGAACGGCGGCAACCATCAATGGCAGCCACTTCATAAAGATCGCTCCATAGGCAGAGCCAGCGGCGGCTCGATGAAGAAATTCAGTTCGGCCATGCGCGCCATCGCGGCGCGGATCGATGCTTCAGACGTTGGTTCCACCGTAATCACAAAGGGAAGATCGCGCCAATTCGCGTCGGGTAATTGCAATACCGCATCTATGGAAATACTCTCCGCCGCAAGCGCGGTGGCAAGCTGCGCGATAATGCCGGGCCGGTCTTCTACACGGAAGCGCAGATAATAAGCCGATTCGTGCAATGTAACCGAAATGGGCTCATACTCGCCCAGGCGCGCGTGTGCGAAGGGCGAAACCCGCTCCGGGCTGCCTCCGCGAATCTCCCGCGCCACTCGCATCAGATCGCTGACCACTGCAACACCCGTCGGGTGCGGACCCGCGCCGCGCCCGTAATAAAACGTGTCCGCGCCGAATTTTCCGCGCACCCACACCGCATTATAGGCGCCCCGCACGCCCGCGAGTATCGTGGTCTCGGGAATCAGCGACGGACGCACCGACAGGATCAACCCAGCCGGACTCTGGCGAGCCGCGCACACTAGCCGGATGGTGTGGTGCAGCAGATGGGCATAATCGAAATCCACGGGAGTGATCCGGCGGATCCCCTCCGTGTAAATGTCCGACGGCACGATCCGCTCGCCAAAAGCCAGGGCAGCAAGGATCGCCAGCTTGGAGCGCGAGTCATAACCATCCACGTCCGCCGACGGATCGGCTTCGGCGTACCCAGCTTCCTGCGCCTCTTTCAAGATCTCTTCGAAGCTCGCGCGCCGCCGCTCGATCTCGGTGAGGATGTAGTTGCAGGTGCCGTTCAGGATGCCATAGAGCGTGGTGATGCGGTCGCCCGAAATGCCTTCGCGCAGGACGGCATGAATCGGAATGCCTCCGGCGACGCTCGCCTCCATCGCCAGGTTGATTCGCGACGCGATGGCGCGATCCCACAAATCCGCCCCCGCTTGCGCCATTAACTCTTTGTTCGCCGTGACCACCGATTTGCCGCAGCCCGCCGCCGCCTCCACAATTTCGCGCGCAACTCCGGTCCCGCCTACCAGTTCAGCCACGATGTGCACATCCGGGAGATTCACGATATCGCGCCAGTCGGTAGTCTTCAGAGCGCAATCGAAGTCCGCGGGAAATTTCTTAGCCGCGATATTTCGGCTGCACAGTCCGCGCACGCGCAGCGGAAATCCCAGCTTTAACGCGATGTCCCGCGCATTCTCGGCCAAAACGTCGAGTGTCCCCCAGCCGACGTTGCCGAGACCGATGATGCCGATATTAACCGGATCCATATAAATGTAGGACAAGCTTCAGCTTGTCCATGCTGCAAATGCTGATTTGTATCATTGTAGATTATGCGCCTGATTTGCCTGCTCTCTGTAGCAGTTTGCATCATGTTGGGCCAGGTCCCGGACGATTTTCCTCCAACCAAACGGGATATCGAAGCGCAGGACCGGCGGTTGCCCAACGGGAAATCCCAGCGCGATGAGATCATCCGCGCGGATCACAAAAAGAACCTCGAAGATGCGGCGCAGCTTATTCAGCTTTCACAGGAGCTCAAGGACGATCTGGACAAAGGCGATGCCTTTCTCGTTTCGGTGAAGACTCTAAAGAAGCTGGACGACATCGACAAGCTGGCCAAAGACATTCGCGGACGGCTAAAGCGTTATTAGCGCGAATTGCAGAAGTTGGCTACTGCTAATTGCAGAACTTTGGTTTACAGCGTCTAATTGCAGAACTTGACTTACAGCCCGCTGCGGGGCAGGCTTTAGCCGGGCTTTATCCTGCGGCGGGCTTCAGCCGGGCTTCAGCCCGCCTGAGCGGTTGCGTTCGTCGCAAGCGCGGGGCCAGCACGAGTGCGCCCAAATTCCCATACTACATACATAGGAAATGTAAAGACGATGCTCAACGGCCCGGCTGCAGGGTTCTAACGTTTACCACGGGTCCCGATGTTTAAGTCCTCGCCAGGAGGACGGCGAGTTTACGGAGCGATTACGGCGGTCGCCGAACCATACAGCTTTGTTCACATCGTGTGAGTTCGCATGGTGAAATGGACGCTGTGAAATGGCAACGATCAGCTCGTTTATGGGAATTGTAATCCGAATGTATTTCCGTGACCATGCGCCTGCCCATTTCCATGCGATTTACGGTGATGCGGAGATTGAGGTTGCGATCGGCTCTCTCAAAGTCCTGAAAGGAACGATGGGCCGGCGCGCACTTTGCCTCGTGCTCGACTGGGCTGAGATTCACCAACCCGAGTTGCTCGAAAACTGGGAATTGGCACGTGACCATCGGCCTCTCAATGGGATTCGTCCGTTGGAGTAGAACTATGTTACGAGTGCAACGCGTCCAGCCCGAAATGGGATACAAGCTGCTAATAGAGTTCGAAGACGGCGTAAGCGGAACCTTGGACCTCTCCAAGGAACTTTACGGTCCGGTATTCGAACCACTCCGAGACCCTCTATTGTTCGCGCAGGTGAGCATTGATGAATATGGTGTCATCTGTTGGCCCAACGGGGCTGATCTGGCTCCTGAAGTAATCCACGAGGAGTTTTTGGCAGCTACATTCCCTGAAACGTCGCGGCGATTGGGATGACGAAGGCGGCATAAGGTCAGCGCCCGACGATTTCCGCCAACAGCTATGCTTTCCGGCATATAATCGGCGAGTGCGCTTTTTGCGCACTAAACATCCGATTGGAGGAATCTAGAGAACAAATGATGCGCCGATTCAATGCAGTCTCGACGGCCGCGACCCTGGTTGTAACGGCCGCGGCTGCCCACGCCCAGATTAATGGTTGCGGAAACTTACCGGGTTATGTACAGCTGAAAGCAGCCTTGGTTGCGGCAACGCAAGCGGAAACCAGCGGTTTGAATAATCAAATGTGGGGCACGATTGTCGACCGCGATGGAGTAGTCTGCGCGGTTGCGTTTAGTGGAAACGACCGAACCTCGCAATGGCCCGGAAGCCGCGTGATCTCCGCGCAAAAGGCGAACACAGCGAACGCCTTCAGTTTGGACTCCGGGTCCAACAGCAACGGCTCCGGACAAGCCAGCGGTCTCGCGCTCTCTACGGCGAATCTTTACTCGGCGGTTCAGCCGGGAGGCAGCTTGTTCGGTTTGCAGGAAAGCAATCCCGTTAATCCTCAAGTGGCGTACGCCGGCTCGCCGGATCGGGCCGGAAGTCAATTCGACCCTATGGTTGGACAGCGCATCGGGGGAATTAATGTCTTCGGCGGTGGCTTGGCGCTGTATGGGCCCGGCCAGGTAGTGGTCGGCGGCGTTGGTGTCAGCGGTGATACCTCCTGCGCCGATCACATGATCGCGTGGCGCGTTCGGAACAACCTCGCGCTGGATCACTTGGCCGGCGTCGGCGGAGTTTCGGGCGATAGCGCCCGCCCTGACAATATCATCTACGACATCAACGGAAGCGGCCAGAGCAAAGGCGGCTTCGGTCAACCGATGTGCATCAACACCGGCGACCAGACCAAGCTCCCCGCCGTGCAGAAATAAGCAGCCCAGAAATAACCGCGCAGAAATAAGCGGGAGTCACCCTTGGCAGATCACCGCTCTGGTGGTCTGCCAAAGTTTCGCAGGCTCCTCCCGTGACACAATGGACTATCCGCGCCCATCCCCTGGAGGCTCCGTACGCGGTTTCATTTGTCTCATTGTTGCCCTGTCTTCCCTGCTCCCATGTTTGGCCTTCCCAGTCTCTTTTGAAGAAAGGGATAAAGGCCGTTACCTGGCGCGCTCCACCGATGGCGTCGCGGAGCTTCGCGCGATCGCATTCTCATCGGCGGCGTCACCCTCCGCTTCTTGAATGCAGCGTCAAGCGTCCGAATGGAGGGACTCGGACCCGCCGCGCCGAGCACCTATTTTCGGCGTGGAACGGCTCGCAGTTTCCGGCAATTTCCGAGCCTGGCCGTTCGCGGCTTATACCCTGGAATTAATGTCCAATTCCACGACAACGGGGGAAATCTCGAGTACGATCTCAACATCGCCGCGAATGCATCGCCCGACCGGGTGTGCATCCGATTGACGGGCGGCGGCCCTATCCACATCGACGCTGCGGGTGGCTTGACCATTGAAACTGCTTCCGGCGTTGTCCGGCAAACCCGGCCCGGCGTTTTCCAGAGCAATCATCCGGTGGACGCTCGCTACGTGCTCGTCGCGTCGAATGAAGTGGGGATTCGCCTCGGCAAATACAACCGCGGCTTGCCATTGACGATTGATCCCGTCCTCGTGCGCACCACGTACTTCGGCGGAAGCGGAGTCAGCGCCGCGAGTTTGCTTGCCACCGATTCTGAGGGCAATATCTATGTGGTGGGTCGCATTAATTCAATCGACTTTCCAACCACCGCGAACGGCTTCGAGCCCAAGATCGCGCCGCCGCTGCTGGCCTTGTCAACGCCGGACAGACAATGGCTCGATTGCAGGTGGCGACGGAAGATACCGTGAAGGCGATCGGCGGAACACAGGATGGCGCGATCCTCTATGCCCAGGGCGCCAGCGGTATGTATCTGAGCGTGGACAGCGGAGCAACGTGGCGAAAAATCTCCCCGCTGCCGGCCCCCACGGCAGCCAATCCCAACATATTGGTAACCGTAAATAGTATCGGGGTCGACGCGATATCGCCCTCAATCCTGCTAGTCGCGACCAATACCGGTTTGTATTTCTCCAGCGATGCTGGAGCAACTTGGGGGCTCTTT
>JAFAQY010000024.1 GCA_019261985.1 Bryobacterales bacterium | reverse complement strand
CTGCCGGCCCCCACGGCAGCCAATCCCAACATATTGGTAACCGTAAATAGTATCGGGGTCGACGCGATATCGCCCTCAATCCTGCTAGTCGCGACCAATACCGGTTTGTATTTCTCCAGCGATGCTGGAGCAACTTGGGGGCTCTTTGACACGGGCCTGCCTGTCAGCGCATCCGGCTATGTCTCGGTAACTTCCGTTTTCATCAATCCAAACAATCACTTGATTGCGTACGCAGTCACGGATCAGAACAACTATCTGATCCCGGGCTATCTATTCAAAAGCGTGGACGCGGGCAACACTTGGACTCAATTAAACCCCGCTTACCCGGCGAGCCACCCGCGCCGTCCCCTCCCCTGTCGAACGTAGTGGCGACGCTGGCCCCGAATGGGAACGATTTGTACGTCATCGATGCCAACGCAACCCTGCTGAAGAGCATCGATGGCGGCACAACTTGGCAGCAGCTTGCGCAGCAGCTCTACCAGAGCACCGGGATTGCTATCGATCCCTCGAATTCCGCAAATATTTACGTATTGGATGGCGCGGGCGTGCAGAGGAGCGCCGACGGAGGTGTCACGTTCACCACCGTGGCTCCGGCGCCCAGGCCAGGAGCAACCCCGGGTATCCGCGTCCAATCAATTGCGGTGGATTCAACCGGCGCGCTGTACCTTTCCGCACCGGCTCAAAACCAAATCTTCGTGAGCGCAGATGGGGGCGCCACGCTGAAGCCATTGCCGCAACTTCTTCATGTTCTAGGTCTGATGGCGGTCGGGGGCAAGGTCTTCGCCGGGTTGACGACCCCGTCTGTTCCTTTTGTTGTCAAGCTCGATCCGTCCGCCTCAAAGATTCTCTATTCCACTTTCTTAGGAGGCACGTTCTCCGACGGCCTGAATGGCATCGCGGTTGACGCGCAAGGCGAAGCGGTCTTGACCGGATATACTTTTTCACCCGACTTCCCCGTAACCGCGACGGTCGCGAACCCTGCCTCCCCCGGAAAAAACGATGGGTTTGTCGCCAAGCTAAGGGCGGACGGCACGCATCTGTTCTTTTCGACGCTCCTGGGAGCTTCCAAGTCCGTTTCTTCATCGGGCGTTGCTGTGGATTCCTCGGGCGCGGTGTACGTCACTGGACAGACCAGCGCTCCGGATTTCCCAATCACTCCCGGGGTCGTTCAGCCGGCACTCCCATCCGCGGCCTGCCCGCGTTCTCAATCCAACTTTTCCGTGACCCCCAATACCGGAACGTACGCCTTTGTTACAAAGCTTCCCCCGGATGGAAGCGCGCCTGCTTACTCGACATTTTTGACGCAGGTGTGGAAGCATCGGTCAGGGTCTGGCCGTAGATCCGGCGGGCGAGGCGATTATCGCCGGTTACACCACCTCACCCGACTTCCCAATCTCTTCCAATACGTACCAGCCGGTATTTCCCGGACCAACAAATCAGCCCACTCCTCCCAGCCTCTTCGATGCCGGGTTCATTACAAAGGTGAGTCCCGCCGCCGACAAAGTGATCGCAAGCAGCTCATCTGGGCGGCGGTTATTTGACCTCGGCGAACGCGGTAACTCTTGACTCAATGGGCAACGCATACATTACAGGCTTTACGCAAGGCATCACTCCGGGGACCACGCCAGGAGCCTATCGGAGCCAAGTCATCGATCGATGCACGCCCGCACTCGGGATCGGACCTTCGCCGCCCTATACAGGCACCGGAAACGCTTTCGCTTTAAAGCTCGACTCGGCTTTTTCCACATCGCTGGTTCTCACATACCTGGGCGGATCGTGCAACGATTCAGGCACCACGATTGCCGTGGATAAAACGGGCAACATTTGGGTGGCTGGCTTCACGCAATCTTCCGACTTTCCTTTATTAGTCCGTTCCAGGGAGGAGTTAACCTCGGCTCTGAGCCGGGATTTGTGGCGGAGCTTAGCCCGGATGCATCGACGCTTTTATTTTCGAGTTTCACCGACGGACCCGGCATGGCGATTAGTGCGGCCGGAACCGTCTATGTCGCGGGAACGAGCGGAACCTCCGCCTCGGTAGCCGCGATCGATCCTTCTCCTGCTCCTTCCGTGATCATCGACTCGATCGGGCCGGTCGTGAACTTCCCGCCTCCGAATATCCCATCGCTTCCGAGCGGACTCGCTCCAGCAGCGGCTCGCACCGTTCGGAAGAACTGGCTTTGGAAAAGGGGAGATTTTTAACGCGGCTTGACAAGCCTCAATTCAACCCCTTGACGCTCATCGCCCCCTTGGATAAACTGCCCTGCCGGGGGTCGTAACATGCGGATTGGCAAATGTGTCTTCGTGTGTGTGTTCATCGTCGTTCTGGGCGGGGAAATAAAAGCCCAATCGACGGGGCAGATTCAAGGGGTGGTGCGCGATGCGACGGGCGCAATCGTGCCCGCAGCCGATATCAAAGCGACGCAAACGGAGACCGATACAGTTCGTACCGCGGTCACCGGCGCGGACGGTGTTTATGTGTTGCCGAATCTACCGGTGGGTCCATACCGGTTGGAAGTGAGCAAGCAAGGCTTCGCCACCTATCTGCAGAGCGGGATTGTGCTTCAAGTGGGCAGCGAGCCTACGATCGATATCGCGCTCAAGATTGGCAACGTCAGCGAGCAGGTCCAGGTGGAAGCCAATGCCACATTGGTGGAAACACAATCGAACAATATCGGCAGCGTTATGGACACGCGGCGCATTTTGGAGCTGCCTCTTAACGGCCGCCAGGCGACGGACCTGATCCAACTCACCGGCGCCGCGATTCCGCAGGGCGTAGCGGGCGCCGGCGGATTTCCCAACACGGGCCAGATAGTGATCGCCGGCGGACAGGCGTTCGGCGTCGGATATTACCTGGACGGCGGCCTTTACAACAACCCGTGGGACAACGCGAATCTGCCGTTCCCATTTCCCGATGCGCTCCAAGAATTCCGCGTGGAAACGAGCGCGCTCGACGCGGCGAAAGGCGTACACGCCGGGGCGTCCATCAATGCCGTCACGCGCTCGGGCACGAATTCGCTTCACGGAGATCTGTTCGAATTCCTGCGCAACAACGCCCTGAACGCCCAGAATTTCTTTACCAACGCCTCGCCAACGGCCGCAAAGGACACCCTCAAACGCAATCAGTTCGGAGGCACGGTGGGCGGGCGCATTATCCGGGACAAGCTGTTTGTGTTCGGCGGTTATCAGAACACGATTACGCGCCAGTTGGCGGTTGCGCCGACGGCATTCGTTCCGACGGTTGCGATGCAAGCGGGCGATTTCACAGCTTGCCCCAGCGCGATTCCGGCATCTCTCGCCAGCAGCTTTCCGGGTGGAAAACTGGGGCCCGGTCTCCAATACGATCCGGCTTCGGTAAAACTCGCCAAGCAGCTTCCGGCAACATCCGACCCCTGCGGAAAAGTCCAATTCTCGTACCCGACCCAGATCAATGAGTACCAAGTCATCGGGCGAGTGGATTATCAGATCACCAGCAAGCAGTCACTATTTGGCCGCTATATTGCCGCGACGTACTTCCGGCCCGCGGCTTACACGCTGGCCCCGAGTAATCTGCTAACCACTGGCCAAGCCGGCTTGGACGACACTGTTCAATCGGGCTTGATCGGGCACACGTGGGTGATCAGCCCGACAACGATAAACACGATTCGCGCCTCGGTCAGCCGCGTGGCGATCAATCGCTACAACACCGATTTCTTTTCCGGATGCGATCTGGGAGTGCAGATGTACTGTGGTTATCTGCCGCACCAGTCGTTTTTCACGGTTACGAGCGGCTTCAGCCTGGGGGTGCCCACGAACACGAAAGGTCACAACGCGAATACGACGTATCAACTGGGCGACGATTTTTCTCTCGTGAAAGGCTCGCACCAGATCGCGTTCGGCGCCCTCACGTCGCAATACCGGCTCGGGCTGCGCGGCACGGTTTACGGTCAAAATCAGTATGCGTTTACGAGTCTGGCTGCTTTCCTGCTTGGCGGCACGGCGAATAATCCGGTCACAGTCACCACTTCGCTTCCCAACACACTCGATCAGAAGAAATGGTATTTCAGCTCGTATATTCGCGATTCCTGGAAGGTGAACAGCCGGCTTACGATCAATGCCGGGCTACGATATGAGCCATACCTTCCGCCGGACATGACGGCGGGCGCGGTTTATAACTTCAGCCTGCCGGACATGATAGCCAATAAGAGGACCACGGTTTACAAGAACGCGCCTCCCGGCCTCACGTTTCCCGGCGATCCCGGATTCCCCGGAACGTCGGGAATTAACAAGCAATGGAATTTGTGGGCGCCGCGCCTGGGACTTGCTTGGGATCCCACCGGCAGCGGAAAGATGTCGGTTCGCGCGTCATATGGATTGTCCTACGATTATGCGAACGGGCAGCTTTTTGTGAACACGGCCGATTCGCCGCCTTTCGGGAATACCGAGATCTTCCCGGCAGCGAGTTTTTCCAATCCGTACGCGAGCAATCCGGGCGGCAACATCTTTCCGTACGCGCTGGGCCCGGACGCTCCGTTCGCTCCGGGCGGAATCTACATCGCGCTGCAACCCAATTCGCGCACCACGGAAGTGCATCAGTGGAATTTCGCGGTGCAGCGGAGCTTCGGCGCCAGGGAGGATTGGGTGGCTTCGGCAACATACGCAGGCAGCGAAACGGAGCACCTATGGGTGTCCTACCAGCTGAATCCAGGAATGTATATTCCGGGCAACTGTGTCGCAGGCCAATACGGGCTGACCGCCCCAGGGCCGTGCTCGACGAACGCGAACACAAATGCGCGCCGTGTGTTTACGATCAACAATTATCCTGCCGCTAATCTGATCGCGAACATGGATCAGTATGACGACGGCGGCACCTCCAGCTATAACGGGCTGATTCTGGCTGTGCAGAAGCGGTTGAGCCGCGGGGTGAGCATGAGCGCCAATTACACCTGGTCGCACTGTATCGGCGACCTTGCGGTCGGAAATAGCACGGGGAATGCCGGCGCAGGGCTCGTGATTCCCACCAACCGGCGCCAGGATCGCAGCAATTGCATCTCGCAAGAAATCGGTGGTACGTTCTCTAGCGATCGAAGGCACATATTCAATCTCACTTTTGTCGCTGAGGCGCCGCGCTTCGGTAATAGAGCTTTGCGAACGATCGTCAGCGGCTGGCAGCTCGCGCCGATTTATCGCATCAGCTCGGCGCAGTGGCTTACGGTTACGATGACGCCGCCCGACCGGCAGTTCAGCGGGACTTCGAATCAACGGCCCGTGCAGGTCTTGCCAAATACGCTGTGCGCGAACCCAAATTCTGCCTGTTGGATCAATCCCGCTGCATTCGCGTTGCCCGCCCCCGGCGCCTTGAGCACTATGAATCGCGCCAATGTGCCTGGGCCGAATTTCTGGCAACTGGATCTTGCGTTAAGCCGCAATTTTCCTATTCGCGAAGCGATGCGATTGCAAGTCCGCGCCGAGGCGTTCAATTTGACGAACAGTTTCCGCGCAGGAGTCCCGCCGCCGAGTCTTAGCGCCGGAGGCTCGGGTGTGGTATTGACGTACGGGTCGCCTAACTTCGGCCAGATCACGAGCGCGCTCGATCCGCGAATTTTGCAGCTGGCGATGAAATTTACGTTTTGATTGGGCAATAGCTACTTGGGGCGGACTGAAGTAAGTTTTGTGGGGCAGGATGCCATCCTGCGCGCGATTGCCAATCGCGCTGGGCGGGCTGGTGGAAACGTCGCTAGGCGGGTTGGCAACCCGCCGCAGGTTGGCATGGCAACCTGCCCCACGGGGCTTGAGCTTTGGTTCAAGTATTTTCCAATCCAGGAATGATCATGAAATGGGAAGAGGGTTGGGCAGCTTATTGCGCTAAAATCGACCGTATGCAGGCTTCAACGTTCGATGGAGTGGAGCATGTCGCCATCGCCAGCCCGCGCCCGCCGGCGTTGGCGCAGTGGTACGTCGATCATCTCGCTTTCAAATTGATTTACGAATATAGCGGCAATTACTTCATCAAGGCCCCTAACGGCGCCGTGCTGGAAATTATCCCCTCCAATGGAGACCGTGTCGCATCCAAAATGTACGACCCAGGGCTGCGCCATGTGGCGATCACTGTGAAGGACTTCGATGCCGCCTACTCCTCGCTGTTGAGCGGGAACGTCCAATTTTTGGGCGAGCCCTATTCGACGCCCCAGGGGCATCGCCTGGTGTTTTTTTCCGATTGCGAGGGCAACATCCTGCATTTGATTCAGCGCGCTAACCCACTCCCCGAATGAGCGCACAACCGGCCAGTGCCGAGGTGCGCGAGAAAGGGCGGGTACCCTTGATCCAGCGGGTCTTCAGAGCGCTCTCCTATCGCGATTTCCGGCTGATGTGGCTGGGCGCCTGCACGTCCACCATCGGGACCTTCGTGCAGCAGTTCGCGCAAAGCTACATGGTGTACGACATCACGAAGGATTATTTCTATTCCGCATTGGATGTCTTCCTGGGGCAATTGCCCATCGTGATGTTTTCTCTCATCGGAGGCGTGTTTGCGGACCGCACGGACCGGCGCAAGTTGCTCTTGATGTCGCAATACATCCAGATGACCTCGGCCCTGACGCTGATGCTGCTGTTTCACTTCGGCGTAGTGAAGGTCTGGCATATTCTGACGCTCTCCTTTGTCGCGGGCTTGGGCCAAAGCTTCGGAGGCCCGGCTTATTCGGCGCTGCTGCCGACGCTGGTCGAACCGCAGGATTTGAACAATGCGGTCGCCATGAACTCGATTCAATTCAATCTGGCGCGCATCCTGGGTCCGGCGATCGGCGGAGCCGCCTTCGCCGCGCTTGGCGCGCAATGGTGCTTCGGGCTGAACGGGCTATCGTTCATTGCGGTGATCATATCGCTGTACAGCATTAATGTGAGGTTTGTCCCTCCCAAATCGACTGAGCGAATTATCGACAGTATGAAAGAGGGCTTCCGCTTTATCCACGCGCGGGAAGGGATGCAGCAATTAATCGTACTGTCGTTCCTGATGACAGCGCTGGGATTCCCGCTCACCGTGTTTCTGCCCGGTTTCGTGCACGACATATTCCAAAAAGGACCCGAAACGCTCGCGCTGCTGATGGCGTGCTCCGGCGCTGGTTCGCTCACAGGCGGGCTGATTGTCGCCGCCGTGGGCAAGCTAAAGCGTCAAGGACAAACGTCTTTGATCATCGTGACCGTCCTCGGCGCGTTGATCGCGGCGTTTGCGCTTTCGCGCTGGCTGCCGCTTTCCTGTTTCCTGATCTTCGCGATTGGCGCGTCGATCATGTCTTCCGCTTCACTTCTATTGACGCTCGCCCAATTGAGCGTTGGCGACGAAATGCGGGGCCGCGTGATGAGCGTTTTTAATCTGTCGTTCCGCAGCGGAATGCCGGTTGGTGGGTTAATGCTCGGGAAGTTTAACGCCGCTTTCGGCGTTTCGGTGACGCTTGCCTCTTCCGGATCGATTCTAGTCGCCGTCGCCCTGTATTTCCTGCTCATGCATCGCCGCGTGGCCGAGCTCTAGCGCACGGCGGCCGGGCGAGAGCGATCACAATCGGGTGGGTTCCGGCCGCGGCGGCTGGATTGTGCGCGGTCATGCAACAATCGGATGACGTGTTGATCGAACTCTCGAATCCTCTCAATGAATCCGCGCTGACCTTTCCCGTTCTCGAATGCATTCACATCCTGGGCTTTGCATTTTCGATCGGAACCATAGCAATGGTGGATTTCCGGCTGCTTGATGTGTGGATGGTGCGGCAGACTCCGTCACAGGTCGCGCGCGATATGGCGCCTTGGACTATCTTCGGGCTGGCGATGATGCTGCTCTCCGGGCCGATGTTGTTTTTGTCGGATCCGGACATGTACTACCTGAATCATTCCTTTCAGATGAAGATGGTCCTGCTGCTGCTGGGTTTGGTTTTCAACTACACGATCCATCGCAAGGCTGCTTTAAACGATGCTTCCGGCGCGCGCGCGAAGGTGGTCGCGGCGGTGTCTCTGGTTCTATGGGCCGGAGTAATCTTCGGCGGCATATTCATCGCCTTTGTATAACGGACACGGAATGCTGCTTTCATTCGCGCAATGGGTTCAAGCGACCGGCCTTTTCTCGGCGGTCCGGATGTCCTGGTATGTGTACCCGGTGATCCTGTCGCTCCATCTGGTAGCGATTTCGATATTCGGCGGCATGGTCCTGATGACTAACCTGCGCCTGCTTGGGCTGGCTCTAAAGGACCGGCTGGTTTCCGATGTAGTCGACCAACTGCGGATTCCTAAGCGCATCTTTTTCGTGCTGGTGGCGCTTTTCGGAATTTTGCTGGCGGGATCGAAGGCAGAGGAATACTATTACAACTATTTCTTCTGGATAAAGATGTCGTTGCTCGCGCTGCTTGCCGTACACGCACTGGTTTTCCGCGCCGGCGTCTACGACAAAGCCGCGGAGCTCAACCAAGTAAAGAAGATGCCGGGGCGAGTGAAGCTGGCCGCGGCGTTGTCGCTGCTCTTATGGACCTGCGTGGCGTGCGCCGGGCGGGGGATCGGGTACGTGGAGCCGCCGCTCGAAAAGCTGCACGCGGAAATCCGAACCATATTTCTTCGCTAGCGTTCACCTCTGGCCGCATCAAGTGCGTCACATTGCGCGGGCGAAGTCACGCCTTGGTTCTGCCGGACCGCTGGTTATCTCATCCGCTCGCCCGCGGCGCGCGTGTCGTACCCTCCCAGGCTCTCCAACTCGCGGCGGAAACTCGACCGGCCTAGCGTCTCGAGGAGCGCCTCCACTGCGGGCAAAGTGAGATGCTCGCGATGGATCACCAGGTCGTAGCGCTCGCTCACCAGCGGCAGAAAGCCGAGGCCGAAGACACGGGCCGCCGCGCGAGTTGCGATGCAAGCGTCCGCCGAACCTGTCTGTACTTGCCATGCTGCCGGTAGATGGCCCTGAACCTCATGGCCGTAGCCGCGCACCTTGGCCGTCGATATACCCAAGCGTTTGAGATGAGTATCGAGCAGCTTCCGGCTTCCTGCTCCGGCCTCGCGGTTCACGATGCGCAGGCCGGCCCGGGCCAAGTCTTCCACGCCGCGAATCCCTTTGGGGTTGCCCCGCGCAGTGACGATCCCTTCTTCCCACACCGCATAGGAAATCACAGCGACCGATTGGCGTGGAAATATCCGGTCAACCTCCGCGAGATTCGATTCCCCGGTGGCCTCATCGCGCAAGTGCGTGCCGGCGATATGCACCCAGCCGTCCCGGAGAAGGGCCAGCGATTGCGAGCTGTTGCGATGAGCCAGCACAAGCTCGCTTCCCGCGGCTTGCACGCTGCGCGCGAGCACGGAAATCGCCGGGTCGCAACCGGCGATCAGCAGGCGGTTTTTGAAGGCGTCCTCCGGATGGAAAACGCGAACCTTGGTTTTCCCGCGTCCTCCCGCAATAACCGCATCGCTTGCTGGAAAATACCAGGGAACCGGCGAGGGCGCGGACGCAACAGTGCGTTTCTCCACGCGGCAGAGTTGAACGGGCTGGCCTGGTTCCAGCGTGTCCGAACCCGGAAGCATCGCGACGGTTTCCGTGCGCAGGTCGGGGGCGGGCAAATCGTCCGGGAGCCCAAAGAGGTCCTCCACAGTCGCTTCCAACGCGCGCGCAAGCTTCAATGCCACCGCTGTGTTGGGAACGTAACTGCCGGCTTCCATCGCGTAGATCGTCTGGCGGCTGACGCCGGCTACGCCAGCCAGGGCGGCCGCGGAGATGCCGCGCTTTTCCCGCAGGCGGGCCAAATTGTTTTGGATCTCGTCTGTTTTGGAAGCGCTTTTGGCCAAACTCCATGCTACCATCATGAAATGTTTAAACGTCACTGTCTCGTACAGATGACCTTGCTTCTAGCGGGATCGAGCTTATTCGCACAGGTGTCCGCGGTGCTTTCGGGTACCGTCACGGATCCCTCCGGCGCGGTAATTCCCGGAGCGAACCTTACGGCGAAATCGGCCGAGACCGGGGCGGCTCGCGAAACGATAACCGATGCCGGCGGCCGGTATGTCTTTTCAGCTTTGCCGGCCGGAGAGTATGAAATCCGCGCCGGAAAAACCGGATTCGCCGACCATGTGCGCGGCGGAGTGAATCTGATTGCGGGCCAGAGCGCGAGCCTGGATATAACGCTTCGCGTCGGCGAAGCGAGCGAACATATTACCGTTACCGGCGATACGGCTCTGGTAAGCACCGAGACATCCAATGTTTCCGGCCTCGTAGGAGAACGGCAGATTAAGGAGCTTCCGCTTAACGGGCGCAGTTACGATGAGCTCCTGACGCTAAACCCGAGCGTGGCCAACTTTACATTTGCGAAAACCGGCGGCGTGGGCGTATCGAATTCCACTGTCGGAAATAATTTCGCGATTTCCGGCAACCGTCCGCAGCAGAACTTGTATTTGCTGAACGGCGTGGAATTCACCGGCGCCGCGGAAAATAACATGCAACCTGGCGGGACCAGCCAGGCGCTGCTTGGCGTGGAGGCGGTACGCGAATTTAACCTGCTTGGCGATTCCTACGGCGTCGAATACGGCAAGCGGCCCGGCGGCCAAGTCCTGATCGTTACCCAATCCGGCACCAACCAACTTCACGGGTCATTGTACGAGTACCTTCGCAATAACGCGCTCGACGCGCGCAATTTTTTCGACGGAAGCTCGGCGCCCGGCTTCACGCGCAACCAATTTGGCGTGGCTCTAGGAGGGCCACTCCAAAAAGATAAGACATTCGTGTTCGGAAACTATGAAGGGCTCCGGCAGCATCTGCATCAGACCGGGGTCGACCTGGTTCCCGATAACGAGGCGCGTTCCGGTTATCTGCCCTGCAAGATCGTGAGCCCGGCGCCGAGCCCTTGTCCCCAGAACGGCTTGGCCTTCATCGGTGTTTCCCCGCTGATCAACGCATGGCCTGCTCCAAGCTCGGGCGCTCCCGATTTCGGCGGAATCTCCGAGGCTTTCAACAACCCGCTGCAAACCATCCGTGACGATTTCGGCACGGCCCGCCTGGATCATATCTTTTCTCCCAAGGATTTTTTCAACACCGTTTATACGATCGACGACAGCGCCGACTTTACCCCCACGAGCACGAACGCCTACAGCACCGATGTCGAGAGTCTGCGGGAGCAGGTATTGAGCGCCGAGGAAACCCATGTGTTTTCGCCGAGGGTTCTGAATACGTTCCGCGTCGGATATTCGCGGGCCGCTTATTACTTTACGGGCGAGCCAACGCCAGGCTCGCCGGCGGCGAATCTGACCGGCTTCTTAGCCGGGCTGCCTGTCGGCGCCATTGTTGTGGGCGGGAGCGCAGCCTCGAACCCGACCGCGCAGCTTAGCCTGGCGGGAAGCAACAACGGAAGCAATTTGACCGTTGCGCGGAATATCTTTACCTACGAGGATCGGGTTTCCGCTACAAAAGGAAAGCACCAGCTTACCTTCGGAGCATGGTTTCAGCGTCTACGCTCGAATGAGAATCTAGCGCTGAGCCAGTACGGCCAAGCGACGTTCACCAGCTTGCAGACGTTCCTGCAAGGAACCATCGGAACCCTATTGTTCGATCCCGCGCCTACGCCACTCGGCTGGCGTTCATGGTTCAGCGCGTGGTACGCCCAGGATGTTATGCGGCTCACGCCCAAGCTGACATTGACGCTCGGCTTCCGCGGCGAATCGAGCAGCGGGTGGAACGAAGCGCATGGCCGCGCCGCCACCTACACGTTTCCGAACGGCATCATCTCGACCCAGCCCAATATCGGAAGCTCCGCTTTCACTGTGAACAACGCAAAATTTCTCGCTCAGCCTCGGGTTGGAATCGCGTGGCGCCCTTTCGATTTCGGCCGTGCAACCGTAATCCGCGCGGGCTTCGGAATGTACAACGATTTGCAGGATGCCTTGGGATATCGCACCGATCAGAACGCGCCGTTCAATCCGACCTACAGCGTGCCGAGTTTCCCGGTAGCTCAGTTGCCGGTTCCTCCGGCCGCCCCGATTCCTTCTGCGGCCCGCCTGATCCCTGGCGGCGTTCAGCCTGACATGCAAACTCCCACGCTGATTTCCTGGTCTTTTCGGATTCAACAGGAAATCACGGCTAATACGGCGTTGACGGTGGGCTACCTGGGGTCGCATGGCTATCACGAAATACTCGGCGCGGATGCCAACGAACCGTTTCCAGTGATCTGCCCCGCTTCACCGTGTCCTGCGACGTACCCGAGCAACTTTCCGGCAGGAATCGCGGGCACACCCGTCCGCGCCGGAACTTATTACGTGCCCACTTCGGTCAAGGCAAATCCCGCCATCGGCAATACCTGGACGTATTTCTCGGAGGGCAGCAGCACCTATAACGCTTTGCAGGTGGATTTCAATCATCGCTTCAGCCACGGCTTTTCTCTTCGCGGAGTCTACACTTTCGCAAAGGCGATCGACAATGGCGACTCCGTCAATGCCACAACCTCCGGAGGCGAGCCGGCGCTGGTTTCGAATCCCTTTAACTTGAGCGCCGATAAGGGTCTCGCGAACTTCGATGTGCGGCACGCGGGCGCGATAAACGCGACCTACGCTTTGCCGTTCGGTCCTGGCAGGCATTACTTGAGCAGCGCGACAGGACTGGCGAGAGCTCTTGCAGGCGGTTGGAGCCTGAATTCTGTCGTAACGCTGCAAGGTGGTTTTCCGTTCACGCCGCAACTGAGCTATAACCCGAGCAACACCGGCGACACGCGCAACCCGGTGCGCCCGTTCGTTAATCCCTATTTCACCGGTCCCGTGATTCTGGGCAGCGTCAATCAGTGGTTCAATCCGGCTGCGTTCCTGCAGCCCCCAAATAATAGCGGATTTTATGGGGATCTTGGACGCGATACGCTGATGGGCCCGGGGCTCGCCACGTGGGATCTGTCATTCTTGAAGGACACGATCATCCGCGAGTCTTTGCGCCTTCAGTTCCGCGCGGAGATGTTTAATCTTTTAAACCACCCCAACTTCAATACGCCGAACGCGGTGACCTTCACCCCCACCGGAGTGTCCCCTACAGCCGGGGTGATTACAAGCACCTCCACGACGTCGCGGCAGGTGCAGTTTGGCTTGAAGCTGCTGTGGTGATGTTGAAGCCCGGTCAGTATTCTTCAAAACAGAATACGCGATTCGACCCGGAGGGCGTGAGACAATACTCGCCGTTTTCGAGCGTTTCGGCGGCCTCGATCCGGTACAGGTTGCGATCCAGCTTCGTCACCTGAAGGTGGAGCGGACGTCCCGAGCGGCGGCCCCGGCTGGAAACGGTCGTTTCACGGTGTCCGTTTTTCACCTCGAAGCGGTAAAGCTCGATGCTCTCCGGATTGAGCCGGTCGCTTTGCATGATGAAAATCGGCTCGGCGATGGGTGTACGAGCGGAAGAACTTGCGCCCTGCACCGTGTAGGTGTCGCCTTTTTCGTTCTTCGCCTCGGCGGCTTCCGTCGGGATCAGGTTATCTGCGTGTACCAGGTAGAGCAGGTCCGGCTTCGGCGGCCGGGGTCCGTCGTAATCCGCAGCCCAGCCTGGGGTAAACAAAGCCGCGAACGCACTCGGGAGTAGAAAACGTGAAATCATGCGTCCTGACATTTGCTTTTATTTTAGTGCAGGTCCGAAATCATTTTTGGCCGCTGTAACGGCACCCTCGGATGCCCCCGCAGCCCGTGTCAGTAGAAGACTGGGCAAATTCACGCATCTGATTACGAGAACCGTCGCGCTGATCGCCATTAGCACCCACAGGGGCGCGCCGCTGCACTGAACTAGGCCGGATCATTGAACGGCCCATCGAACCGCAAACGGGGCTTTTGTCGCGCTTGATGTCACGGGCGGCCAGACCAATCCTCCGGGTGCATGACAGGCCCGCGGTTGGAGCGGCTGACACGACATGCCAGCATCAAAATTGGAGGAGTTCCCGCAACCGGATCCTTCGGCCGCCGGGCCGGGATTCATCAGGGGATTGCGGCAGCCGAGGCCGTTGTCTTGACTGTAGGCGGCATCGCCAGCGCCCCACATCGACTATCGCGGTGCAGTGGCCATGGCAACATATAACCATTGACAATATATTCAGAGCGGATATAATCGAGCCATGGCCTCCGATTCGCCTTCGCCGGAATCCCTTTTGCCGCTGCCGCCCGCGACCTTCCATATCCTGATGTCGCTCGCCGAAGAGGACCGGCATGGTTACGCGATTATCCAAGATGTCGCCGTCCGCACCGGCGGCGAGCTGAAGCTCAGCGCCGGAACGCTCTACCGCTCCATCCAGCGCATGCTCGAACAGGGGCTTATAACGGAACCGCGCGAGCGCCCCGCTCCCGCCGAGGATGACGAGCGCCGCCGCTACTACCGCATTACTCCGTTCGGCGAGGCGGTCGCGCGTGCCGAGGCGCGCCGGCTAACTCAGCTCGTCAGGCTGGCGCGCGCAAGCGGGTTCGTCACCGGGAGGGCCTAATGCCGCTTTACCGGGCCTTGCTATATCTTTACCCTGCTTCCTTTCGCGCCGAGTATGGCGAAGAGATGTGCGCCATCTTTGCCCGCGAGCGCCGACCTGCGGGATTCTTCGGCGTGGTCCGGTGGATTCGTACATTTTTTGAGATCGGCTTCAATGCCGCCGCCGCGCACGCGGACATTCTCCGGCAGGACCTCCGCTATATTTTGCGAACCCTGCGGCAATCTCCGGGCTTTACGTTCACCGCGATCATCGTCGCCGCGCTCGGCATCGGAGCAACAACCGCCGCTTACACAATGGTTGACTATGTTCTCATCCGCCCATTTCCGTTTGCGGATCAAGACCGGCTCGTAAAGCTGCTGGAAGACCACGCTTCGCTCGGCGCGCATTGGGACCTTTCCCCGGCGAATTACCGCGATTGGAAAGGCGCAAGTACATCCTTCCAAACCATGGGGGCCTACCGCAGCATTTTAGTGAACGTCGTGGCAGGCGATACCCCGGAACGTATTGATGGGGCGAGTCTCACAAGCGAGATCCTGCCGATGCTCGGCGTTCAACCTATACTCGGGAGAATGTTTTCCGTCGAAGACGATCTCGGCGGAGCGCCGGAAACGCTCATCCTGAGCTACAGCTTATGGCGTGAGCTGTTCGCCGGCGATGCCAGCGTCCTGGGCCGCAAGGTTTTGATCGACGGTGTCCCGCACACGATTATTGGTGTAATGCCGCAGGGCTTTTATTTTCCCAACCGCGAAGCTCGCATGTGGACCGCGATGCGCTTCGCGCCTCCCGATTTCCTTGACCGGACCAACTGCTACATCACCGCCTTGGGGCGCCTGAAGCGGGACACGCGGTTCGAACAAGCGGTTGCGGAAATGCAAACAGTCACCGGACGGCTGGCGCAACTCTATCCCAAGGAACTGGCGCACACCGGCGCAACGATCACCCGCCTTCGCGAGGACGTCTCGCCGCAATCTCGAATGATGCTCAATGCGCTACTCGGAGCCGCCGCGTGCGTGCTGCTAATTGCCTGCGCAAATCTTGCGAATCTTCTTTTGGCGCGCTCTGCCGCGCGGCGGAAGGAACTGGCAGTCCGCGCCGCCATGGGTGCGGGCCGTGAGCGGCTGGTGCGGCAGATGCTTACCGAGAGTATTTTGCTTGCGGCCGCCGGCGGCATCCTTGGCGTGTTTTTGGCAATAGCGGCATTGCCGGCTCTCGTTCGTCTCGTGCCTGTTTCGTTGCCGCTCGCGGAAATCCCATCCGTGAACTGGAACATTTTGCTATTTGCCGTCGTGCTCACGATCGCCACAGGGATTGGCTTCGGAGTCGTTCCCGCCGTCCGCACTGGCGGAGCCTCCGCCGAAGCCCTCCGCGACAACGCCCGTTCCGGGGGCGGGCGGCGCGAGCGCGTGCGCTCCACGCTGGTCGTCGTAGAAGTCGCCGCCTCCATGGTGCTGCTCGTCTCCTCCGCCCTGCTCATCCGCGCGTTGTGGCGAATTCAAGCCACCGATCCGGGGTTCCGCCCAGACCATACCATCACGCTGCGAACGTCGCTTCCCATGCCCAAATACGACCGCACCGCCGACCGGGTGCGCTTCTATCGGCACGTTTTGGACGGCGCGCGGAAGCTTCCGGGCGTTACCAACGCGGCGTACACAAGTTTTCTGCCCATGGTAATGCGCGGCGGCCTCTGGCCCATCAAAATACCCGAGCATCCGGAAGATCCTGCGAATCAGGAGTACGCGAGCCTCCGTTACATCACGCCTGGTTACTTCGCCGCCATGGGAATCCCGCTGAGGTCGGGCCGCGATGTCGCCGAATCCGACACTCGCGACGGCCCTTTTATCGCAGTCATTAGCGAGTCCTTTGCCCGGCACTATTGGCCTGGCCAGGATCCGATCGGGCGCCACTTCAACGTCGCATTTTTCGACCGCGTGGTTGTGGGCATCGCCGGGGATGTGCGAGTGCGCGGGCTGGAACGCACGAGCGAGCCGCAGGTCTACGTTTCATACCAGCAAGTCCCGGATGGATGGATGCCTTGGTATCCTCCGAAGGACCTCGTTGTGCGCGCGGCCGGAGATGCCGCGGCTCTCGTGCCCGCTCTTCGGCGCATCATTGGTGAAACCGATCCAGAGGAGCCGGTTTCCGATGTGCAGACGCTGGATGATATCGTCGCGGCCGAAACGGGAACGCGCACGGTGCAGCTAATCGTATTAGGATCATTCGCGGGTATCGCGCTTTTGCTGGCAGCCATCGGCGTTCACGGCCTGTTGTCGTTCGCAGTCTCGGCGCGCATGCAAGAGATCGGCGTGCGCATTGCGCTCGGTGCAACGCGCGGCAGCGTGCTTGGAATGATATTGGGTCAGGCGACTGCGCTCGCAGCGGCCGGGATCGTCATCGGCGCCGTCCTTGCCTTCGCCGCAGGACGCACGTTAGAAGCGCTCCTCGCCGGCGTGAAGCCCGGCGATTTGTCCGCGCTCCTCTCCGCGTCTGTGACAGTGTTGATCATGGCCGCGATCGGAAGCTTGCTTCCCGCATTGCGCGCGACTCGCGTAGAGCCAATTGACGCGATTCGCACGCAATGAGATCTATCCAAGCCGCAAATAGACGGGCCGACTGTACAGGACTTCGCTGGCGGGGGAAATCGGGATCGCGGCCGGTGAGAAGAAAGTACATCGCGCGAAGCAGCAAACGACTCGCAAAGCCCGCGAGAAGCCAGGTTTTTCTTTGCCACCTTTGCGAGATATAGTTTTAAATTTCCCCGTTTCGCGTTTGTTCTAGCGTGCGGCACTGAAGGGCGGCCTCAGAAGGCCCCTGATACCCTAGAAGAAATGAGAGCCCGATTTTTACTGCTCCTTATCCCGGGCCTGCTTGCAGCCCAATCCCTCCAAGATTTCGAAAAAAAAGTCACGAAATTCACCCTACCGAACGGGTTAACTATGCTCGTGATCGAGCGCCATGAGGCGCCGGTGGTATCCTTTCACACATACGTAAACGTCGGCTCAGTCGACGATCCCAGCGGCCGCACCGGTCTCGCGCACATGTTTGAACACATGGCGTTCAAGGGCACGGAAAGCATCGGCACAAAGAACTGGCCTGAAGAAAAGAAGGCGCTGGATAGCGTCGAGCAGGTCTACGATCGCCTTGAAGAAGAGCTCAACAAAGGCTTCCGTTCCGATCCCAAGAAAATCGAGGCTTTGCGCGCCGATCTTGCCGGAGCAATCGATAAAGCCAACAGCTTCGTGGAGCCGAACGAGTTTGACCGCATCGTTGAATCCAACGGCGGCGTCGGCATGAACGCCAGCACCGCCGAGGATCAAACGCAATTTTTCTATAGCTTCCCATCCAATCGAATCGAGCTGTGGTTTCTGCTCGAATCCTCGCGCTTCCTGCACCCCGTACTACGCGAGTTCTACAAAGAGCGCGACGTCGTGCGCGAAGAACGCCGGATGAGCACCGAATCGAGTCCACTAGGCAAACTCGTGGAGCAGCTTCTGGCAACTGCATTTACGGCCCATCCATATAAAACGTCGCCCATCGGCTGGTCCAGCGACATCGAACAACTGCGGCGCACCGATGCCGAGGCTTTCTACAAGCGCTATTACACGCCCGGCAACCTGACGATTGCAATTGCCGGGGACGTGAATCCAGCGGAAGCCCATCGTCTCGCCGATAAATATTTCGCGCGCTTGCCGAAGGGTCCGCCTCCGCCGCGCGTCCGCACCATCGAGCCGCCGCAGGAAGGCCAGAAGCGCGTCGCGGTCGCATCGGCCGCGCAGCCGTTTCTGGTTGTCGGTTACAAGCGCCCCAATCAGTACTCACCGGACGATGCTCCGCTCGACGTGCTGAGCGATATTCTTTCCGATGGCCGGACGGGAATCATTTACAAGGACATGGTGCGCGACAAGCAGATCGCGCTAGGAGCCGAAAGCGGCGCGAACTTTCCCGGCGGCAAATATCCGTCGCTGTTCTTCTTTTTTGTTGTGCCGTCATCCGGCCACACGGTTGAGGAAAACGAAAAAGCCGTGGATCAGATTGTAGCCCGCATCAAAACGGAGAAGGTGGATGAGGCTTCGCTCCAGCGCGTGAAAACCAAGCTGCGCGCGGCGCTGATCCGCAAGCTCGACAACAACTCCGGCCTGGCGCGCGAGTTGGCCTTTTATGACGCGAATTTCGGGGATTGGCGGAGAATATTCACCGAACTCGACGATTACAACAAAGTCACCGCCGAGGACGTGATGCGCGTGGCAAAGACATATCTTGTGGAGGACTCCAGAACGGTTGCGTACACCTACACGCCCGCGCGGGATGCGAAAGTGGAAACCAGAGGAGAGGCGAAATGAAACAACGGATCGCGATCCTGTCTTTGGCCGTGGCGTGCGCATTTGCCCAGCAGGCCTCCACCGCTCCTCAGCCCGGCGCCCCCGCTTCGCAGCCACGAATCCCCTCCTACAAGGAAGTGAAGTATCCGCCGCTGCCGCAGGTGAAAATCCCCGAACCTACGGAAGCGGTGCTTTCAAACGGCATGCGCGTGTTCCTGTTGGAAGATCACGAGCTGCCGCTCATCAGCGGGCTTGCGACCATCCACACCGGAAATCTATTCGATCCCGCCGATAAAAAGGGCCTTTCCGAAGTAATGGCCGATGTCATGCGGTCCGGCGGCACCAAATCGAAGACCGGCGATCAACTCGACGAAGAGCTCGAAAATGTCGCGGCGTCGGTGGAATCCGGCATGGATGAAACCAGCGCAAGCATGAGTTTCAGCTCGCTGAAGGAGTCCTCGGATACGGTACTGTCGATTTTCAAGGACGTGCTCACGAGTCCTGAATTTCGCCAGGACAAAATCGATCTTACGCTGCAGCAGCTCCGCAGTTCCATCGCCCGCCGCAACGACAATGCCGGGTCGATTCCGGACCGCGAACTGGCCGCGATCCTGTATGGCCGCGACACTCCTTACGGCTGGCAAATGGAATACTCCGATCTCGCGCATATTAAGCGTGACGATCTAATCGCGTTTTATCGACGCTATTACTTCCCCAAGAACATCATTCTCGCCGTCTACGGCGATTTCAAAACGGCCGAGATGAAAGAAAAACTCGATAAGCTGTTCGCCGATTGGACGGTGGAACAAGCGGCCGTGTCCGCGTTCCCGCAGGTCACGGCGAAGCCGGCGCCCGGGTTGTACTTTGCCGAGAAAGACGATGTCACCCAGACCTTCTTTTCTATCGGCGAGCTGGGCGGAACGCTTCGCGATCCCGATTACGCCGCTCTGGAAGTCGCCTCTCATATTCTGGGCCAAGGCTTCAGCAGCCGCTTAGTTAGCGAGATTCGAACGCGGCTCGGCTATGCGTACAGCGTCGCCGCGGTATGGTCGGCGAACTACAACCACCCCGGAACCTTCCGCATCGTGGGCAGCACAAAATCGATGAGCACAGTCGACACCGTACAGGCTGTGCAAAAGGAATTGGAAAAGATCCGCACGACCGAGGTTACCGAGCAGGAATTGAAAGAGGCGAAGGATGGAGTACTGAACGCGTTCGTTTTCAATTTCGACAGTCCCGCGAAAACCCTCGACCGCTTGATGCGCTACGAATATTTCGGCTACCCTCGCGATTTCCTTCTGCAATATCAAAAAGCGATCGCCGCGGTCACTCGCGCGGACGTTTTGCGGGTGGCGAAGAAGCATTTTATTCCCGAGAACCTCGCCATCGTTGCCGTAGGTAATCCAAAGGACTTCGGCAAGGCGCTATCCACGCTCGGCAAGGTCAACACGATCGACCTCACCATCCCCGAGCCGAAACAGGAAAGCGCGCCTAGCAGCGCCGGAAGCAAAGCGCGAGGGAAAGCTTTGCTCGAACGGGCAGCTCAAGCGATCGGGGGCGCGGACAAACTTGCGGCTATTAAGGATTCCACCCAGACACTGGAACTCGCACTCGATCCGGGCATGAAAATTAAGCAAACCACTCGCTATATCCCGCCGAACATCTTTCGCCAGGAGCAGGAAATTCCACCAATCGGGAAGATCGTCGCATTCACCGATGGACAAACCGGCTGGACCGCCACTCCTCAAGGCGTTCAAAACATGACCGGCGATTTCTTGAAACAAGCGCAGGGTGAATTGTCGCGGCAGTGGGAACGGCTCATCCTGTCCGACGACGCGAATGCGGTGTCGGAGACCGTGGTGCAGATTTCAGAACCGGGTGGCCAGGTCGCCACGCTCGAAATCGACGCCGCGACCGGCCTTCCAAATAGTGTGAGGTACAGACAAGGCCCATCCGACGTCGTCGAAAGCTTCGCCGATTGGCGCGACGCGGGCGGCGGAATCAAGATGCCGTTCAAATTAACCATTCAACAGGATGGCCGGAAGCTCGGCGAAGCGACTGTTTCCGGATACCAGTTCAACACCGGTCTTAAAGCTGACGATTTAAGTAAGAAGCCATGAAGTTGTGCGGTCTTTTTTTGGTATTACTGCCCGCGCTCGCAATCGCGCAGGGTGACTCCAGCGCCAAAGCGAAAAAAATCATCGACGATGCCGTGACCGCGCTCGGCGGCGACAAGTTCCTGAACATGGAGGATCGCATCGAATCCGGCCGCGCATATTCCTTCTATCGCGAAAACCTGTCCGGCCTTTCTATCGCGACCATTTACACGCGTTACCTCACCGTCGCCGATGGAAAGACGGGGGAAGAGTTGGGCGTCCGTGAGCGCCAAGCGTTTGGAAAGAATGAAGACTCCGGTTACGTGCTCTTCCGCGAAGATGGCGGATGGGAAGTCACGTTCCGCGGCGCTCGAGAGGTCGCCAAGGACCGCCTGGACCGCTATCGCGACACTACGTTCCGCAATATCTTCTATATTCTGCGTATCCGGCTGCGCGAGCCAGGGTTGAGCTTCGACTATAAGGGGTTCGACGTAGTGGAAAATCAGCCGGTGGAGATCGTGAACATTGTAGATTCACAGAACCGTGAAGTGACGGTCTACTTCCACCAAACCACTAAGCTGCCGGTGCGCCAGGTGTTCTACTGGCGAGACCCGCAAACGAAGGACCGCAATGAAGAAGTGACCCGCTTCGCCCGTTATCAGGAAACCTCGGGAATCCAGTGGCCGCACCAGATCACCCGCGAGCGCAACGGCGAAAGAATCTACCAGATCTTCTCCGAATCGGTCTCCATCAACCGCGACCTCACCGATAGCGTGTTCGCCGTTCCGAACGGCCCGGCAACCAAGCCGAATGTGAAGAAGAAGTAGCTTCGGACGCCGGCGTTTCGAAGCGGAAAATCCAGGAAAGGATGGAGCCGTTGACCGGGATTGAACCGGTGACCTCGTCCTTACCAAGGACGCGCTCTACCAACTGAGCTACAACGGCTTGCTGAAAAGCAATGGTGGACAGGGAAGGATTCGAACCTTCGTAACTCGCAAGGAGTGACAGATTTACAGTCTGTTGGCTTTAACCACTCACCCACCTGTCCGTAGGCCCAACAGCCCAGTATAACAAGACAGTCAGCCAACCTCGATCAGTTCTGCGAGCGTTGTAGGCTCCGGCACTCGTTCTCCGTGCATCCGCATTCCCTCAATGTGGAACTCGATGGCTTCTGCAATGAGAGACCGCGCTTCTTCAAGACTTGGCGCTACGGCAACGCAACCAGGTAGGTCTGGTACTGTAGCGCCAACACTAGTGGGACCTTGCTCGAAAATTACTGCATATTTCATTTTTCAATCCCGGCCTGCCGGAGGATATTTTTTAGCGTTCCTGGCGGTAGATCGGTTGAGGGGTGCCCCGCAATCGTGACTGTTCCCGACTTATAGGGGTGGTGAAACTGCCGATGACTGCCAGTTTGCCGCACCTGTTTCCAACCGTCCTTTTCAACCATCTTAATCGCATCGCGAACTTTGGTGGGCATCGCGATTGATCACATATACTCCGGCACTTCAATCCCCAACACCTCCAGCGTGCGTTCGAGCTGCCCGCGGAAGTAGTCGGTCATCCACAATAAAAAAACCTTCTTCTCCCGGTTCGACTCCGTCAACACGGGGTACCCGTGATAGAAGTTGCTGAACGCTTGCGCTAGCTGGAAGACGTAGCGCGCGACATGCGATGGCTCGCCGCTGGCGACGGCACGCTCGATCGCCGAGCCCGCCTTTGAAGCCGCCAGCAGCAGCTGCCAGCACTCCTCGGATTTGAGCTGCCGGGCCATGGCTTCGGAATTCAGTTCGGCACAAAAATCGGGCAAGCTCTCGCCGCGTTCTTCGAGTTTCCGAAGAATATTGCGCGCGCGGACGGCCGCGTATTGCACGTACGGGCCGGTCTCACCCTCGAAGCTCAGGGCCTCTCCGAAATCGAAGGCAATCACCGAATTCCGCGTGTACTTCAGCATGAAATAGCGCAACGCACCGACAGCGATGGCGGTCGCGGCCCCGCGGTTTTTATCTGCCGATTCCTCGGCGTGTCGTGAATTTACTTCATCGAATGCCTTCTCGATCAACTTGTCTATAAGATCGTCCGCTTTTACCCCTAAGCCCTTTCGCCCGGAGACTTCAACGTACGCCCGCTTCTTGTCCTCTTCCGAGAGCTCTAAGCCTAGCTCGACGCAGGTGCGCGGCGATAGCGCGACCATCTCATACGAGAAGTGTATGCTCGCTTCCGCCTGTTTCTCGAATCCGAGCGCCCGGAGACCTGCAACAACGACATCCTGCAAATACGACTGGCGCGAGTCGATGACGTTATACACGCTGCTGCCTTGGCCGAAAGACGGCGTGCCGGATTGCGGTTCATCGGTGGATGCCCACACGACGTGCCCGTTCGGATAGGTGTGCCAAGGCCCGTAATAGAAATCTTTTCCCAACAGCCCGAATTTCCAAAGCTGGTAAGCGATGTCCTTGCCAACATACGTAACGGTACCATTCGAGCGCACAATGACCTTACTGTCTTCTTCCCCGCCCTCAGCGGATCCCGAGCGGAATGCCGAACCAGGCATTACCCAGCAACCTTTGTTCTTGCCTTCGGTCTCGAAATAAATTCCTTTGCGCTCCTTGAGCAGCTCAAACGCGGTTGCCCAGAACTTCAGATGCAGAATTTCGCTCTCCCGAGGCAGAACGTCATACGCGATATCGAGCCGCCACATCGTTCCGAGGTGCGCGTGAACGATTTTGTCCGCAACCTCGTGCGCCTTTTCCGCGGCGGCATTCCCGCCGCTTTCGATGTCGTGCAGCACCTGCTTGCGCCACTCAAGCGCCTCCGGATGTTCTTCGTAGTAGCTCGAAACGGCGGCGTAAAGGTCCCAGCACAGATAATCGAAACGCTCCCGCCGGAACGAATCGAGAGGAAAAACATCCGGATGAAGAAAACCGGCCACAACATCGGCAACCTGGACGCCGGTGTTGTCGATATAGTTCTGCACTTCGACGTTGCGGCCGGCCGCGCGCAGCATGCGGACGAACGTATCGCCAAGGATCGCGTTGCGGAGATGCCCAATGTGAGCGGCTTTGTTCGGGTTGATGTTGGTGTGCTCGACGATGATCTTGCCGGGCTGCGCCTGGGACCGCTCGGCGGCGCCGGAGAGCAGCGCCGCCCCGTATTCGCCACGATCGAAGCGCACGTTCAGGTAGCCATTGCCCGCGATTTCGATCGCGGAAATTCCGGGAATCTGTCCCATCCCCGCCATCGCTTCTTGCGCTATCGCTCGCGGAGCCTTCTTCAATTCGCGCGCGAGCTGGAATGCGGTTGGGACCGCAAGCTCGCCGAAGGAAGACTCCTTCGGCTGCTCCGTTTGCACGGGTTTTTCGATGCCGTAAAGGGCGGCGATACGCGCGGCGAATGCACCGGCGACTCGCTTTTCCAGAATATGGAACATAGCGGCGGACTACGCCTTGAACTCGACTACTCGCGCAACCTTCACGGCCTTGTTCTCGAGAAGCTGCTGAAGCACGGGCTCGGGAACTGCCGTATCGGTTTCGATCATCGCGATTGCTTCGCGCACGGCACCGTCCTTGGGAGCGCTATCCTGACGGCCCAGCGAAAAATTGGCGACGTTGATTCCATTCTTACCGAGCACGGTCCCGACGTAACCGATCACACCCGGCACGTCCGCATTGCGCGAGTAGAGCATGTGGCCGGCAAGCGGCGCCTCGCAGTGAATGCCGTCGACACTCAGAAGGCGGGGCGCGTCCAGCACCAGGGCGCCTTCAACGCGGGTGGTGCCGGCGTCCGTGGTCAGTTCCAGCCGCACGGAATCGATATGCGAAGCGCGCTTCTCATGCACCTCCGCGTAGCCGAGGCCGCGGTCGGCGGCGAACTGGAGCGCGTTCACGACATTCGCCTTTCGCGCCAGCGAGCGGCTTAGTACACCCGCCAGCCCCGAGTTCCGGACCAGTATTGTGTTTTGCTCAGCTATCTTGCCTTGATAGACCAGCCGCACCGAACTCGGGTTTCCCTTGGAGATATTTGCCGCGAAAACGCCCAGGCGCTCGGCTAATTCGATATACGGGCCCACGGCGCGGTACTGCTCGGCCGTCATTGCCGGCACGTTCACCGCGTTGAGCGCGACTCCATGCTGGAGGTAATCGACCAATTGCTCCACGATACGCACGCCGACGATCTCCTGCGCCTCTTCCGTGGATCCGCCGATATGCGGCGTGGCGACCAGCGTATCGAAAGCAAGCAAAGGCTCGCCCGCGGCTGGCGGCTCGGTTTGAAACACGTCCAGCGCTGCCCCTGCCACCTTGCCGGATTGCATCGCGCGGCACAGCGCCTCGCCATCGATCAATTCGCCACGCGCGCAGTTCACTACGCGGACGCCTTTCTTCATCTTTTCGAAGGCGGCGTCGTTCAGCATTCCCTGTGTTTGGGTGGTGAGCGCGACGTGAAGGGTGATGTAATCGCTTTGGGCGTACAGATCTTCGCGGCTGGTGAGTTTGACTCCGAGTTCCGCGGCGGTGATCGAGTTTACGTACGGATCGGTGGCGACGATCTTCATCTCGAATGCCCGCGCCCTCTTCACCACTTCGCGCCCGATGCTTCCCAATCCCATCACGCCCAGCGTTTTGCCTCGCAGCTCATTACCGAGGAATTTCTTCTTCTCCCATTTGCCGGCTTTGGTCGATGCCGAAGCCTGTGGAATGGAACGCGCCATCGCCAGCATCAGCCCGAGCGTGTGCTCGGCGACCGAAACCGCGTTGCCTCCCGGCGTGTTCATCACCAACACACCAGCGGCGGTAGCGGCATTCAAGTCCACGTTGTCGACGCCCACCCCGGCGCGGCCAATCACCTTCAATCGCGGCGCTTTTGCGAGTACGTCTTTATTCACCTTCACCGCGCTGCGAACCAGCAGGGCATCGCATTCCGCGAGGTGCTCGGCATAGCCTTTGGGATCGGAAACCACAACATCCCAACCGGGCTGCGCCTTCAGCAGTTCGATACCTGCCGCGGCAAGCGGCTCAGCGACCAGTATTTTCATCGGTTGTGTTAGACCTTAACGGTTGCTTCCTTCACGATGGCGCGCTCGGCGTAAACGCGTTGGACGGCGGCGACGCCCGAGCCTAGCCGCACCGGAACGCCATTGGCGTGAAGAATTAATTCCAGCTCGGCGATCACTCCAAACAGATCCGGAAAATCGAAATAACCGAGATGAGCGATGCGGAAGATCTGTCCCTTCATGCTACCTTGGCCATTCGCGATAATCGAGCCAAAGCGGTTGCGGAATTCCTTGACGATGATTCCGGAGTCCATGCCCTGGGGGGCTTTCACCGCCGTAACCGAAGACGCGGGGTTATCAGGCGCAAACAGTTCCAGGCCCACGGCCTTGCACGCCTCGCGCGTGGCATGCGCCAACTGCTGCGCGTTATCCACCAGCTTCGCCATCCCAAGCTGTTTGATAAACTTCAGTGCCTCGGCGAATCCGAGCATAAGCGCGGTGTTCGGCGTCCAGGCCGATTCACCGCTGGCTGCATTTTTCTTCTCTTTTTTCAAATTAAAGTAATAGCGCGGCAGCTTGGCGGCGTCCATTTTGTTCCAAGCGTTCTCGCTAACGGATAAAAACGCAAGCCCTGGCGGGATCATGAACGCCTTCTGCGATCCGCCGATGCAGATGTCGATTCCCCAACCATCGATGTCGATCGGCATCGTGCCTAAGCCCGTAATCGCATCCACGATGAAGATCCCATCGGTCTTTTTGACAGCGGCCGCCATGGAACGGATATCGTGCGCCGCGCCCGTGGAAGTTTCGGATGCCTGCACGAACACGCCCTTGGTGTCCGGATTCGCATCCAGCGCCTTTGCAACGGTCTCGGCCGCTACGGCCTGCCCGTATGGCGCCTCCAACACCAGCGCATTCAGGCCGAAAGCTTTCGCGATCTCCACCCAGCGCTCGCCGAATTTTCCCGCGGTGCAAACGATCGCACGGTCGCCAGGCGAGAAACAGTTCGAAACCGAGGCCTCCATTGCGCCCGTGCCGGAGGAAACAAGCACCAGGACATCGTTTTGCGTGCCTAGAACTTCTTTCAAATCCGCGAGAACGGTCCGGTAGAGATTGCGAAAGTCCTCGGTGCGGTGGTGAATATCGGCATCCATCATCGCGTGCAAGGCCTTGGGATAGAGAGGCGTCGGCCCCGGCGTTAACAAGCGTTGTTTTTTAATATGCATGGGAGTGGAAGGAAATTCCAGGATAACAAAGCACGCGTAGGCGCAATTCGAGATCCCTTCTGACGTTGGACGCTCCAGCCGATTCGTACAAGGGCGGCAAGCACCCGCTTTGCCTTAGTCGAGGGCCAGTTGCTCACTCAGAATTTGGAACGAAAGGTTAAGGGACGAGGCGGGAAGCTCGCCATGTGTAATGCGGTCGGCAATAACTTCGATTGCCAGACGCTCTGAATTTCCGGCCGCCTCCTCGCGGGTGGCGCCATAGCACATGACACCCGGCAGTTCTAAGACCTCTGCGATCCAGCGGCCGTCGTCCTCCCGATCTATCTCGATGGAAAGCCTCACGGATAAAGTATAACCATGGCTCAAGTTATACTGCGATTTCGGTGCCTGCACTAACCAACAAATCCAGCAATCGTTCCGCGCTCGTGACCGGAGTGTGCCTTGGTGTCGCGGTTCTCGGCGTCATGGGCGCGTTCAACTCATACCAGGTTTCAAAAGGCTATTCGGCGCAGTTCCCCGATGCGTACGGAGGCGGGGCGGCGCAGGTTCGATTTGCACCGCTTATCGCGCGCGTGCCCGAGAATGCGGAACTAGGGTACATCACCGATCTCGATCCTTCGCAGCCGGCGTACGCGCCGGCATTTCTAGCTGCGCAATATGCGGTGGCGCCCCGGCTATTGGTGACAATCGATGCAAAGACCCGGCCGGAATGGGCGGCGGGCAATTTTTCCAAGCCGCAGGATTTTGCGCAAGCCGGCGCGGCCCGCGGCTACGAAATAGAAGCCGATCTCGGCAATGGAGTCGTGCTGTTCCGACGGAAATCGCCGTGATATGTGGTTAGTACCTATTGCGATGTGTCTCGTCGCGGGCTGGTTTCTCGCCCGCGCGTTGACGGCCGGCGCATTCGGTAGTGCGCGGTGGCTTGGCGCGCTGACTGAATTATCTCTGGCCGCGTTGTTCGGGCCGGGGTTGGCTTCCATACTTTACGTTCCGCTTTTGCGTGCGGGCGCGGCGACGCAGACTGGCGTGCTTGCCATGCTCGCCGCCTTGCTCGCCGGCTCCGCGCTTATATGGTGGAGAATCACTCCCAAGGCTTTGCCGGGGCCTTCCGGCGCAAAAAAACTCCCATGGGCATGGGCGTTGGGCGTGTTCGCCGCAGTGGGCCTGATTTTCCTGATCCTCGATTTTCAAGCCGCGGCCGCCGCAAATCCCAATGGCGAATGGGATGCGATGGCGATCTGGAATTTGCGCGCCCGCTTTCTCGCTTCCAGCGGCGAGTTGTGGCGGCGCGCAATATCCTCGGAGATCGGGGGCGGCATGGCCGGCGCGGCGCATCCGGGCTACCCACTATTTCTGTCCGGCTTCATCGCTCTGCAATGGATCGGCGGCGGCACGATCGATCAAGCATCTCCAATCGTCACCAGCCTGCTCTTTTCATTAGGAGTGTTTCTTCTGCTCGGATGCGGGATCGCGGCGCGAAAGTCGCTGGCGCTTGGCGCGCTCGCATGCTTGGTCCTCGCCGCTTCTGAAGTCTTTGCGTCGCAGACCTCGGCGCAGTACTCGGATCTGCTGCAAGGGTTTGCGTTTTTGGCCACGCTGGTGCTGCTGGAGGCGGCAACGGGTGGGGACTCGCCTCGTTTGTTGATCGCGGCTGGACTCGCGGCCGGGCTTTCGGCGTGGATCAAGAACGAAGGGCTTCCGTTTGCGGTCGCCGCGCTCGCTATCGGCGCCTGGAAATTCCGTTCGCGAAGTGTTTGGATTGCTGCAGGCGCGGCCCCAGGACTTCTGGCGACGGCTTTTCTGAAGCTGTTCCTGGCACAAGGGCACGAGGCGGTTTTCCCACAGACGCTCGGCGAGGCCGTGGCGAAGATTGCGGGGCCTGGCAGATGGTGGCAAGCGGGGCTTGGCTTCGGCAAGGCGATTTACGACGCGGGCGCGGGAATAACCCACCCCGTTCTTCTTGCGGCCTTGCTTGGCATTGTTCTACGCTTTATTCCGGCGAAGGAGCGCCGCGCGCGCGCCTGGTTGTGGATTCCGCTTGCGGTTACCGCGGCGGCGGAATACAGCCTTTATCTGGTCACCGAAGCTAATCTCGATTGGCACATTTCTACTTCGGTCAGCCGCTTGGTCGCCCAGCTTTGGCCGGCGCTGATCTGGCTATTTCTCTGGATGCTGCGAACGCCGGAAGAATTGGTCGAAACAGTTCCGCAGCCCGCGGCCAAGCCTCGGGTTGCAAAGCGAGCACGGGCATGACGCCGCGATTCAAGATGTGGCAGATTGCGGCGGCGATTGTGCTGATTGCCGGAGCGGCCATTGCGTTCGTTGAATGGAGCAAAACCCGCACAAGGTATGATGCCACGCAGTTGCTTAGCTGCTTGCCGGCGGGTCATGCGGTTAGGCTCTATATCGATGTCAATGCACTCCGCAGCCGCGGGCTGCTGGATGGCTTGGAAGGAGGGCAGACCGCGCAAGAACCCGATTATGTGCGATTCGTGCAAGCCACCGGCTTCGACTACCGCAAAGATCTGAACGCCGTAGCCGCGGAGTTTGCAAATGGTGATGTTTATATGGCCCTGCACGGTAATTTCGATTGGAAGCGCTTATCGAACTACGCGGAAAGCCAGGGCGGCAAATGTTCTGGCTCGCTGTGTTCGATGGGGGCGAGCCGGCCAAATCGCACGATCTCTTATTCCCCTCTGAGTGCAAACCTGCTTGCACTGGCTGTCGCCGCGGATGATCGAGCGGCTTCTAAAATCTTTCAGCCGAAGGTCCTGGCCACCGGGACCGGCCCGTCACCGGCGATCTGGCTTTTTGCCCCGGGAGAAGCATTCACGGACCTAAGCGGTTTGCCCGACGGATCGCATATTCTTTCGCCTCTTGCCGAAGCCAAAGAGGCTTCTTTCGAAGTTCGGGACAACGAAATCCGGTTGGACGCATTATGTTCGTCGCCCGACACTGCCGTCAAGATCGTCGAAAAATTCACGGCGACCACGAGCCTGCTGCGCAGCATGCTCCAACGCGACAGCCAGACTCCGAACCCGTCCGACCTTAGCGGCATTCTGGTGGCGGGAAAGTTCCTAACGCGGGCCGATCATGTCATCGGCACGTGGCCGCTCCAGAAAGAATTCATCGAAAAGCTACTCTCCGGCGGCGCGCGATAGGACCCGGCTGGGTTCGCCGGCGGCCAGCGCCAGTTCGGTAATCCGCAGATTTGCAGCCGTTGTGCGTGAAGGAAACACGGAGCCGAGCCTGTCTTCGTGAGGCGGAATCACTCGATGCGGATCGCCGCCCGCGGCCTTGACCATCGCTTCGGACGTCTCAATGAGATTCACCTGGCTGCCGGTGGCGAGACCGACAGGAATGTATTGGGGATCTTCCGGATTCATGCCGCGCAGGTTTTCGTACGTGTACGCAAGGTCACCGGCGAAAACCCATGTGTTGGCCGAATTCGGCCCATCGCTATTGCGCACGGTGACATACATCGACGCCCAGGTATGCGTGTCGAAGGCAGCATGCAAATCGATTCCCGGGAGCGCGTCTTGCTTATCGCCGTTCACGCAAACCAAGCGGCCTTGTCTGGCAAGATCGACAGCGCGCATGATATCGCCCGGATCGATCCCGAGCATCAGCCAGCGGAAGCGGCGCTCCAAAGACATCGCCCAGACCCATTTCGAAAGCTCGCGCTCCTGGATGTAGAAAGTGGCGTTCGGAAAATCCTCGATATTGCCCATGTGATCGAAGTGGGCGTGGGTGATAAACACCGTGGACACATCCTCGGGCGTAATTCCGATCTCGGCAAGAACTTCGCGGGGCGGATGCCAGTTGCGGACGCCATAGGTGGTCGCGAGCACTTCGCCATAGGCTTTGTGGTTATAGCCGGCATCCACCATTGCGATGCGGTCTTGGCCTTTGATTACGATGTAGCAATATGGCAGGCGGCGATAGCCCTGATTATGGGCGCCGTAGATGAGTCCGCTCAAATGGTATTGCGGAACATGGGCGAACTCCATCACCCAAATGGAATAACGGTTCACGATTGCGTCCTTGTCTGGGTATGGAGCGCGCAACAGCCCTGCTCGAATGAGACCATTTCAAAACCCGGCAGTGTATTGGCCGCGTTCTGGAGATGCGCGTAAGCACGTCGTAGCGGGACCAGCACCGGATCGATATCCGGGTCTTGGCGGACGGCCGCGAGCGCCTCGGCGAGCGCCGAAGCCGCTTCGAGCAAGGAGCGGTGATGCCGGTTTACGCGGGGCGTGGGCCTTGTGTGCTGAACCTCCTCCAGCGCGCTGCAATGTAATTCAGCGGCCGTTCGAACCAGAGGATGATCCGGCGAGGCCGTGTTCGCTCCCGACGCGTTCAGCACGAGAATCCCTGCGAGTTGCGCGGCGGCTTGCCTGAGGTCTTCAAACGGTCTTCGCGTATGGAGGATGTATGCCGCCGTTTCGTCGTCGATGTTACGAGGCTCCCGCATTCATCTCCCCACGATTTATATCGCTAGATGCAAGCAGTTCGGATATAACGGCCACATCTTGCAATTGGTCGAGCCTGTTCACAGCCGCTTCAATGCGCTCCGTGGCAGTTTCGCCGAGGACCCGATCGCACGACGTTCGGAATCGCTCGCGTACTTCGTCCGCAGTCGCGGGGACGAGGTCGTCCAACCGCCGCGTAATCGTTCGGCCGTCGCGCAGCGTGACGGTAATTTCCGTGCCCTGCATGCCTGGATAAGCAGCCGTGAAGTCCCGTCCTTCTACCAAAGTGGTGTTTTGAATAAGTCGCGCGACCTCGGGATCCCGAAGCAAGCGGTAATTGGCGTCCTCGATCGCGCCTCGAACGAGCGTGGCGGCCACGCAGTACTGAATACTCATCTTGGCTTGTAATACGCGCTCGAAGGGACCGTTGAAATTGCACCCGGGATAATTCAACGCCGCCGCCGAGGCTTGGATCGCGATCGAGGCAATATCTTCGTTGCGAACTTCCTGAGCGATCAGGCGAGCGACTTGGCAGGCTGTCTGTGCGTAATTACACGCAGGCGCGGGTTTGTGATAAACCGACAAGATTTCGAGCTGTTCACCTTCAAATGCCGCGACGTCCGCCGCGCGTTCCAGCCTGCCGAGCGCGGCAAATAGTCCTGCCGCGCCGTCGAGCGAGGTCTCCGATGCATAGGCCCCAAGCTCGGCCAGTTCTACCGCTGTGACTGCGTTCCGCGCGGCGAAGCCCACGTGGAAAAACATATCGTCCGCACCCGGGCCGGGCCATTCATTCAGTCCCACGGTCGCGTTCGCGGCGAACCCCAAGGCGCTGGTGATGGCGCTTTCGCCGAGTTCGAGCATGCGGGCGGCGCCCACCGCCGCCCCGATCGTGCCTGTAATTCCGGTTGGCCTGAACCGGCGAACTATTTCGCGGTCCATAAGAGCGCGCCCAATCGCCGCGCCGGCCTCGTAGCCGCAGACCGCGCCTGT
>JAFAQY010000045.1 GCA_019261985.1 Bryobacterales bacterium | reverse complement strand
TGGATCGCAGGCGCACCATCTTCTTTTGGTTTACTCCGCTAACCCAGGCAATCCGGCCTTATGTCTTGCGCTGAGCCAGCAGAGCGCGGTTGCGCCGGGCTCGCCGACGTGCGGCCCCTTCGGCGAGTCTACGACGTATATCACGGCGGCGGGACAGACCATTCAAGGAACCCGGCAAGGGCTAGGTCCGGCGTTCGCAAACGACGATTACTCCTCCTCCGCAGGCAATTCAGCCTACAACGCGCTTGAAGCCTCGCTGCGGCATAACGGAAAAAACGTAAGTTTTCTGATCGGTTACACATTTAGCAAGTCCATGGATCAGGCGTCGAGCATCTCCGATACCGCGAATCCTTATAATCTGCGTCTGACACGGGCACTTTCCGCGTTCGATTTGACCCACAATTTTGTCGCGAGTTATCAATGGCAGCTTCCGTTCGACCGCATTTTCTCCCATGCTCGGGCGATTACCGCAGGATGGCAATTATCGGGCATCACGCGCCTGAGTACCGGATTCCCGGTGACGCTGCACTCGGACGGCGACAACTCGCTAATGGGCAGCCTTCCGAATGGCGTGAACAATCATAGTTTGGATCTTCCGGACTACAACGGCGGCCCTCTGAACCTGAACGGAAATCCCCGGAACGGGCTGCCTTATTTCAATACGTCTGACTACAGCATGAACGCGCTTGGCACGCCCGGTAGCGCTTCCCGGCGATCTTTTCATGGACCTGGCGCGATCAATTTCGACCTTGCTCTGTTAAAGAACACGCCGTTGGGAGAATCCCGCAACCTCCAATTTCGCCTGGAAGCCTTTAATGCGTTCAACCACACCCAGTTCTTTGGCCCTGCCGCGGTAAACGGCGGTATTTCCGATCCCGCGCTTTTTGGACAGGTGGTAAAGGCAGCGTCGCCAAGGCTGGTGCAGCTTGCGGTGAAGCTCACTTTTTAACCGGCCCCGCGTAAGCCAGCGCCGCGCTAAACTTCTACCAATGGCCGTCGCGGACACGTCAACCTCAATTCGAACTGTAAGCCACTGGATCAATGGTGTAGCGCAGGCTTCAGCCGGCGAACATTCCGCCATCGTCTGGAACCCCGCGACCGGTGAACCCCAGGCGCGTGTAGATTTCGCCGCCGTTGAAGTTATCGATCGTGCCGTCGAGGCCGCGAACCACGCCCTCCCCGAGTGGCGCTCGACGCCGCTTTCTCGCCGCGCGGAAATTATGTTCAAGCTCCGCGAACTCGTCGACGCCCACCGCCGTGAAATCGCCGAAATGATCACGGCCGAGCACGGCAAGACGCTTCCCGACGCTTTGGGCGAGGTCGCCCGAGGCCTCGAAAACCTCGAATTCGCGTGCGGCATCCCCAATCTCCTGAAAGGCGGTTTTTCCGAACAGGCGAGCCGCGGCGTCGATGTCTATCAAATCCGCCAGCCTCTGGGCGTGGTCGCAGGTATCTCGCCGTTCAACTTTCCCGCCATGGTTCCGATGTGGATGTTCCCGAATGCCATCGCTTGCGGCAACACTTTCCTCTTGAAGCCTTCGGAGAAAGATCCCTCCGCGAGCTTGCTTTTGGCGGAGCTGACAAAGCGCGCGGGCGTGCCCGATGGTGTGTTCAATGTAATTCAGGGCGACAGCGTTGCAGTCGACCGCGTATTGGAACACCCGGACGTCAAAGCCGTGAGCTTTGTCGGGTCCACTCCGGTCGCCAAGCACATATACGAGGCGGCTACCCGAAATGGCAAGCGCGTCCAAGCTCTGGGCGGGGCAAAGAATCACATGCTGGTGCTGCCGGACGCGGATATCGATATGGCTGCCGACGCGGCTGTGTCCGCGGCATGCGGATCGGCGGGCGAGCGCTGCATGGCGATTTCCGCAGTGGTCGCGGTCGGGGCGGTTGCCGGCCCGCTAGTCGAGGCAATCGCGGGCCGAATGGCGCGCCTCAACGTCGGGCCAGGGATCGACCCACAAACCGAAATGGGACCGCTGATCACCCGCGAGCACCGCGACCGCGTAGCATCGTATCTCGCCGATGCGGAATCGGAAGGAGCGAAGGTCGTTCTGGATGGGCGGCGTGACCCGGCCTGCCGCCGCGCCGGATTCTTTCTCGGCGCATCGTTACTCGATAATGTCCGGCCGGGCATGCGCTGCTACGATGACGAGATATTCGGCCCAGTGCTCTCGGTCATCCGCGCGAATACTTACACCGAAGCACTGCGCGTGATCAACCGCAATCCCTACGGTAACGGCGTCGCCCTCTTCACGCGCGACGGCGGCGCTGCGCGGCAATTTCAGTTCGACGTGGAAGTTGGGATGGTGGGAATCAACGTGCCGATCCCGGTGCCCGTCTCGTATTACAGCTTCGGCGGCTGGAAAGCGTCCCTATTTGGGGATCTTCACATGTACGGCCCCGAAGGCGTCCAGTTTTATACGCGGGCAAAGGTCGTCAGCAGCCGCTGGCCGGACCCAGGCACAAGCAAGGTGGATTTGGGTTTCCCGCAGTCCAGGTAGGACAAGCTTCAGCTTGTCCATCACAGGCTGAAGCCGGGCTGAAGCCTGTGCCGGCATCGTTCACCGCACTAATACAAAAACGATAATTCCGAAAAACGATTGATCTTTCCAAACGTGTGCCCATATAATAGCTCGGTATCCACAAAATCAAGCCGCTTAGGCCAGCCGGCAAAACTCGAGGAGAAAACCGCGCGTGAGCACACCGAACAAATGGTTTCCCGATCCAACTCCGCTGTTTCATTTCCCGTTTTATTACGCGACACTTTCGTCGCTCACTGTTTTCTATCGAGCGCCGATCAAAGCGCTACAACCATATTTGACGAACACGACGTTAGCGCCCGCGGAAGTCGGCGGGCGAGGCAGTGGCGTGGTGACAATGGAGTTTCAGAATTACACCGCTCATTTGGGCTCCGGCCAGGCGCCCAGCAACCCGGGAATGTCCACAACCAATGAAGTGGAGTTGAACATCATCGCATACCCGGAGCGCTGGAAACAGGAGGGACGCGTACCCGACATATCTTTTGAAGATTTCGTCCTGGGGCAGGAACAGACCAAGACCCTTGGTGGGTATCGCGTGAATGTCCCCGCCGATAATCAGGTGGCGGTGAAGGCCGGCGCGGACGAGTTTGGCGAGCAGAAGTTCTTTACACTTTTCGATTACCAGCTCCCATGTGAAAACAATCCTCCGGGCACGTCCTGCACCGATTGGGACTATACGGTTCTAGATCCTGCTTACGCGGCGAAATTGAAAAGCGACAATCCCAAAAAGGTTCCTCGAACGCCGGCGGCCGGGTACATCTACCGCCTTCAAGCGCATCTCGGAGGACTGACACCGCAGGTGGGGAATCCGTCGCCGATAACGCTCTTCAGCACACTGCCCGCAAAACCGCCGGCCTGCGCGGCGGCGAACCTGAACCTCGCCTTTGAACCACAGTGCGCCGACCGGCGCCGGCCGGTTCTGCCCGACGATATACTCGTCGCATCGAATTGGAATATCCGCGGAAGCTTTAGTACGTATTTCACCGGCTTGAAAGCAGAAACCGTTCAGCTACAGCTCGGAAGGAGCAAGGACCCGATGCGGCTAAATATGCAGAAACTGCTGGCGGAAGCAAAGCTAGGGGCGGTGCGGGTGTATCAAACGCCGCCCGCGGCCACGGAGAGCCGTCCGTACTTGGTAAACGTGTGAGGAAATTTATGCTTAAGAAAAAAGATTCCATGAAGGATTTTCTCCATTGCTCCGCGCTGCTCACAGGATTCGGAAGGCTGGATCTGATCGGCACGGGAATGTCGGAGCTCTATCGCGACACCTTGCTGGAAACCATCGGCGAAGAAATCTGCAGCGAGTTGTGGACGAAGATCGCCGGGCTTGAGAGCAGCCATCTCGACGATCCCGACAAAGTAGAGGAAGCCATCTCGAAACACATTCTGGTCGCCGACCGAAAGCTCGGGCCTGTGGCGAAGTCGATTATACAGATGTGGTATCTCGGCCAGTGGACCCAAACACCAATTGCGTGGCGCGAGGAATTCGGCACGAATCCTAACGATTTCAATCGAGTGATCTCGGCGGCCGCCTACACCGAAGGACTGGTCTGGCGCGCAGCGGGAACGCATCCGCAAGGCGCGAAGCAGCCGGGATACGGGACCTGGAGCGCGCCGCCGGTGCAGATCGCGATTCGCGATGCCACCTCCGCCCGCGAGGCGGGCGCCACGGAGTAAACAATGCCGGAAATTTACGACGTTGTCATCGTCGGCGCGGGCGTCACCGGCGCAATTATTGCGAAGAGACTGGTCGCGGAGAGAAAGCGGGTTCTAATTTTGGAAGCGGGGCGCGGCTTTCACCTGGAAGGCGAAGCGGCCTACCACGACTATCAAAAATTCCTCGAGCGGTTCTACGCCAATCCCATCAAGGTCCCCAACTCTCCGTATCCGCCGAACCCTAATGCGAAGTCACAGGATTGCGTTCAGGCCGGCAGTCCCTACTGGAAGGATCCCGCGTCCGGCTACTTCGTCCAAACCGGCAAGCTGCCGTTTTTGAGCGATTATTTTCGCGGTCAAGGCGGTACGACGCTGCACTGGAACGGGACGGCTCTGCGAATGCTACCGAACGATTTCAAGCTGTCCAGCAAATACGGCCAAGGCGTGGATTGGCCGATTTCGTACGAAGATCTGCGGCCCTATTACGAGCAGGCCGAAACGGAAATCGGCGTATCGGGAAACGCAGTCGAGCAGATTTTGCCGAACATGGGCGACAACTATTTCGGGCACGATTACGATCTGCCCATGGAAAAGATGCCGCAAAGCTATATCGATCAAGAGCTGATCCGGACAGTCAACGGTCTTCCCGTTCAGGATGCAGGCGAAACCTACAACCTGAGCCTGATCAGCACGCCCATGAGCAGGAATTCGATTCCGCGAAAAAATCCACGGACGAATAAGTACTACCAACCGGCGGGATCGTTGTGGGACGCCGCAGTCGGCGTGCGTTGCGAAGGCAATTCGAATTGCGTTCCGATCTGCCCGGTACAGGCGAAATACAACGCCCTGAAGACGCTCGCGGCGGCGGTGCGCGATCATCGCGAGCGCCTTACGATTCAGGCGCAGTCGGTGGCGTCGAAAATCGAGATCGATCCGGCGACCGGCCGCGTTACGGGCATTGCCTATAAGCGCTACAACGATCCGAACTCGCCCGAACATACCGTCCACACAGCGCGAGCAAAGATTTATGTCATCGCCGCGCATAGCGTCGAAACGGCCAAGCTGTTGCTGGCGTCGGGAGCCGCAAAAACCAGCGATCAGGTGGGGAGAAACTTGATGGATCACTCCTGCATGTTGGTTTGGGGGCTGATGCCGCAGCCCGTGGGCGCGTTCCGCGGACCGGCGTCAACTTCCAATCTGTGCACTTTCCGCGATGGAGATTTTCGCAGCAAGCACGCGGCGTTCATCGCTCCGGTGAACAATTGGGGTTGGTCGTGGGCCACGTTCGCTCCGGGAAGCACATTGAACGACATGCTTAATCCGGGGGCGCCCGCCAAAGCTTGGAAACCGGCTCAGCCCATCATCGGCCGCAAGCTGCGGGGGCAGCTC